>NZ_JABSUV010000029.1:0-86423 GCF_013284275.1 Brevibacillus sp. HB2.2
AGGATGCGGCTTTTTATGCCCATCCTTTTTACGTGCTTATTCCGGTCGTCGGTCTGTTAGCCAATGACCGCCTGCGATTTTGCCCACTGATGCCATCAACACAGACAGATGCGACGTGCCATCAATGCCTAAATATTCGTTCATGTCATGATCCATCCAGTGACCAATCGTCGTTACCCCAAGCCCCAATCCATTTGCTATTAAATGCAGATTTTGCGAAACGTGCCCGGAGTCCCACCAAATATAGCGGTACGCACGCTCTTTGTATTTGTCTTTCGTGCGATCTACCATCGCTGTCCAAACGAAATTGACAGCAGCCCGTCTTGTCACCTCTTGTTCTTCCGTGAACAGATAGGCAATCTCGGACGTGTCTTCTCTCTTCAGTCCCTCCAAGCACCAATTCTGTACATCCAGGTGATACAGGCCCTTCTCGAGTCCTTCCACGTTGTTGATCATCAGGTACGTCTCAATCGGATACAGGGCCCCGGCAGACGGCGTCGTGCGTAATTGATAGTCTCCCATATCATCTGTGATACCCTGTGTCCCCCACAGCAAGAGATTCAATTCATTAAGCGTCATGGGCTGCTTCAAGAAATTACGCTTGGATCTTCGATTAGCGAGGACCTCCCACAAATCGACGGATGCTGGAAACTGCGGCTTGCCCAATTCTATGCGTGCAAACACCTCTTCATAGCGCAAATACGTCGCTGGTCTTTTGGAAAAATCATAACGAGAGGCCCAGCCTTTTTCTAGCTCGCCTACCCGGTAAGAGGTCGCCTCGATAAATTCATTTGCAATTCGCTGCCATTCGGGATGCATCTATGTTCCTCCTCGTATGTGCTTGGTGGTGATGTCTTTTACTATACGAAGCTCTTTTCCATTAGTAAAACAATGATTTATAATATTTTTCATAAGATAAAACTAATGAAAAGGAACGAGGAGACATGACGCTTACCCAACTGCAAGTGTTTGTCGCCGCAGCAAAAGCTGGTAGCTTCACGCGGGCAGCAGAAGAAATCGGCTTTACGCAATCCGCCGTCTCGCAGATGATTCAGTCCCTGGAAAAAGAGCTAGGCGTCAGCCTTTTTCAGCGCAGTCGCAGCGGGATTACTCCGACGAGCATCGGAGAACGAATGCTTTCGCACGCTCGCGACATTTTGAACATCACATCCTGCATGAAGGAGGAAGCAAACGTGGCCCGCGGGATTTCGTCCGGTACCTTGCGTATTGCCTCGATCCCCAGCGTCGCCTCCCGCTTTTTGCCTGGACTTTTGGGCAGCTTTCGCAAGCGGTTTACGGCCGTGGACATCCTGCTTTTGGAAGGCGACAGTGATGAAATTAGCAATTGGCTGCACAGCTCGGTTGTCGACATTGCTTTTACCGTTATGCCTGATAAGGAAATGCAAACGTTGCCGCTTTTGCAAGACGAAATGATGGTCATTTTGCCAGATACCCATCCGCTGAAAGATAGTCAGACCCTTCGTTTTTCCGAAATTGCGGAACGCTGCTTTATCATGCCAAAGGATGGCTGCATCCGAAAAATGCTGCAAGAGAATCACATCACCCCAACAGTTACGTTTGAAGTGCGTGAGGTGTATACGATTTTGACCATGGTGCAGGAGTATATCGGCGTCACCATCATGCCTGAGCTGTACATGCCACCTGTCATCCCCAAAGTCGTCGCGATCCCTCTGTCGCCCCCGATTACAAGGGAAGTCGTGCTCGCGGTTCGCAACTGGCAGTCGATCTCCCCACTCACGGCAGAGTTCGCCGTTCACAGCCAGCAATATGTAAAAGGCATGGATTTCACGCCAACGAGCAAGTAGTCACACGAACAAAGCCCTCGCCTATTGGGATGGGCGGGGCTTTTGGTGTGCGAGAAGCTCTGTTAGCCATTTTTCAAATTTATTGGCACTCATAATTTCATGGGTAATAAATTCCCCCTCATAAAACAGGCCAAAGGTCGTCCATATGACAGGCGCGTTCTGTGCTGCTTCCCTCGTTGTCAGCTCGTACGCATGAAAGGGAACACTTTTCGCTTCCGCTACTTTTCTCAGCTCTTCCAAAACACCAACAGCAAATGGACACTGCGCTGTGTAATAAATGGTGACGCCTTTCTCCGTTGAAGAAGTCGTTCCTGTTTTCTTAAAGGACGGCATAGCGGCTTGTTCATTCCATTTCCATGCCACTAATTGAAAATACGGCTCTGCTTGGTCTGCCAGCTCAAACCCCATATGCTCAAAAAAACGCCTCTCACTCAAATACGGGTACTTGTTCTTCCCTACGATATGAACGATTCCGTCCATACCACGTTTGATGGCATCTTCCTTGCAATGATGCAACAATTGTTTCGCATGCCCGTTCTCTTTATATCTGCCAGACACCCACAAACAGTTAATGTACATATAATTGGGCGCTTCAATTGGAACCCATGCCATTTCCGCAGGCAAGTACTCAATAAACACTTTTGCTCGCTCATCCAAGCGATAAAAAACCAACCCTTCATCCATTCGCTCTGTCAGCCACTTCTTCTTCTCGGCTACTGAATGTTCGTATTGTTTTGCACCTAATGCACAGCATATGTGCTCCGTTTCTATATTCTTTTTCGTGATTTCTATATACGCCATTGTTTACCGCCTCCACCTTTCCTCTGCTTTTATCTATGATCGCGGACGAGGATTTTAGATAAAAGTGGTTGGTTTTTGGTAGCTGAGTAGTTATGTATATTTTACCACTTTTTTCTTGCCATAGAAAAAGGAGAAGTAGTGAATAGCTAGTTGGTTTTTTCATTCAAACAATGAAAGCTCTATTTCACCTGCTTGATCTTGCTCTAGATGAACAAGTGGAACAGGAGAGTAAATAAACGTATCCCCGTCGTTTTCAAGCTTGTACATGATACAAAACAAAGCTGATCCTCGATGATCGCCACTCGGTATGGAGAAAATCATGGCTGGACAGCGCAGCTCAGCAGAATGAACGCTTGCACACAGATCTTTATAAGTCACAACAGCAAGGTTGTCGATATCAACGAGATGCTGTTGACAATCCCCGATAACTTGCCTGTAATACTCTATATTTTGATGATACTTATTCGCAAAGCTCTGCTTATACTCCTCAATGCTAAGAAAGCAACACTCCCAATCCAAAGGTGGGATACTTAACACATAGCGATAGTACTTCAACTTTCTGATTCCTCCTCTTTTGAAATCAAGCTATTATACTTTAAGCATAAAGGAATGATTCCGTTCCATGTAAGTGTAAAGCTATCACAACAATAGCTCCATGGCTGCGCGTTCTTTATCCGCAATCTCAAGCAACAGCTTAGACGCATGCACGAGCTCTTGGTGCTCACCTGTTCTTCCTGCATGGTCGATTGATGCAGAGACGCTACCCCACATTGGAGCGATCTCTGTAAACATACAGTGGGCTTGTTCGATCCTCGGGTCCTCCAGCCGTTCCGCACATTCTCTCAAATAATCCCTATACAGATTCCGAAATAAAGCGCCACCGGTTCCCGCCCGCTCCATTAGCATCGCGGTAAGACATAAATCATGTTCGACATTGTTGCTGCGAGAAGGCCACTTCAGGATTTCATTGCTCATTTTAACAATGCCTCTATTGCCAATATTCTGAATCGGCGGGTTTAGATAGTCTTGCGCATTCATGGTCAAGGATACACGTATAGCAGAAACAAGCGGAAGCAATGCGTCGTTTGGCTCGATCGTAAAGGAACGATTCCGGGAGCTCATGGGTCCCTTTGCATTTCTGGCAGCGGCCAAGCTTGTCAAACTCGTCTTCACAAGTCCCCCCTGTTGTCTGGTGTCCGCCAAGTAGGCGTATTCGTCATCTATACCGTAAAGTACCGCATAGTGACCGGCGAAGTGCACTTTGTTCGTAAAATAATCCAAGTAATAAGAATCTAATTTAAGCGCAACCGGAATGCCGTGTTCGATGCTACTTCGGACGTTCTGCCACGCCTTATTGATGGACGAGGTTTCTTGATATCTGACGTTCAAGCCGAGTCGTTCGGCGAGATAAGCGGTCAGTTTATCCGGTTTTATCCTTCCTCCGATGAAAGGAAAGTCCATTCCCTTCGAATCCCAGTATATGAATCCAAGCCCTTGCCCGAGTCCGAACAACATCGGCTCAGACAGGTGGACTCCCGCATATTGCAATAAATTGCCCATGGCGGTTGTTTCGCAATGTTCCCCTTGATAAGGAATGAAACCTTCAATAAATTTGACCATGTTTACTTGCCTCCTCCAATAATTCATGGATGAAACGACTAACGAACGCTTGCTCGCTCTCGATTAAGCTTAATGGATGCAAAAACAACGCCCTTACGTTCAGCGGCAAGCTAGCTCCGCCTTGTGATTCGTACTTCTGTCTTATTTTTATCGAGGCTTGTCCAAGAAAATCCAGTCGTTTCCGTAAAGCAATGACGGCCTCTTCCTTCCCGATATGGGGCAAAGCGGCCAAACCGAGATCGAAGCGGTTGTCACGTTCCCGTGTAGACGACAGACAATCAAGAATTTCATTTCTCAGCTTACGTGTACCCACTTCGGTGAGGGCAAACCGGGTCGGCGCTGGCCCCTTGCCGGATTTCTCGTCGGATGTCTCAGGTGCGATCCATCCTTTATCGCTAAGTTTCTTCAATCCTGTATATATCGAAGTTGTACCGATATTTGCCCATTCTTTATAGCCTCGCTGTTCGACTAACTTCATAATATCGTATCCGGAAGCTTGACGATGTTCCGCGATCAATTGCAGGAGCATGAATTCAACATTCGATAATCTATGCATAGAGGGACTCCTTATCATCAGTATTTCATATATGGAATATAACGCAGGTGTAATAAAAATTCAATAACCGAATCTTCTGCGGCACTTGAGCTCGCGGCATCAACCGATCATGCCGATCTTTTTTTGGACGTCGTGCTTTGACTATGATAATGAAAGCGCAAGATCTTGAAACATAGTTTCCCCTATACTAAAAATACGAAAAATGGCAATTAGTTGTGACGAAAAATGGGGGAACGAACATGAGTAACAAGGTGGAAGGATTGTTAACGAACACAGATTTTCGCAGGCTCTGGATTGGGCAAACGGCATCACAGTTTGGGACTCAGGTTGCATTATTAGGAATGCCATTAGTGGCAGCTCTCTATTTAGGAGCCAGTCCCATGCAAATGGGGTTGCTTGGTTTTGCCGAGTATGCGCCATTTATCCTTTTCGGGTTGCTCGCTGGTGTATGGATAGATAGATTTCCCCGGCGACCCATTCTTGTCGCCGCTAACTTTTTCAGGGGTGCATTACTGCTCATAGTGCCGCTGACAGCCTTAACTGGATTCCTGAATATGACAGTTCTATATTTGATAGCCTTCATAGTGGGGATCTGTACTGTCTTTTTCGATGTTGCCTATACATCCTTTTTGCCTTCCATTGTGAGCAAGGAGCAGCTTGTTGATGGGAATAGCAAACTAGAGACTAGTAAATCTACCGCGCAAATTGCTGGGCCGGGTTTATCAGGTGGACTGGAACAGTTAATCACCGCTCCTTTTGCAATATTATTCACTTCGGTAGCCTTTTTTGTATCCGCTGTGTACATAGCCCGGATTCGCAAGTTGGAGACAGTCGTGACAGATGCGAAAAAACCAAAAAACATGTGGCTGGAAATCAAAGAAGGGCTGCATACGGTTTACACAAAACCGTTGCTGTGGGGAGTGGTGCGCTGCTCAACAATCTTTAACCTTTCCTGGAATGTTATTTTTAGTGTTTATGTTCTATATGCATCGCAAGAACTCAAAATCAGTGCGAGCATTGTTGGCATCATTTATGGAACGCTAGGAGTAGGGTACCTATTTGGCTCTCTGCTTGCCCAAAGGGCTGTACGTCGTTTTGGAGTAGGTCCAACTATTGTGGGTTCCGCTACGATCGCAGCAAGTGGCGGTTTGCTTGCTCCATTAGCAGTAGGATCAGAATTAAGCATGGCGTTGATTATGATGACGGGACAGCTTCTTTTCGGAATGGGTGTCTCCATGTTTAGCATTAGTACCGTCAGTTTACGCCAAGTAATTGTACCCGATGCCCTGCAAGGTCGCGTGAATGCTACCTTTCGCTTTATCTCGTGGGGTTCTTTACCGCTAGGCTCGTTGATTGGAGGGATGATAGGGGGGACAATGGGTTTACGGTTCGCTTTATTTGCGGGTGGCATTGGATTGTTAGCTTCGGCTTGTACATTATTGTTCACCCCATTTTTACAACTGCGTATGAAATCATTTCATGAAGTAACACTGGAAAAAGATGTGTCATAAAGAGCTAAGGAGTGCCTTAAGAAGTATGAAACTAACAGGTATTCAGGAATGTATTTTTGCTCCTGAATACCTTTTTTAAATTATCCCGGTTGATCGCTACCAACCAGAAAGACCTTCTTTACTGGCTAGTACGTAATGCCGAGCTCTGCCGCTAACACGAGAAACATCGCGTGCGACCATAGGAGCGGTACAGCGGGGTGCCCTGTTCTCTCCACCCACATCTCATAATGAGCCGGGGAAAGCAAATGCTCCTGTACTTGTTCAGGCAGTCCGTTCACTTGCCGCTGGGACACAATCCACGCCGCTATCTTTTCGGCTTCTTCACGCCTGCCCGTTTTCACGTAATACCAGCCCAACCACGCAGATAACAACAGCCACTGCCCCCCAACGGGTTTTATCAATCGCCCGTTGGCTGTACCATGCTCGCATATGAATTGGCGAATGGTCTCTCCTTGCTGAGTCGCCTCCCGCTTTTTGCCCGGACTTTTGGGCAGCTTTCGCAAGCTGTTTCCGGCCGTGGACATCCTGCTTTTGGAAGGCGACAGTGATGAAATTAGCAACTGGCTGCCGCCTCCACCTTTCCTCTGCTTTTATCTATGATCGCGGACGATTTGACCAAGCCTCTCAATGCCAGATTCAAAATCGGCGATCGAAGCGTACCCATACGAGAGCCGCACATACCCTTCTTTCGTCTCCCCGTAAATGTTGCCTGGATTCAGCAGAATGCCCTGGCGTTTGGCTGCTGTAAAGAGCTCCATCGTCGAGAGCTTTCCATTCATTTTCAGCCAGATGAAAAATCCTCCCTCAGGCACTTCCCACGTCGCGAGCTCACTCATGTGCTGCGTAAGTGCCCGGATGGCAGCCGCTCGTCTTGTAATGAGCTGCTCTCTGACCTTGTGCACATGCCTCTCATACAAGCCACTTGCCAGCCACTCCTCCGCCACACGTTGTGATAGTGAGCTGACTCCGTAATCCGTCTGCATCTTGATATCGGCCAGGCGTTCGATAACTGGCTCTGGCCCCACTACCCATCCAATCCGCAAGCCGGGGGTCAATGTCTTTGACAGGCTCCCGATGTACAGGACAGTTCCGTGTTTATCTCTAGCCTTGAGGGGCAGCGGTGGAGGCTCTTTCGTCCACAGCTCGCGGTAAATGTCATCCTCAATAATCGGCAGACGCTCTTCTTCACATACCCGCAGCAGCTCCAGCCGGCGTTTTTCTGTCATCAGGATGCCTGTTGGATTATGAAAGCAAGGATTGGTGTACAGAATCGCCCCATGCTCCTCTTTTCGCCTCGCATAGATCGCCTGTGCAATCATCCCCTGACGATCCATCGGCAATCCGGCAAGCTCCATCCCCGCCGACTGGAACACATGCAAGGAATTGAGATACGAAGGCTGTTCCAAAAACACAGTTGAACCTCGATGCAATAACCCAACCGAAATGAGCTGGAGCGCCTGCAATGCACCAGACACGATTAAGACAGAAGACGGCGAAGCTGTAATTCCTTGTCGTCCGACATAATCACTGACCGCTTGGCGCAGGGGAAGGTACCCTCTCGGCTCTTCATACCCAAATCCGCTAAGGTTCCTCGTTACCCGCTCCATGACTTGCTTCATCGTATCGACTGGAAACATGTCTGGGGAGAGCTCTCCTTTGCTCAGCTGAATCAGGTCTGACTGGAATTCACGCTTATTGATTTCTTGCACCGACGTCATGCTTGGCTTGTGCAATCCAGATCTGACGTACTCATTCCAATCCGGCGGTGGTGTCGTAGCCAACAGCGTCCAGGTATTATTGACAACGACAGTGCCCATTCCCAGCTTGCCCTCGATCAACCCGTCTGCGGTCAACTCCTCCAATGCCGCAATGACCGTGCTCCGATTGACTTCGAACGCTTGTGCCAAGTCGCGTTGGCTGGGGATTTTGCTGCCAATCGGCCATTCTCCTGTAGATATTTTTCCTTTGATAAAATCAATAATTTTCCGATATTTCGGCAACCGTTTCTCTCTGTGCAACCTGATCGATCCCTTCCTCTTCCTCATCTTCATAGGTAAAAGTGGTTGGTTTTTTTGATAGCCGAGTGGTTGCAGATATTTTACCACTTCTTGTTTACCATGGAAAAGAAAGAAGAAGCAGAGAATAGCAGGTTGGTTTTTTCATTCAAAGGAGGGAAGTTATCTTGTTTCATCCTGTCAGAAGTCGTATTTTCGCTGCACATGCCATCAGCATTTTGTTATGGGCCTCGGCCTTTGCCGGTATTCGCGTTGGGCTGCAAGCATACTCGCCGGAGCATCTCTCGCTGCTTCGCTTTCTGATTGGTTCTCTTTTTCTCGGGATACTCGCACTGTTTTTCCGCATCCGTCTGCCGGAGTTAAAGGATGTCCCAGCTATCCTTCTGCTTGGGGGCTTGGGTTTCGCCGTTTACCATACAGCGCTCAACTACGGGGAGATGAGCGTAAGTGCAGGGGTAGCCAGCCTTTTGGTCACGACGACGCCGATCTTTTCCGCTCTCCTCGCTCTCCTATTCTTCCGGGAGCATTTCGGTGTGAGAGGCTGGTTCGGTGCACTGATCAGTTTTCTAGGAGTCGCCATCTGTACGATTGGCACAGGAGAGACCCTTCAAATAACAGACGGAATATTCTTGATTTTATTGGCAGCCAGTAGCGAAAGCATTTACTTTGCGTTTCAGAAGCCACTCGTAGAAAAATACGGCGTTCTCGCGTTTACCGCCTACACCTTATGGGCAGGTACCTTCTGCATGCTCTTCTTTCTGCCCGGACTTGGCACTGCGATAGCCCAAGCGCCTTGGGAAGTGACACTCAGTGTTGTGTATTTGGGCATTTTCCCTAGCGTTGTTGCTTATTTGTCCCTCGCCTATGTGACTTCTGTCGTTGGCACCTCGGAGGCTACTACCTCCCTTTACATGACGCCAGTGCTCGCTTTTCTGATTGCTTGGGTGTGGCTGGGTGAAGGTCCTACGCTTGTGACGATGGCTGGTGGCGTTGTGACGCTTGTCGGTGTCCTGCTCGCAACGATGAAGCCTCGGTTATCCAGAAGCACATTCAAACACCAACCCTTTTAGAAACGCCAGTATTTCCATGCTTGTCGCTATAGGCGTATCGATCGGAATCAAATGCTTGGAGCTTGGAATGACTACCGTTTTGCTTTGCGGATGCCTCGTATCCATTTGGATCAGAGAGAGCTTCACATCGAGCTTTGACTCAGTCTCCGCCGGGAGAAACAGAACCGGGCATCCCATTTGTGCGCAGGCATCCTCAAAGTGCAAATCACAGAATGTCTCTATGCTCAGCGAGGCAGGTGCTCACACTGTCTGTGATAGCCAAGCTGCTTGCGAGTATTCCAACAGAGTCCTGAACTGAGCATAGCAACAAATGGTGTCAATAGATGTCAGCAATAAGAAAAACCAGGAAGACCCTCTTCCTGGCTAGTACGGAATGCCGAGCTCTGCCGCCAACACGAGAAACATCGCATGCGACCAAAGGAGCGGCACAGCGGGTTGGCCCGCTCTCTCCACCCACATCTCATAATGAGCCGGGGAAAGCAAATGTTCCTGTACTTGTTCAGGCAGTCCGCTCGCTTGTCGCTGGGACACAATCCACGCTGCTATCTTTTCGGCTTCTTCACGCCTGCCTGTTTTCACGTAATACCAGCCCAACCACGCAGATAACAGCAGCCACTGCCCCCCGCCGTAATACGTATCAGCCGGGTAGCGATGCACGCCGTGTCCTGCGCGCAGTTCCTCTTCTATGGCCTGCACGGTCCGGATCATAAGCGGATCATTCACGTCGACGATCCCATACGGCAGTGCCAACCAGAGAAGACTTGCATCCACTGAATGATCCCCGACGGATTTTATCAATCGCCCGTTGGCTGTACCATGCTCGCGTATGAATTGGCGGATGGTCTCTCCTTGCTGAGCGAGTTCGAAAGCTCGTTCGGGCAAATAAGGCTCCATCGCCTTGATCCCGGCATAAATGGCTCCCAGCGTCACTGGATGGATTCGGTCTCCTCCCTCTTCCCAGCAATCAAAGTTCGGGAGCTGCCAGCACGCCAGGACATAGTCAATCGTCAGTTCAATCGATGGCTTGACCTCGTGAATCAAGTCATGCTCTCCACTCATCCGCACATGCTCAGCCAGCCCCCACAGCCATGTCCCGTAGCCATCGAGCTGAAAGCTGCCCCATTCACCTGCCACTTCTTCTCCGTCCGCTGTATAGCGCGTATGCAAAAAGCGGTCTCTTCCCGCATCATTTTTGTCTAATCCATTTTTTACTGCCGAAATGGCTGCTCTTGCCTTTGTCTCATGCTTTCGGATCACATCATTACACCATTGGTAAAACTTGCGGGCACTCTCATGCTTGCCAGTACGGTTCATTGCGTAGGCCGTAAATGTTCCATCGCGGAGCCACGCATACTGATAGTGGACAAATGCGGGTGAAGCGATGTACGCCCCGGTACTCGCTTGATGCTGTAGGATCAACTTTACACTTTCCTCGATCAGGGTCATGGTTATCCCCCCTTATTCGGACAAGCCGACTTCGTAACAAATACAGTCGCTGCTCGTCTTCCGGCTATGCTTTTATAGCATATGCACCCGACATCCAAACGAAAACCCAAGATGCATAACAAAAGAAAACCCACTGGATGCGCATGTCCGGTGGGTTCTTGTACACTTAATTTTGTGAAGGTACATCGGTATGTTCCGATTTCAGGAACTGCTGCAGCTCCTCATAAAAAGTCGGGTTGCAAGCCATCACGCTGCTTTTTTGGTCGTACGGCAGTGGTGTTCCCGCCATGGTCGTCACCCGGCCGCCTGCTTCCTCTACAATAATGCGAGCTGCCCCGAAATCCCACGCATTGAGCTGCATACTGACATAGCCATCCAGTCTTCCCGCAGCCACATACGCCATTTCCAGAGCGGCGCTTCCCAAAAGACGCATTCCGCGAACCTTCCCAGCAAGCTTTTTCACAATCAAATCAATGCCGATCTGCTCAGCACGCTTGTTCCAAAATACGCTCGTACATAACAAAGCTTGCTCCAGGCTCACTTCTCGATTCACTTGCAAGGGACGATCATTGAGAAAAGCCCCTTCCCCTTTTACCGCATAAAACAACTCGTCTCTGGAAGGATCATAAACCGCTCCGACCATTCCCTCTCCCTTATGATACACAGCAATGGAAACGGAAAAATTGATTTGCTGATGCACAAAATTAGTCGTACCATCAATCGGGTCGATGACCCAAAGCGTGTCATACTGCTTGTAATCCTCCACATGTGCACTCTCTTCTCCAAGAATGCCGTGATCAGGGAAGCGTGCAAGAATCATCTGAATGACGTGATTCTCCACTTCTTTATCTACGGCTGTAACAAGATCGGAGGCAGATGTTTTATACTCGACGGTAAAAGGCTCCTTCATTCGCTTCAAACTCAGCTCACCCGCTGAACGGGCGCATTGCAAAGCGAGCTCCTTGAGAGCCGCCAGTGTTGATGCTTGCACACGTATCGCCACCTAAAACTTGACTTATTTTTTCGCAAAGCACGCCCTTTTCTTCCAGAAAGAGAGGCTTCGATGTTTTAATTGAATATGATGAGACAGCTCGTGTTAAAAAACGGCCATGCTATATGATTTAGTGTACCATACTTTACCTGCTGTTACACCACACGTTAGCCATGGGGAGTGTGCCTGAAATGTCGTTGCTTCACCCAGCACCCGGATTATTGAAAAAGGGTGTCTCCCTCGTCATTTTCTGACCGGGGAGACACCCTTTTTTACATGACCACTTTAGCAGCAGCGCGTTACGCCGCCTTTTTCAAATCGTTCGGTCAATGCGTACATGTAATACTCACGCTCTGTCATCGGAAAGATACCCGGTTCCCCATGCGTCTCGTACCAATGGGCGAGATAGCGGTCATAGTCAGGCATTCCGAAAATGGTTTTAATAACAGAGCTCACTTTGCGCATTGCCTTTCGCATTGCCCTTAGCTTGCGCCTCATGCTACGTGATGTCCTTTCCCGTCAAATACATTTCCTTTGGACTTGATGTACGGAGACTCCTGCAACGGATAGTGCTTGCCGCGGAGAATATTGATCCATACCCGCGCACCATCGAGAATGATCCCAATCGTAATGACCATGAAGATCGCACATACCACAGCATCGATCTGGTCGTTAAAGATCATTTTTTGTGCAGCTTCTACCGTTTTTACTCCTTTTGGCAGCGTGCCCGCATCCAGTGCCTTTTGGAATGCTTCTGCATGCGAGAGGAAGCCGATTTTTGGATCAGGATGGAACAGCTTTTGCCAGCCTGCTGTCAGCGTAGCCGTCGTCAGCCAAGCCATCGGTACGAGTGTGATCCACGAGTAAGCCGCTTTGCCCATTTTGAAAATAATCGTCGTTCCCACCGTAAACGCTATCGCGGCGAGCATTTGGTTTGCGATACCAAAGAGCGGCCACAGGGTGTAAATGCCTCCCAACGGGTCCATGACACCTTGGAGCAGGAAGTATCCCCATCCGATGGTAATGATCCCAGAACCAATCAGATTACCTGGCAGCCAGTTGACTTCCTTCATTTTCGGAATGACGTTGCCGAGCATGTCTTGTACCATAAATCGTCCGACACGCGTTCCCGCATCGATCGTCGTCAAAATAAAGACAGCCTCAAACAAGATCGCAAAGTGATACCAGAAAGCCATTAATGCCTTGCCACCCAATACTCCCGAGAAAATCGTCGCCATCCCAATTGCCAGTGACGGTGCTCCGCCCGTCCGGGAAAGGATCGTCTTTTCTTGAATGTCGTTGGCGAGCGTTGTTAAATGGTCAGGGGTTACGGTATAGCCCCAGCCTGTTATCGTCGTCGCAACCTGAACTACATCCACGCCAATTGCTGCGGCAGGTGAGTTGATCGCAAAATAGACACCGGGAGTCAACACGCACGCTGCAATCATCGCCATAACCGCAACGCCAGACTCCATCAGCATCCCGCCATAGCCGATCAATGGCGCATGCGATTCCTTCGCGATCATCTTCGGCGTCGTTCCGGATGATACGAGTGAATGGAATCCTGATACGGCTCCGCACGCGATGGTAATAAACAAGAAGGGAAACAGATTTCCTGCAAAAACAGGGCCAGTTCCATCAATGAACTTTGTCAGTGCTGGCATTTGCAATGGCGGCAGTGTCAGCACAATTCCCACCGCCAATACCGCAATCGTCCCTACTTTCAAGAATGAGCTGAGATAATCGCGCGGTGCCAACAGCAGCCACACAGGCAAAACCGAGGCAATAAACCCGTACACAATGATCATCCAGGCAAGCTGTACTTTGGAAAACGTGAAGGCTGGTCCCCATGTTGGCGATGCAGCAACGATTTGACCGAGCCAGAGGGAAAAGAACAGCAGGGCAAGCCCGATAATCGAGCCTTCCAATACTTGCCCAGGTCGTATATACCGCATATACAATCCCATCATGATCGCGATAGGGAGCGTCATGAATATCGTGAAGGTAGCCCACGGTGATTCAGCAAGAGCGTTAACCACAACCATGGCCAAAACAGCAATCAGGATAATCATAATGGCAATAATACCAATCAAAGCGAGTGCTCCGCCAACAGGACCGATCTCTTCCTTGGCAATCTGACCGAGAGACTTTCCATTGCGACGCATCGATCCGAACAGAATAATAAAGTCTTGTACCGCTCCACCGATCACGACCCCGACGATAATCCAGATCGTTCCCGGCAAATATCCCATTTGCGCAGCCAACGTAGGACCTACGAGCGGGCCTGCTCCTGCAATCGCAGCAAAATGGTGCCCAAACAACACCCATTTGTTCGTGGGCACGAAGTCTTTGCCGTCGTTGTTCACTTCTGCTGGAGTAGCGCGATTGTCATCGAGCGCCATTAGTTTTTTTGCTATGAATTTGCTGTAAAAACGATATGCTACAGCATAAGTGCAAAATGCGGCTGTCAGTAACCAGAACGAGTTGACTGATTCACCTTGCCAGAGGGCTATCATCCCGAATCCGACAGCACCCAATGCGGCTATCCCGCCCCAAATCAAGAGGGAAAGAAACCATTTCTTCATCCGAGTCGCCTCCTTCTATTTATTTAATATTCAGGCAATGGACCTTAGAAAAACGTATCACATCGGACAGCTTGCCAACATAAAAAATGACTGAACCGTACAAAAACAGGCATAAGCTGCACCATCCTCGTTTGAGTGTAAGCGCGTTCAATTTGGGGACGTAGAAAGTCTCCGCCCCGAGTCCGATACAAACCCCTCCACAATATGTTAAAGTTATACATAAATTGGTATGGAAATCAAAAAGGAGAATACGCACATGCGACGAATCGGGGGTTACATCATTATCGGAATCGGAGCGATTTTTGTTCTGGCTACCTACCTGAACGTACCGCTCGCAATGGACATGCTTTGGCCAGTCTTTCTTCTCATCCCAGGAATCGGGTTTCATATTTTCTTTTTTATGAACCCAATGCCGAATCGCGCTGGATTGTTGGTGCCAGGCGGGATCTTGCTCGTTTATGCTCCACTCTTCTTTTTCAGCCAGCTATTTTTTCATGGGGATATGAGCACGACGTGGCCCTTCTTCCTGATTGGTCCTGCTGTGGGGCTTACCGAACTCTACCTATTCGGCAATCGCAAACCCGCTCTCTTGATCCCCATTGGCATCCTCACTGTTCTCGCTATCATATTTTTGATCGCGAATCTGGCGTCTACCCAAGTAGGCGGCATCCTCGGCTTGATCCTGATCGTTTTGGGAGGGATCATGGTGACACGGAAGAAAAACGATGACTATCCCGTGTAAGCAGTCAAAAAAACAGACCAATCCTCCCCCAAACGGGACGCAGGATTGGTCTGTTTCCTTTAAAACCCCAATCGTTTCTTCAATTCCTTTACGACATTGCGGCTAACAGGCACTTCTGTTTTGCGTTGATCCTGCATGACTAGATGAATCGAGCCTTTAAACCAAGGGACGAGCTCTGCCGTTTTAGATAAATTGACAATGAAAGCGCGATGGGTCCGAAAAAACTGTTGGCGTGACAGCCTGCTCTCCAGCTCCTGCAACGTAAAGGTGGTCGCATATTGCTCACCTGCTGTATAGATGCTCGCATACCTTCCTTCCAAGGTGGCATAGACGATTTCGTTTGGATCAATCAGCATGATCTTGCCGTTTTTTTCTACCGGGACACGATGTGGCTGAGTATCGACCAGTACATTTTGCAGAAGGGATTGTAGCCTTTCCTCCAGTAGCGGTGACGCGTCCAATGCAGGCTCACTTTTCCGCCTCATTTTTCGTACCCGGTTCATCGTCTTTTCCAGACGCATTTCGCTGAACGGTTTGACGATATAATCAACGGCTTCGGCCTCAAATGCTCGAACCGCATGAAATTCATACGCACTTGCAAAGATGATGACAGGTGGATTGACCATGGATTCCAGAAGCTCCTGCCCCACATCTACACCGTCCCTGTCCTGCAAATGGATGTCCAAAAAAACCGCATCCGGCTCTGTCTGAAGCACCGCTTCCAACGCCTCTTCCCCACTGCCCGCCTCTCCTACTACGGATACTTCCGAAAACTGCTCCAGCAAATACCGCAGTTCTTCTCTGGCAGGCGTCTCATCATCGACGATGAACACTTTGAGCACTGACGTTCACCCCTATCGGTAATTGTATGGTGCATGTTGTCCCGCTCCCGCTTTTGCTCTCGATCACGATTCCATACGGTTCTCCGTAAATCGATTGAAGACGACTTTTTACATTGGCAAGACCGATTCCAGATAATTGCCGTCCTGCACGCTTCTCATCTAGTGCTCGCTCGGATGGGTCCATCTCCATTCCGACTCCATTATCTGCCACTGTCAGTTCGACGATTTGCTTTTCTTTGCGGCGCGCACGAATCACTACGGTTCCCCCTTCGCGCTTGGGCAACAGCCCGTGCTTGACCGCATTCTCTACCAGCGGCTGCAAAATCAGTCCTGGCACGGTAAACCGCTCTACGCCGTCCTCGATGTCGTACTCTACATGAAGCTTGTCCCCGAACCTCGCACGTTCGATGGCCAAATAGGCTTCGATATGCTCCAGCTCACGCGCCAGACTGACATATCCGCCAGAGTCATGCAAATTACGGCGGAAGTACTCTCCCAAATGAATCAATAATTCACGGGCCTGTTCGGGACGGAAGCGAATAAACGAAACGATCGTATTGAGCGCATTAAACAAGAAATGCGGATTGATCTGCGCATGCAAGGCCCTGATTTCTGCATCTGCCAACAGGCGGGACTGCTTCTCTAGCTCAGCCAGTTCGAGCTGACTCGATATCAGGTTCCCCAATCCACGTACGAGTTCCAGGTCCACTGCCGACAGTTTGCGCGAGCGATCCTGATACAGCTTAAGCACACCCGCCACTTCACGTCTTCGCATCAGGGGGACAAGGATCGCATAGCGCAAGGGACAGTTCGTCTCCCTGCACCCAATCTCTTCCTTCGTCTGGGCAATCTTTACTTCTTTGGTCGATAAAACTTCACGGGTCGCCTTGGTCGTTATGCCTTCTCCCACTACGTGATGAGACGAGCCTGCACCAACATGCGCAAGTACAGAGCGCGTATCGGTAATCGCTACCGCTGCTACACGCGTCGTCCGCAAAATTTCCTCCGCGACCTTTTGGGCAGAATCATAGGTTAGCCCTTGACGCAAGTACGATAGTGTTTTGTCCGCTACTTGCAGCGTTCGCTGGGCTTGGAGCGCCCCAATCCGATCCTCTTCCTTTTTGGCCAAATCAATAATAATGATCAAAATAGCAATTCCGACCGAGTTGACGACTGACATCGGTACACTAATGGCCTGAACCAATGCCAAAGCGTCAGCGTATGGGCGTGCGATGAGCAAAACAATTCCCATTTGCAGCCACTCCGCCAAGAAACCAACGAAGAGCGCTGTCGTCCACCCGATTTTTTTACTGCGGTTACGGAGGAACTGATAGATTAATCCCGCAAACAAGCCCTCGCTTATGGTCGAGATGGCACATGCCAAATCTGTAAAGCCGCCCAAGGAATAGCGATGAATTCCCGCAATCAGTCCTGTCATCAACCCTACCCAGGGACCAGCCAGCAAGCCTGCCACGACCGTCCCGATCACGCGTGAATTCGCAATCGCATCCTGATACCAAATGCCATTATAGGTACCCAGTATGGAAATAGCAGAGAAAATGACGACCATCAGTGCTTTTTCCCGCCACGTCGCTTGCTGGTTCAATATGCTGCGGAATGCACGGACACGCGTAAACAGCAAGGCCATCACAATCAAAACCGCCGTCCGCTCCGTCAATGGGACCATTAATGCCAGATTCATTGTTTTATCCCTCTCTATCGCTGCCCGATCGTTCCTGTTTGTTTTCATAACTAATCAAAATATTCACTCTTCACACCGTATTTCCCTTTTGCTTCTCTTCCTTTCTTGGTAAAAAAGGTTGCCGAAGTAATTTCGCCAACCCATGGAAACCCGTATCATTTTCATATTCGAACTCCAGTATTTTACACTTTTCCTTCCGCTCAAATCCTAGCTTTGTCCCCAGACGTACCGACTCCTCGTTGGTTTCCAGCGTGGTCCAATGCGGTGTCAGTCCATGTTCCATGCAATGCTCCAGATACGAAGCGCAAGCAAGTGTAGCAAAGCCTTTGTTCATGTCGGCTTCCTCGTACGTTTCCACGCTAATTTCATGGTCACGCTCATGGACACAGCAAGACAGGCAAGCACTCACAATCGTATTTCCCCGACATACGCAGAATCCTATGCCCCACTGCAAAAAATCATCCACCGAATGATAGAATTCCTCTACAACCTCGATCAGGATGTTGTCCGGGTCGTTTTCGATGACACCTGCATCGATTCTATTCAAACTGTATCCTTCAGGCAGAGAGCGGTAGCTGATCTTTCGCGCTTGGTATTGCTCGGGATTGAACTGGTAGTAATACTCCCAATCCGTTTCGATCTCTCGATGCGAGATGGCTTTGGTCACTGCTTTTTCCCACTCTTCATCTGGGACAACTGCCAGAAAATGAGTGCCCCCGCATGATTCGGTCGTATATCTGCGCAATTCCCCCTCGATAAAGGCACCTAGATCCGCTGTGAACGCTTCATTGGCAGAATCCCCTACGAAAATACTGATCACACCGGTTTGATCGACCAAGGCTGTCCGGGGCTGCTCCATATCATCTACGAAAATCGCTCCTCGATTTGTTCCATTGATAATCGCTTGGATGGTCAGATCGTTCACGTTCTTAGGTGACAGCAACGTCCTGATTTTTGCATAATCATTTGGCTCCAATCGATGAATCATCACAATTTCAGTCCTTTCACTTTCTTTTGGTCATCTGTGTACTTATGCGGCTATTTGAACGACTCTACCAAAAGCTTCTACGCTACCGTCCTGTGTTAGCTGAATGTCCTGCTGAACTTCCCTCTTGATACTCACATCGCATAATCATCCCTTTATATCCAGCATTTGGTTCCTACTAGTATAGATGATAGAGATGGGTAAATGGTTCATGAGATTTATTTTTTCTGCTTCGCAAACAAAAAAAGACCATCCCTTCAGCGTTTTCAGCCTGAGATGGTCTTGTCATACTTGTTACGTCAATGAATTAAAGGTTCCCTCTGCGCTCCTGCTCTCGCTCCAACGCCTCGAACAGTGCCTTGAAGTTGCCATTTCCGAAACCGCGCGCTCCTTTGCGCTGGATAATCTCGATAAACAGCGTCGGACGGTCTACAATCGGCTTGCTGAACAGCTGCAAGAGATAGCCTTCGTCGTCTCTGTCGACCAAGACCCCCAGCTTTCTCAAAGCCTCGATGTCTTCGTCAATTTCCCCTACACGCTCTTTCAAATCTTCGTAGTACGCATCTGGGACCATGAGGAAATCTACACCGTTATCACGCAGCTTCGATACCGTTTCGATAATATCATTGGTCAGGATGGCAATATGCTGTACGCCTGGTCCTTTGTAGAACTCCAAAAACTCCTGAATCTGCGACTTGCGGCGTCCTTCTGCTGGCTCATTAATCGGGAACTTGATGCGTCCAGTTCCACTTTGCATCACTTTGGACATGAGCGCAGAATACTCCGTCGAGATGTCGTCCTCACTGAAATTTTGTACGGCTGTAAAGCCCATGACCTTTTGGTAATATTCTACCCACTCATCCATGATCTCGACGTTACCAACGATGTGGTCGATGCCGATGATACCCGTGCTCTCTCCTTTGACTGGAGATTGGTAAGCTTTATAGCCCGGGAAGAATGGTCCGTTGTAATTTTTTCGTTCGATAAAGGAATGAATGTTTTCTCCGTACGTACCGATAATCGCTTTTTTGACCGTCCCGAATTCATCGGTATACTCAGTCGGTTCCATGATCGGAATGGCTCCGCGAGAAACGGCCTCCCGGTAAGCCTGCTCACAATCCTCTACACGCAGGGCAACGTCCTTGACTCCGTCCCCATGCTTTTTCACAAAATCCGCGATCGGGCTGTCAGGCGTAAGGGCCCCACTGATCACAAACGTCATATGCTTCTGCTTCAAGACGTAGGAAACCTTTTCCCGAGAACCTGTCTCCAAGCCCGAATAGGCTACTGCTTCAAAACCAAACGCATTTGTGAAATAGTGCATAGCTTGCTTGGCGTTCCCTGTATAAAACTCCAGGTAGTCCCAGTCCTGAATCGGGAAAAAATCGGTATTGCTCATTGCCTACCCCTCCGCTTTCCTTTTCGATTATTGACATTATTTTGTGAATTGGGATTATTTTGTCGTTATCTTGAGAGTACATTGGAAGCGCTTCCCCTTGCAAGAGCACGAAACAACGCGAAAACGCTCAAACGCTTTTATTCATTAAAGTACGCATGCGAGTAACAACTGGATACCAAAAAGCCACCGATCAAGTTGACCGATGGCGTTCCCTTCGTTTTCCTACTACCTATGCTTGAAAACAAATTGTTTCAGTTCCGCTAGAGGGGCAGCTCCTACGGCCTTGTCAATCATTTCTCCGTTCTTGAGCAAAATGGTCGTTGGCAAACTCATAATGCCATACTGATTGGCAATCTCTTGTTGTTCATCGACATTGACCTTTAGGACTCTCACTTCGCTGCTATGCTCCCTATCGAACGATTCGAGTATCGGCCCAAAAAAGCGGCACGGCCCGCACCAAGGTGCCCAAAAGTTGACGAGAGTATAGCCCTCGCTTTTTACATCATGTTGAAACGTAGAATCTGTTGTGTGGCAAATGCTCATTTGTAAGTTCCTCCCCTTTTTATGTTGAACAGTTATCCAAAACGACCATTACAGAGCCTCAATATCCTTAATGGAGGCAAAAAAATAACTCCCTGTACTTGGATCATTTCAAACAACACATTCATAGACTTATCATATCTATAATATCCCTCAAGGATTTTTAGTGTCAAGTTGCCCCATCCAAAAATGGGCGTCGAAAGTGCAGATGACAGCGCGAATCACTCTCCCCCTTGCTCATGCTCCCCATTCACTTTATGATGGATGTATTAAGTCCATGATTGAGGTGTATTATGAAGTATTCACAGGCAACAGATTATGCCCTCCATGCGATGCTCTATCTGGTAGCAGAAGCCCCTGATAAACCCGTTAGTGTTCAGCTTTTGGCAGAAAAGCTAGGCGTTTCACAAACATACCTATCCAAAATGCTGACCAAACTGGTCAAAGCGGGGTTGATCCACTCGGTCTCTGGCGCAAATGGCGGATACAAGCTCAAACGCAATCAGGATGATATATCGTTTCTCGATGTTATCCAAGCCATTGAAGGCACAACCTCCTTGTTTGAATGCAGCTTCCGTCATGATAGTGCCTGTCTGATTCAACAGGTTGTGACTGACGCCGAGCAGCAAATGATGCATACGCTAAAGAGTAAAAAAATTGCTGACCTGGTCCCACATATCCCCAAACCATGATCCTTTGACGTAAAACATCTTCCATGAAAAGCTCCGGCCGCCTTGACCGGAGTTTTTCTTCATAACGCTATCGTTCAATCGAAGAGAAAGGCGTGAACAAGGATGAGCCAATGGACAGAACAAGCCGCCAAGCAATGGGATCAATTTGCAGAAGACTGGCGAAAACGAAGTGAGCATATGTGGGAAAAAGGGAGCCGTAGCACCATCCTTCCCTATTTTATGAAGCATGTAGCTGTCGGAGCTGGACCTGTTCTCGATGCAGGCTGTGGTGATGGCTATGCCAGTTGCAAGCTTGCAGAGCACGGCTATCAGGTGGAGGGCATCGACATTGCCGGGGAAATGATCCGCCTCGCTCATGACAGGGTCATTTCCTCCTCAGGCTCTGTTCATTTTCAGACGGGAGATATCAGCGAGCTTCCTTTTGCCAATGATTCATTCTCCGGTGTGCTCTCGATTAACGTAGTGGAATTCACGCCGTCTCCGCTCCAGGCACTCTTGGAGCTTCACCGCGTGCTCGCACCCGGAGGAATTCTCGTCTTGGGTATCCTCGGTCCTACAGCTGGCCCACGCGCTCATAGCTATCGCAGACTTTATGAAGAGACGACGATCCAAAATACGATGATGCCCTGGGAAGCCAAGCAGTTGGCGAGCGAAAATGGCTTCACACTGATTGACGAAGAGACGGTATACAAAGAAGGAATTACGCCAGATATTGCGGGCCGCCTAAGCGTAGAGCTGCGGGAGGCTGTCAGCTTTTTAACCTTGTTTGCTTTGCGAAAATAGATCAGAATGCTCTCAACTTTCGTTAAGTATGCCGGTCACACCTATGAGAGGGAAAAACGGCAATTTTTTATGATCAATCACATCGAACAGTGTCCCGCTAGTCTAGGCTTTGCTATTCCATATCTGGGCAGTTTACTTACCAATATTTCGTTGTTAAAATGGTCGTGCTAATAATATTTATTTATTTTTATTTTTTTATTAATCCTACTACAACTTTGTGCGACACACATCTCGGAAGGTGAGAAGAATTATTATCAACGAATGTAATTTTACAATTGTAGCCCCTATCATTTGCTTTCATTGTGGGAATGGAAACTTTCACAAATCTGATAATAAACACCAAATATACAAAGACCTCATCAATAATGAAGTCATTGAGATACCGGTAAAGCGTCAACGGTATCGATGCACTGCTTGTGGTACGAAAGAATGGGACGTTGTATTGGGCGCATCAACGCATTTGAAAAAAACGAGAAGACTACTTTCCTTTGAAAAGCGCAACACATGATTCCAAGGTTCATGTGCCATTGCGAAAGAGTCCACCAACTATAGTTAAGAAGCCGCTTCCCTGAAGCTCACAGGGAAACGGCTGATTCTTCTCACATACTGCATTATCGATATCATCAATTCGTACGGGTCACATTCCATAACCATACCGTCTTTTTACTTACCGATACTGAACATTATTCAGTTGCATCCACATCCATTTACTGTCAATCAACAAGGCAAGCGTCATCTCATCTATCCCATGCAGTTGACGGTACAGACGCTGGGTTTCGACCAAGTCATTGTAGGTCAAGAACGGATAGTCCTTCCTGCCGAATGTTCCATCTGGAAAATAAGCGTAATGCAAATCGCCATTTCCGAGAATCCACTGCGACCCAAGGTTTACGACACCGTAAAGCATCGTATCCGCTAAATCTTTGTCAGTCCGATCGCCGAATTGCATGTAGCTTTTGTAGAGAAAATTAATTTCGGCCAACTGATGATTCAAAGAAACGTGTGTTCGAATCATCGGATTCGTTGCTGTCGCGTAGTCCGGAATCAGCCAGCCTTGCTGTACACCAGCGACGACCAAACGGTTCACGGCTGCATGATTGTGAAAATAAGAAGTATATTTTTTCGCCGCTTGGCAAAAGTCCTTTTCTTGATACTGATCGCAGCCCCGCAGAATCAGATCAGCCGCTCCTGTGTTGAATCTCGTATCGTAAAAGCCCTCTTGTATCCCGTAATCGTCACTTAACCACAAAGAGCGCGGCTGCGTCTTCCAGTACCCCTCAGGCTCCTGCTGTTTCAAGCTCGCTTTCAGCATCACATAGCCCATATCCCGGGCAGCATTGCTTCCACCTGTATATAAAAAGGAGCGAAGCACATAATTTTCGGGAATCCGCCAAAAGGAGGACTCGGAAGTCGGCTCATACGTAGAAGGGCTTTGATAGTAATACCCATCGTACAGCCATTTTGCCTTTTCCGTAACGTCCAAGTTAAGCCAGATGCTGTCAAACGATTTTTCTCCCCAAGGAACAAGCGGTTCCCTCGAATCGAGCGCCCACATTTCGCTGATAAAGCCTGCTTTCATCGGTAGCTTGAACACGAGCTCGACACCAGAAGGCGTCTGTTTTACTTCGACTGGCAACGCCAATGCCGGCTTTTCTTCAATCGTGGCTCTACCTTTATCCACATAGGTAATGGGCTTACCTAACCAAATATACCTGCCCTCTGTCTCTAGGAAACCAGCGGAAAGCGGAAGGGTCTGGACTTGATCAAGCGTGACAACCTTCCAATACGGCTTCTTCGACTCATCATAGTCTCGGTAGCGGAACATCATGTTCTGACTGTTACCCTGAATGGGGATGGTGAAAACGTAGGGCATCATATTGCGCTGACCTGTCATTTTATGGGCCCAATACGTGGCACCATCTGAGAATCGAAACTCTTGTTTTTGGTGAATCGCGCCATTCAGGTGCTCAACATTCTCTGTTTCTATTGGTTTTTTCCATTCATTTGCAGAAATACCACTCGGAAGGATACTACATACGGCGATGGCCGTCATCAAAAGGAGCATTCTGCTGATTTTTCTGACCATGTCATCCCCCAATTCTAGTAAAGGAGAACCGAAAGTCCTACTTTAAAATGAATATTTCGTAGTGATTATTATTTTAAAAATAGTCTGATAAATTAACCATAGGTGTCTACTTCTATTACGCAGGAGGGAATTTATGGACAAGAAAGTACGCTACGTTGTTTCTACAGCACTCGTAATATCTCTGTTCACCAGCCCCTCAATCACCCAAGCTGAACCACAAACCCACATTCCTTATTACGGAATTGGGCCAACCTATGTACAACCTGCACAGATTGAGAGCTTGTTTCCCAAGCCAACTATCCGGTTCGGGACACCCGGCTTCCAAGAAGGAAAAGAAGCTTTTACGTCCCAGGAAGAAATGATGGCTTACATAAGCAAATTGGTTGCAGGCAACAAGGAAATCCAGCTGCTATCCATCGGGACATCATTGGAAGGTCGGGACATCCCCCTGCTGTTATTCAGCAAAGACCACGGCAAGCTCAAACAAACCAATGAGAAGCCACTCATCTGGCTACAGGCACAAATCCACGGGAATGAGCCCGCCGCTGGTGAATCTGCTCTTGTGATCGCCAAATGGTTGGCAGAGGGAAAGCTTGGGACCGACCTCTTGGATAACGTAAACGTTGCGATTGTTCCTCGCATCAACCCGGATGGCTCCTACCAATTCAAACGCTACATCGCGACAGAGCTGGATGCCAACCGCGACTACATGAAGGTAGAATATCCAGAGGTGCAAGCGGTTCACCAAGCCATGAATACCTATCACCCTGATGTGGTGCTTGATGCCCACGAATACGGCGTCTCTTCCAGCCAGCTTCGCGATGTTGGAGAAAAAGGCGCGATCTCTTCCTACGATGTTCTGATCTCCTCTGCGAAAAACTTGAATATCCCCACCAACCTGCGCAAAATGTCAGACAACCTGCTCTTGGCTGACGTTCAAAAAGCACTCGACAAGGAGCAACTTTCTCATCACGCTTACTATACGCTGGCAAAAGGCAAGGACGGAAAAGTGACCGCAACAGAAGGCAGCACAGAGACAAGAATCGGACGCAATGCCTTGGGATTGAAAAACACGTTAACATTTTTGGTGGAAACACGCGGCATCGGCATTGGACGCGCCGATTTTGAACGACGTGTATACAGTCAGGCCATAACTCACGCTGCTGTCATTCAATCAACAGCGGCCAACGCCAAGGCAATCAAGTCCGCCGTGACCCAGGCACGCGCAGAAATCACGGAAAAAGGCAAAAAGGCAAACGACAACGACAAACTCGTTATCCTGAGTGAGAATAAGCGAATACCGGGTCAATCTCTCGAAGTAGTCGATCTCGCAACAGCAAAAAAAGTGTCTACCCCTATCGACTGGGTAAGCTCTACAGATGCCTATCCTGTACTCGAACGTGAGCGCCCCACTGCTTATCTCATGCCTCCTGGCTATCATGACGTTGCAGCCAAGCTGGAACTGCTCGGTGTTTCGGTAAGCAAGCTATCAAAAGAAACGACCATAGCGGTAGAAAGCTACACCATTTTGGAAAACAAGGTGAATACGATATACGAGAATGGGCATTTCACCAATCAAGTGACTGCAAATGTAACAGAAACAACGAAAACCTTTCCTGCGGGTAGTTACGTGTTCAGCATGGCCCAACCAAACGCGAACTTTATTGCGTTGGCCCTGGAACCGGAATCAGTGGACAGCTATGTCACGTTTAACTTCCTGCCCGTTGAAAAGGGCGATGAAGTACCGGTTTATCGCTATATGCTGGAGCATCCACTACCCACTACAAATAAGAACTAAAGGAAAAATTCCCCTCTCTAGAGTTAGACTCCTGAGAGGGGAATTTTGTTACATGTATGGGCTTACTTTATTTCAAACACTTCTTGGGCAAGCCCTGCTAGCTTATTCGTATTGTCGCTCACTTCGACCATCGTCGCAGAAATTTCCTCCGTAGCGGCTGCCTGACTCTCCATGGTTTGATTGATCAATTCAATCGAATTTTGTAGCAGGGTTATCAAATCCCGGATGGAATCCGTGGTTTGCTTGATTTTGTCTGCATTCGTCCGTGAATCTGTCGCCATATTGCGAACCTCATTCGCGACGACAGCGAATCCACGCCCTGCATCTCCTACTCTCGCAGCCTCAATGCTCGCATTCAGTCCCAAAATGTTACTTTGATCAGCGATTTTTTTCACGGCGAGTGTAATTTGCTCGATCTCAGTTGTACTTTGGCTCACATCATTGGCTTGCTCTGAGATCGCCTTCATTTGCTCGTTCAAATTCCCGATCTGCACGGCCATCTCGTGTGTGGTGGCACTGACCTGCTCGACGACGCTCGAGAGATTTGCGGCAATTTCATACAGCTCATTGGCTCGCTCCATACTCGAACCAATGCCAACACCGCCGATAACTTTTCCCGTGTGATCATGCAAGGGGATCGCCCGTGCGACGAGAGGAAAACCAAATAATTCCTTGGGAACCATCATCGCCTGCTTGGTGTTTTTTTGAATCGCGTTGGTGATCACATCTCCCTCCTGGAGTGGATCACCAGACTTTACCTGCAGGGAAAATGTTTGGGCAGGCACATTGCGCAATAGCTTTTCCGTGTCGTAGACCCCAATGGTAATGTCATCGTTGAGCAAATCATTTAAATAGGGAGCAACCTTGATGAAAGCCTCGAGAAGTTCTGCATTTTTCCCCTTTTCGGAGGCTTCTGTTTCGTTCCATCCTTCGTATCCGTTCATGACCCTCTTCACCTCTATCTTTTGCTAGCATTAGTACGGAAATTGACGCTTCTTGTGCTGAACCGAAATCCATTTTAGCGTAGTAAACTCTTCTAGGCTCCATTGACCATTCAAGCGTCCCAATCCGGAATGCTTTTCACCGCCGAACGCCACAATTGGTTCGTCATTGATCGTTCCATCGTTGATATGAATCATGCCGGTCTCAATGCGCTTGGCCATCTGGGCACCTCTCTCCAGATCGCGGGTATGAATCGCCCCGGACAATCCAAATGGTGTCTCGTTCGCCATACGAATTGCTTCTTCCTCGGAAGCAAACGACATGATGCAAACAGCCGGACCAAACAGCTCTTTCGATGCAATGGACATGTCTGTGGTCACACCTGTCAAAACAATCGGCTCGACCACGTTTCCTTTTACTTCCCCTTTCAGTGCAGGAACGGCTCCTTCGCGTATCGCCTCATCGATCGTTGCCATCAGGTTGGCGACTTGCCGTTGATTGATGAGTGGACCGATTACCGTGTCTGGATCATTTGGGTCGCCTACCTTGAGACCAGATACTTTTTCCACATACAGACCGAGGAATTTATCGTATACATCTTGGTGAACCAGAACCCGGTTAGCCGACATGCAAATCTGACCTTGGTGGGTAAAGCGGCTGAATACCGCTGCATTGACGGCATACTGGAGATCCGCATCCTCCAAAACAATCAGGGCACTATTGCCGCCTAGCTCCAAAATCGCCTTCTTGAAATGCTTCGCTGCCACTTGCGCGATATGGCTTCCTACTTGGCTAGAGCCTGTAAACGAAAGGATGCGCGGAATCGGGTGGGAGACAAACCCATCGCCAATTTCAGCAATATCCGTTACAACGACGTTGATCAAGCCTTTGGGCAGACCTACTTCTTCAAAAATTTTCGCGATGAGAGTCCCTCCCGTGATTGGCGTGTGTTCATGCGGTTTGAGGACGACACCGTTGCCCGCGCCAAGAGCTGGAGCTACGGACTTCATCGACAGATAGAACGGGAAGTTGAACGGACTGATGACGCCGACAACTCCTGCGGGAATCCGATACAAGCGATTTTCCTTTCCGTCTACGGGAGAAGGGAGAATTTTTCCTTCCATGCGCACCGGGAACGTAGCCGCCTCGCGAATAATATCCTTCACAAGCCCGATCTCAAAAAATGCCTTCAGTCGGGTTCCACCTAGTTCACGAATGATGATCTGAATGATTTCTTCTTCATGCTCTTCGATATAGCGAACAGCACGCTCCAACATTCGGGATTTGGTATAGGCATTCACTTCATCCCACTCTTTTTTCGCGTTGGCTGCCGCCTTGTAAGCCGCGTCGATATCCTCCAGATTTGCCATTTTGAATTCTGCGATGACTTCCCCGTTGTAAGGGTTGATATCTTGCAATGTCTTCGCGCCAAGTCCGTCGCGCCACTCCCCATTGATGTACTGCTTGTCCAGTGTTTGAAGGATTGACATGCTACAACCACTCCCCTTTTGAAAAATAAATAGGCCCCTTTCGCATGAAAGGAGCCGTCATACTAAAACAGCAAAATACACTGCTCGTTGGCAACCCGGCTGCCATCGTAACGTGTACATTAGGCCCGTGGCTTTGCGTCCCCACTTTTCAATGGGTTTGCCCATTCATAGCGAATGCTGATAAGATTTTGTCGAAAAAAGGAAAGATATGGAGAAACCTACTTTGATTATAGTACTCCATTTCGAATAGTCAAACGTAAACATGTAAATATTTCGTGAAAGGAAAGAACAAATATCAAAAAGTCCGCATCGCTTGGATACGGACTTCTAATTTTTCTTCCTCATGATCACAATAACTTTTTGACATCCTTTACGCTCGTCGCGAGCATTTGCTCTACCGCGTTGGCGTCTCTTACGTGCTTGGTGATGCCTTCATTCAGCTCGTCCAGTAAGCCCTTTGCCTCACGTACCTGCTGGGACACATCGTCAGCAAAACGCTTTTGATGCGCGATGATTTCCATCACACCCGCCACTTCGCCGTTCAGTACCTGGAAAGCGTTCGCGATCTGATCCGTCTTCTGTGCAGCATCCTTGCTGATGGAAAGTCCATTTTTAATCGCACTGCTGCTTTTTTCACTGTTGGACAATGCTTCCTTGATTTCTTCTTGAATCTTGCCGATCAATTCCGCAATCGTCTTGGTCGAGTTCGCTGTCATCTCTGCCAGCTTCCGTACTTCATCCGCTACGACAGCAAAGCCTCGGCCTTGTTCCCCCGCACGTGCAGCTTCTATCGCTGCATTCAGAGCGAGAAGGTTAGTCTGATTCGTAATGTCACTGATTACCTTGACAATACTCGTAATTTCCGAAGAACGCTCTTCCAAGCGGCTCATGGACTTGGACGTATGAACCGATTCTTTGTCGAGCAGGCTCATGACTTCCACAACGTCCGTCATAGCCTTCTTGCCTTCATCTGCACGCGCTACCGATTGTTTACAGATGTCTGTCAGGCGCTCCCCTCGAACCGACAACTGGCTCGCAGATTCATCATCCCGCTCATTAATGGCCTGGATATTCTCTACGGCACGCTTCATTCTCGTCACCAATCGCACCATTTGATCGGAATCGGCGTTCATCGCTTGGTCCGAAGCGAGGATTGCACCCATCTGTTCGTAAAGACCGCGAAGCTCATGTTTCCATGCGTCTTGCTGTCCTGCCATTGTGGTTGTGGCTGTCGTCGCTGCTGTCTCTTTTTCTGCCAGGCCTTTGTCTTTTTTCCAAAACATCCGCTTCCCTCTCCTTTGTACCCATCAATTGTCACCTCGGCGGCTATATACGCGGGACTCGATTATTCCCGGATGTTGTTTCGCCAAGCTCAGCAAGTTTTCCAAGAAATAATAGTGACCCTCCAAGAGCTCCACGTCTTTACGCTCAAAATGCTTCACCTGCAAATACTGCTGCATTTCCAAAGCATAGCGCTCCAGTTTATCGTGAAAATCGTTGGCACGAAGCATTTGCTCCACTTCTGGATATTCTGTTTTCAGGCGACTCAGCTCGCTGTATACACGCCCACCCTCCAGAATCATCTGGTAGGCCGTACGCTCGAGCGTAGCTGTTGTAGCTGCCTCCTGCTCCTCACGCTCCTCGCGCAAAGCTGCCAAGTACGTGATAAAATGGTAGACAGTTAAAAACAATGGTCCTAAAAATAGAATGATCCCTGCCTTGTACACATGCTGATTGGACAAATTGCTGATGAGCAGGAATAAGTGAAACAAGATCGCACCCAACCATACATAGATGATGATTTGGTGATTGATCTTCCCTGCCTTTTGGTGGCGTGAAAAGGCAAAGGTAAGTCCGAGCAGATAAAAGGCAAGCAACGTAAAGCTGGCAGAAAACAAAGCCATCTCCATATCGGTCAGCCAATCTGCATCGGCGGGTATTTCGATAAAGAATTCAAAAGCGAGCACCAGCAGTGAGAACAACAACCCCATGATCCAAAACCGGCTTACTTCCGAGTCATTCCTCCGCCGGGAGCGGTAGCGTTTTGCACGGGATCCTTCCATAATGCTCTCACCTCATTCTCTATGATTCGCCATGATTCTATCTTTTCCTTTCACATGGGGCCAAAATCTGACATCGGAGGCTGTTATGACAAAAATTTTACCAACATCATTTATCGAGCGCATGAAAACCTTGCTCAGACATGACTATGAGGCCTTCGTTTCCTCATATGATCAGCCTGTGACACACGGCTTGCGAGTCAATCCGTTGAAGGTGGAGCGTGACGTTTTTTTGAAAATCTCGCCGTTTGCTGTAGAAGCAGTCCCTTGGTGCGAAAACGGGTTTCGCTACAAAGAGCCTGCTCGTCCCGGCAAGCATCCTTTTCACTCCGCTGGCATGTACTATTTGCAGGAGCCAAGCGCGATGTCCGCTGCCGAAGCACTCGGTGCACAACCTGGTGAGCGAATCCTCGACCTGTGTGCAGCGCCAGGGGGTAAATCGACGCAGCTTGCAGCGTTTTTGCATGGACAAGGAATGCTCGTGGCAAACGAAATCCATCCTGTTCGGGCAAAAGCCTTGTCAGAAAATCTGGAGCGCTGCGGCGTGACCAATGCCGTCGTGACCAACGAAACGCCCGAACGCTTACAAGAGCGATTCCCTCAGTTTTTTGACCGAATTTTAGTAGACGCTCCTTGCTCTGGCGAAGGAATGTTTCGCAAGCTGCCCGAAGCAATCGAAGACTGGAGCCCAGCAAAAGTAACGGAGTGCCATGTCATGCAAGGCGATATTCTCGATGCGGCCGCTGCTATGCTGAAGCCAGGCGGGACGTTGGTCTACTCCACCTGCACATTCGCTCCGTTGGAAAACGAGCAGTCCCTGGTTAACTTCCTCGGCCGTCACCCGGAATTTGAGATCGTCCCGCTGCCACATGCAGATTGCTTTTCTGCTGGTCAACCCGAGTGGGCGTCGCCGCAAAATGAGCAGCTCACCCAGACAGCCAGATTGTGGCCGCATCGTCTACAGGGAGAAGGTCATTACCTCGCCAAGCTGCAAAAGAGTGAGACCGCTGAAGTTCATGAACCTTCCGGGAAGCGTAAAGAAAAGCGCGCAGCAAAGTCAGCTCCGGCAGGTCGAAAAGAAGCCCTGGCAGCCTGGCGTACATTCGCAGCCGAAGCACTCCCTGCGCTCTCCAAACCATTTGAAGATGAATCTGCTTTTCTTTTATTTGGCGAGCAGCTCTACTACTCACCTGCCCCCGAGCTCGACTGGAACAAGCTCAAGGTCGCGCGCGTCGGTCTGCATCTAGGAACCGTAAAGAAGAACAGATTTGAACCTGCACACGCCTTGGCACTCGCGCTCTCTCCTGCGGAGGCAGCTCGTGTCGCTTCGTATGGCGCGGACGCTCCTGAACTGTTGCGGTACTTAAAAGGAGAAGCGCTCACGCGTGAAGGGGAAAGTGGTTGGACGCTGGTTACTGTAGAGGGATTCTCCATCGGTTGGGGCAAGCAATCAGAGGGGCAACTCAAAAATCATTATCCAAAAGGTCTACGCTGGTTGTAGATTTCCATCCAAAATAAAAAAGCCCACAAAGCTACACGAAATGCATTCGTGACTGCTTTTGGGCTTTTCTCTTTTTCTTATGATCGCCCTCTGCGGGACGGATTGTCTACTACGGACAAAGAGCCATTTCTAATATAACGCAATATTTTTGAAACAGATATCCCTGTTGCGTTGGCAATTTGCATCGCATTCGAATTCGGATACGTTCTCACGTAATTGCGAATCATCTGGTAGTCTTGCATTTCGTTTTCTCCGCAAACCTGGCAACTGTACTCTCCCCGGCCCATCGGACTGCCGCATTTCAAGCACGTATCCGTCGTCATCACTGGTTCTCCTCACACCCTGTACTATGGTACTTTTACAAGAAAGGGTTCTATCTTCCTATCTATTACCCAATTCACATGGGAGGAAAACACTATTTTCTATCGCAATTCCTGTATTCTATTAAAATTCGATACAGTCATTCCAAATTCCTTTAAAAAGGCCAGTATGGAGGCTTCAAACCGCTTTTTGCGAAAAGGACAATCGCAAACCCAATTAGAAAGACACCACTGAGCACATGAAAAACGTTGAACCATCCTGGACGAAAAAAGCGAGCCAAATACGCGGCCAACAAAGCTACCAGCCCCAGAAACAAAAAAGTCGATAACAGACAGCCTGTCGCAAACAAGAACAACTCCGTTGAATGAACAAAAGTTCCAGATGCCAATAGTGAGCCAAATACTCCCGCCCAAAACAGAACAGTCAGAGGATTTGCGAGCGTCAGAAGCACGCCGTGCCAAAAGCTGCTTCGACCAGATGGAGCCTGCTGAACTGGTGCCTGTTCATGTTCTCCTCTTCCTTTTATGGCACGCAAGGTTTGAATCCCAAACCAAGTCAAAATCAGGGCTCCGATAATCAAAACCATCTGTTTGACCCAATGGATTTGTAACAGCAGCGACAGTCCCCCGATCGCCCCTCCCATATAAACCGCATCTGCGAGTGCAACACCCAGTACCATCATGAATGCATCTCGCAATCGCCGAGTCATCGAGCGATGCAACACCGCCAGACAGACCGGACCAACAGATAGCTGGAGCATCATCCCGAATAATAGACCGTGCCAGATCGCCATCAGGCTCACATCTCCTCTTTCATGGAAGACAGGACGATCATCGTATTCGTCTTGCTTATCCCTTCTACTTGCTTCAATGTTTCAGAGATAAATCGTTCCAGATCAGCCGTCCCTTTTACGGCAACCTTCAATACATAGTCGTAAGCTCCCGCAATATGATGGCATTCCAGCACACAGTCTGCCTGCATGACCGTTTCACGGAAGCCAGCGATATGCTCCGTTTTCTCGATTTGCACCATCACAAACGCAATCAGGTGAAGCCCTAGCTGCTCCCGATCCAGCTTTACCGTGAATTGCCTGATGAGTCCTGTATCCTCCAGCTTGCGTATTCGCTCGGAGACCGCAGGCACGGACAAATGGACCTGCTTGCTGATGTCGGAGCTGGTGATTCGGGCATTTTCCCGCAATAAGCGAAGGATTTGTTCATCAATCCGATCCATAGTGGTGCCCCTCCTTTTTATCATGATTATACCAATTCCTTCATAATAAAAAGGGATTTGACGCTATCACCGTATATTTTAAAGAGATAATATGGCTTAACTTTCATTTTTTCTGCCACACGAATGATCTTGGGGCGTATTCCTAAAATAATGCGGCCGAGAGAGTCAAGAAGTTATCATACGCCATCTTCTTACGCTGATAGCTGCTCTTTCTTTGTGGAAAACAAGCGGATCGCGAGCAACAATGACAGCAACGCTATAACAAATCCGGACCAGCCCAGATGCTCCACAGAGGAGTTACTGATCACCAGTCCCCCAACCCACGATCCCAAAGCGAAGCCAAATTGAATAAAGGATGTATTGATGCTAAGTGCGATATCCGGCGAACGGGGCACCTGGGTAACCAAATATAGCTGTTGGGCCGGAGACGTTGCCCAAGTGGCGAGCATCCACAGCATGATGATCACGATATACGTAGTGATTACTCCATCCATGACCGATAGCAAAAGCAGCATACCTGCCTGAAGGGAGAGTCCAAAATAAATCGTAAACTTCGGCCCTTTGCGATCTGCAATAACCCCTCCAATTTTTGACCCCATAAAACTGCAAATGCCTGCTAAAAACAGAATCCCGGAAATCTCGGATGCCGAAAGCACGGCCCGGGTTAGCAGGAAAGGCGCAATATAGGTAAACAATGTGGAATAAGCGCCGATGTATAACAGCGTGATAACAACCGCAGTAAGAATCTTTCTATTTTTTATAACAGCTAGCTGTGCCCGCGGTGTTACAGCCTCCTGCGCTTTTATAGGCGGGACTTTTTTATAAATGACAAGCAACGGAACCAAGCCCAGCAGTCCAATAATAATAAACAGTAGTCTCCAACCAATCGCTTCACTTAAAAAAGTGCCAACGGGAAGGCCAAGTACAAGTGAGCTGCTCAATCCCATCAAAATGATGCCGATTGCTCGCCCACGATTGCCTTCTTCAACTAGCCGTGTAGATACCGCCATCGCAACAACAGTAGCAACTCCTCCACTGAGTCCTTGAATCATGCGTGTAACCAGCATCATCTCAAAGGAAGGACTCACATAGACCAGCCAGTTGCTCAAAATAAAAATGCCAAGCATCATAAGTAATAATTTTTTTCGGTCAAGATGGATCGTGGCAGCGATGACAATAGGAGCTCCTACTGCCGCAGAAAGGGCAAATGCAGTGACAAGCAATCCGGCAGACGACGTCGTGACACCCAGATCAGCTGCCACCGTTTGAATGATCCCGCTTATCAGATACTCCACTGTCCCAATCAGGAAAACTGCCAAAGCAAGAATATGGACAACCCCTTTATTCCCCATGCTCACTTTGCCCCCTTGCTTCAATTGGAATCTGGATTTCTATGAGCTCAACTCCAGGTTCTTCTGATAAGGGTACATAGATTTCTCTGCCGGGCTGCTCATCTCGAACACAGTAACCATGCTGTTCAATCCACGTAGCCAGATCCAGGCAAGCTGATTCTTTCATGGTCGAATCCGAACGGAATAGTAGCGTAGCCATTGTCTCGGCAGGCAAGAAGCTTCGTTCTATTTGCTCGGGCAGTTTGACAGATTCTGTTTTAATGCCATAGCCCACCCCAAAATCGAAAAGCTGATCCTTCGTTCCGGTTTCCTTCCATAGCACTGTTTTGGGACCAGTCAAGGATGACTTCATGCTTGGATCAAGCATGCTGTCGAACATATGAAACAGCCAAGGAATATCTTCAGCAGTACCCCGTGCCGAATAGGAGATCAAGTGCATAGCATCTACCTGCTTCAAAACCACCTCTTGCTCCTTCTCGATCCTTCCCTCCCGTTCAACAAGCTGCACTCGTTCTTTAATACGAGCAAGCTTTGCCATTTCCATCTCCAGCAGGGATTGGATTTCATTTTCTTTGAGCCGCAGCATGCCCCGAATTTGTTCGGCTGGTATATTCTCATGAAGCAATTGCGCGATCTGCTGCAAGGTGAACCCCAATTCTTTGAAGATGACAATTCGATTGATCTGGAGAAGCTGTTCGGCACAGTAATATCGGTACCCGGTCGTATCATCGATTTTTGCTGGTTTTAGAATCCCAATCTGATCATAATAGCGCAACGTTTGCAACGGAATTCGACTCAGTCGGGAAAACTCGCTGATTTTGAACAATTCCACACCTTCTCTCTCATTACTTCGATCTGAGTATAAACCTTCTAGTTGGGTATAAAGTCAAGAATCGAAAGGCGTTTTTACAAAAAAACTGCCCAGATCCTTCTCGGATCTGGACAGCCTTTTCTATCTTATTTTCCCCGAGATTTCCCTTGGGATTGACTAAACGGTCTTCCACCCTTGGCAGAACGAGCGGCTCCACCTTTTCCTGCTTTTTTCGTATCGGCAGGCTTCGCAGATTTACCCGCTTTGCGTGCTGCAATCGCTTCAGCCTTCTTGCGGTTTTTCTCATACTGCGTTTGCAGTTCTCCCAGCTCACGCGCCATCTTCTTTTTGTAGCCTGGCTTTACCTTCGTCTTTTTCTTTATCGCTTCACGTACAGGAGAGAACTCTTTGTCTTTTTCCTTCTGTTGCTCTTTCGTCTGTTGCGCCCGCAGCTCAATGAAATGAGCTTCCCGTTCTTCTGCGCGCTGACGACGTCCGGCATCCAGATGGCGTCCTTCCTGCAAAATTCTTTCTTCGATCGAAGCCTTCGTCGCTTTGGCAAAGCGAGCCATCAAGTTTTTCTGACGAGGTGAAATGAGGGAGATCGCTTTTCCTTTTTGTCCCGCACGACCCGTACGACCGACGCGGTGAATGTAGCTGTCCACGTCATTCGGCAAATCGTAGTTGATGACGTGAGTTACACCTTCTACATCGAGTCCACGAGCCGCGATGTCTGTCGCGATCAAAAATTGGAAACGAATCTCACGGAATTGCTTCATCAATTGTTCCCGCTTGTTTTGGGACAAATCACCGTACAGGGCTTTCGCCGATAGGCCATTTTCCTGTAGGCGGGCTGTAAGCTGTTGCACACGTACTTGCGTATTGGCAAACACAATGGTCAAGAACGGCTGCTCTTGCTCCAGCACATCGACGAGAGCATCCGTCTTATCGCTTTGGTTCACTACATAGTAAAATTGTTCAATGCGCTCCACAGTCTTCTGCTTGCCCTCGATCTTGATATGCGGAGGCTGTTTCATGAAGCGGTGCGCCAGTTTTTTCACCAGATCAGGCATCGTAGCCGAGAACAACAGCACCTGACGCTGGGAAGGCGTGTGGACGATCACTTGCTCCACATCTTCCAAGAAGCCCATTTCCATCATTTTATCGGCTTCATCCAGCACTAATGTGGAGATACGTCCGAAATGGAGCGATCCGCGCTTCATATGATCCAGTACACGTCCTGGTGTTCCTACAACAACTTGAACCGTTTCTTTCAGCTTGCTCAGCTGTTTGTCGATATCCGTTCCACCGTGCAGGGAGAGTACATTCACATTCAGGTGTTTGCCCAGCTTTTCTACTTCTTTGGCAATCTGGATGGAAAGCTCACGCGTCGGAGTGAGGATGAGCGCTTGAATGTCGCGTTTTCCCTCATCCAATGCGTTGAGGATCGGCAGCATGAATGCAGCTGTTTTACCCGTACCTGTCTGAGCTTGTCCGATCAGATCTTTGCCTTCCATAATGAGAGGAATGGCTTCCTCTTGAATTTGTGTTGGTTCTTTATAATACAGGTCTTGAATCCCTTGCATCAGCTCCGGACGAAAACCAAAAGACGCAAACGATTTTGCCATAACTTCCACTTCCTTTCACAAGCGATCCGATTCGCCACACCATGACTGCATGGACAGTGGATGCGATAAAACCGGCTCTCATCAATCAAAATTCATCCTAGGCAGGTTGTTGCCCTTGCGAAATCCTATCCTACCTATACTAAAGGAGTCCTTTCGAAAAAACAACTAAACCGTTCAACTCCCGGGCATTTTTCTTCAAGACTCGCGACGATGAAGTAAGCCTCGCTAAAATTTTTGCTTACATCATGTGACCATGTATCGATCTCGCTGATCTAATTACTGTCAATGCGAAAAACCAACACAGAAAGGAGTGAGAAAGATGAATCTAACAGAACAGGTTCTCTTGGCAAAACAGGGAGATCGTGAAGCTTTTATCGCTGTTGTCAAACAAGTCGAGAGCTCCTTGTACCATACGGCTAAATCCATCCTGAAAAAGGAGGAAGATATTGCGGATGCTCTCCAGGAAACCATTTTGAAAGCTTTTAAATCTGTGCATTCACTTCGTGAGCCCCAATTTTTCAAGACATGGATGTTCCGAATTTTGATCAATGAATGCAACAAGATCGTAGCAAATCGCTCTCGTAACGTTCTAATGGATGAATTCCCTATCCAATTGTCACTCTCACCGAAAGACGAACTTATTGACCTGCGGGACGCCGTTGAGAGATTGGATGAACAGCAGCGCCTTGTTATTGTGCTTCACTATTTTGAAGACATGCCTTTAAGACAAGTAGCAGAGATACTGGAAATTTCGGAGAGCGCTGCAAAAATGCGACTCAGTCGGGCACGGAACAACTTGATGGAGAAATTACATACATTTCGGGAAGGGAAGATACATTATGGATCAATCTAAATTCGATGTAGAACTAAAGGAGTACAAACGTACAAAAGATTCGACGATGTCACCATTGGTACGGGCTAGACTGGATGCAACATACGCTGCTCTCCCGGAAATGTCTCGTGAACGAAAAGTCCAACGATTACGCAAAGCACCCTATGTTGCGGCCGCAGCAGTCATTCTAGGTGCAACTGTATTCACCTCCGGATTTATCTCGCCAGTCATGGCGCAATCGATTAAGCAGATCCCATTGGTGGGCAGTCTCTTTAGCTTCATCGAAGCGGACCTCGGCTTACGAGCGGCAGGCGAACAAGGTCTTTCTTCCCAGGTAAACAGAAGTATTTCTCACCAGGACATGAAGCTCGAGGTAACAGAGACGGTCTTCGACGGAACACGCGCTGTCTACCTCCTCAATGTAACGGCTCCAAACCTGAAGGACGGCATGTTTGATACGGGAACGGAGGTTGTCAAACTCAGTGACGCGATCGAAAATGTCACTTTTAGCATCGATGGAAAAGGGCAAGATGACCCAGGTAGTTTGGTAACAGGTGGTTTTTTCTACTCAGCTGGCGAATCGCACCCAAACTTTCTAGTCTTCGAAGAAATTTTGAAGACATCTGACCACAATTCTACGGGCAAGATTCCAGACTCATTCCATGCGGAAGTAGTTGTTAAGCTTGCTGGTATTGATCAAGCCTTCAAGCTGGACATTCCGTTCCAAAAAGCGACGAGCAACACCATCCAGCTTAAACCGAATGCTATTCAATCAAACGATGGGATTTCTTTCGAAGTATCCGAGGTCAATGTGACGCCAGTGACGACGCGCTTGTTGTATTCGGTCAAACTGGATGGCGAGACAACAGATAAGTCCATCAGAGCTGCCCTGTTTGACGACCAAGGCCGTCAACTGACATCCCTCCACGGAGAAGGAGAACGCAAGGATAACACTCTCATATTTGACGCCCGCTATGCTTCTGCACAAGGACAGCCGAAGTATTTCATAATCAAGCCCTTTGTCGTAAAAGATCATTTCGCTGAAACAGTCACAGACGATCAGTTTATTAAGGGTCTGGAAATAAAGGTAGACCTCCCCGAGAAGAACAAGTAACAAAACGAAAACCCTCCCCCATGCATTGATACATGGGGAGGGTTTTGCTTTCCTTGCCTATCTGTCGATCAATTGTTGAATCGTTTCCTTATCGAGCTTCTTAATAACGGCTGTCAGCAGTTGGGCAGCCTGCTCGAAATCGCTTTTGGACATAATCGCATTATGGCTGTGAATATACCGTGTCGCAAAGCCGACGACAATCGATGGGCAGCCAATTCCGCTTAAATGGAATTTTGCTGCATCTGTTCCACCTCCTGCGAGGGCATCCACTTGGATATTGATACCGAGCTCCTCTGCTGTGTCGAATACGAGATCACGCAATCCGGTATGTGGAATCATCGTAGCATCAAATAACATGACGAGCGGACCGTCTCCCACATTGCAGGTCATCGGATACGATTCATTTCCAGGTGTGTCATACGCGAGTCCAACATCAACAGCAAAAGCAATATCCGGTTCAACCAGCCTCGCTATCGTGCCAGCACCACGAGTCCCTACTTCTTCCTGAACGGTTGCACCAGCGTATACCACATTCGGATGCTCTTCCGTCTGTAATCGTTTCAGTACCTCGATTGCCATCGCGCACCCCGCCCGATTATCGAGCGCCTTTGCGACCCACAGCTCTCCGTCATGCATCGTCGTAAAATTACTGTCAGGGACAATCCAGTCACCTGGGCGAACACCCATTTCCTTTGCATCCGCTTCATCTTTTGCCCCGATGTCGATGTACAACTCCTTGAGCTTCATGACTTTTTCCCGTTCTTCTTTTTCCAGCGCGTGTGGTGCCTTCGAACCAATGAGCCCCAGATACTCACCTTTGCGTGTCTTGACCTTCACACGATGCGAGAGCATATTGTGCGTCCACCATCCGCCAAGTTGGATGAAACGCAAGTACCCTTTTGGCGTGATATGTGTCACCATGAAGCCTACTTCATCCAAATGTCCCGCGAGCAAAATTTTCGGACCGTTTTCTGCACCCGTCTTCTTCCCGAGCACTCCACCCAGCCGATCCTTTACCAACTCATCGCAAAGAGGCTGCAAGTACTTCTCCATCTTTACTCTGACTTCGCGCTCGTGCCCAGGTACTCCGTCCGTTTCCGTCAAATCCTTGATCAATTTCGTAAGATCGTCCATCATTTATCTCCTTTTTGATACTGAATTCCCTTATTATTGTTTCCCCAACCGCTGTCCCGAATGCGCTCGAGTGCATCTTCATGCTGTCTCATTTGATTCAATTGCCTTCGCAGCATTTGCTAAGTTTTTTCTCTCGTCTCATTCAGCAAAAATAAAAACGGCTGGAGCTTGTGCCCAGCCGTTTGCCTATTTTCTACTTCGCTAATTCATAGATCGCTTGCGCGTAAATCGCTGTCGCTTTGATCAGGTCATCCACGAAAATATATTCATCTCGCTGGTGAGCACTGTCAGGTCGTCCTGGGAAAAGCGGTCCGAATGCTACCCCAACATCCAACGAACGGCCGTAGGTAGCGCCGCCAATTGCAATGATACCAGCTTCCTCACCCGTTTGTTCTGTATACACGCGTTGTAGTGTCGTCACCAAAGGATGATTCGGGTCGACGCGGTGCGGTGTCAGATGCTCAGCCACTTCGAGCGTAAATGCTCCTTCACTGAATCGTTCAGCCAAAACGGCCGACCATTTTTCGAAGGCAACAGAATGTGGGTAACGGATATTCAGACGGAAAAGCGCATCCTGCTTTTCGTCATACTCGATCACACCTGTGTTCACTGTGAGCGCACCCATTTCTTCATCATTATGCGCGATGCCGATCGCTTCCCCATAATGCTGCTTGTGCAAATAACGATCAGCCAAGCCTACGAATACTGCTCCCCGTTCATCCAAGGACAAGGTGCGCAAAAAGTGAATGAGCTCGGTACCCGCGTTGACACCTTTGCTCGGGTCCATTCCGTGAACCGAGACGCCCTCCATGTGTAGCACGACGAGGCCATTCTGCTCCTCCGCCTTGCCTTTCAAGCCAGTCGCATCCAAGTGCTGACGATAACTTTGTGCAATCGCCTCACTATTCAAGCCAATTGGCGCAAGCGTTGCTACAGCCTTGTCTGGAACCATATTCATCCGCAAGCCAGCCTGCAAGGAAACGAGCTTTGCCTCCACATTTTCCGCAGCAGGTATTCCGAGGCTTTGGAAGGATTCAAGCTTCTGGCGCAATGACAGGTCAGTCAAGCCTTTCTCCGCATAGATCAGCGGGAAATCGGCATCTGGCGTAAAGCCCATCGTCGGCATTTCTTCCGTTTCAAAATATGTGTTCACACATTGCCAGCTCGATTCTTCATCCGTACCAAAAATAAAGCGCACGCGCTTCGACAGCGGCAATCCAAGCTCCATCACGATCTTCGCGGCGAAAATGGCCGCCATCGTCGGTCCCTTGTCATCAATCGCACCACGTGCCACCAAGCGTCCATCCACGATCTCAGCTGCATACGGTGGTGTACTCCAGCCATCGCCTTCCGGTACGACATCGACATGGCTCAGAATGCCGATCAATTCCTCGCCTTGTCCGAATTCAGCGTGCCCTGCATACCCGCGGACGTCTTTGGTTGTCATGCCTGCCTTTTCACATACGCCTAGCGCAAAGTCAAGCGCTTGCCGAATCCCTTCTCCGAAAGGGGCACCTTCCCGCGCGGACTCAGGGTCGAGTACGCTTTTTATTTGCAAAAATTGTTGCGTCGTCGCAATCAGTTCTTCCTTGCGTTTATGTGTTTCTTCCAGCCAATTAACGCTTGTCATTCTCTTCTCCAGCCCCTTCATTCATACTTCCTTCGTCCATTGCCGCATCGACGTCGAGATCCAGCTCCACCAACGATAATAATGACTCCATCGGCACTTCTTTTTTCGTAAACTCTGCTTGGGCGTCTTTAATTTCGTCCCGGATATTGTTCATTTCACTATCCAGCTTGTAGGACGCCTTGGCAGCTTCGAACAATCTTTGCCGTATATCGGATGGGATAATTCCCTCGTATTTATAATTCAGCGAGTGCTCAATCGTCGCCCAAAAATTCATTCCCAATGTGCGAATCTGAATTTCTACCGGAATGGTCACTTGCCCACCCGCCATCATGATCGGATACTCCACAGCAAGGTGATAGCCGCGATAGCCGCTTTCTTTTGGGGTAGAGACATAATCCTTCTCCAAATACACACGCATGTCCCCGCGGTTGCGGATCATCTCTACGACAGCCGGTATATCATCGATAAACTGGCAAATGACACGGATGCCAGCGATATCGCGAATTTCCCAGCAAATATTTTCATCAATAGGAAACTGCAAGCGGTTTGCCTTGTTGTAAATACTCGGGATCGATTTGAGCCTGCCCACCGCAAACTCAATCGGTGAATGCTCCTTGCGTTTGCGCAGCTCGTTACGGATATTTTTAATTTTGACTTTGATTTCTTCTACAGCTTGTTCGAACGGTAGCAGATATAGTTCCCAATCTAGTTTGTGCACGCTTACGTCCCTCCGGCTTGAAACTCTCCATCGTCCTTATCATTCAACATTTTGTGTGAGATATCCTTCCAAAATACAAAAAGAGACGGGAGAAAAGGCAGTTTTCACCGGCTTTTGCTCCGTCCCTTTTTTCTTAATTTTCGCGCGAGACAAAGGTTGCAAGGGAGCTTCTCAGCTCTTCTGCTAGAATCGCCAACTGATTCGCAGCATCTGCGATGAGCTCCATCGCTGCACTCTGCTCTTCTACCGCAGCCGAGATGCTCTGGACACCAGCAGCCGCTTGCATCGATGCGGACGATACTTCCCCAGCGACTACAGCTACCTGTTTGGCATCTGGCGCCATACGCTTGAAGGCTTCACTAACACCGTTAATTTCTTGCGACACCCCGAGGATGTTTTCCTCGATGTGCTGGAACATCTCTTGCGATTGATGGGCTGTCTTCATGCCACGGGCAGTTGTTTGGGCACCCTCGACCATTCTGGATACTGCTTCCTTCGTATCCTTTTGCACGTCTCCAATCATGCCTACGATCTGCTGGGCAGCATGGTTGGTATCCTCCGCCAGCTTACGCACTTCCCCTGCGACGACAGCGAATCCCTTGCCATGCTCTCCTGCTCTGGCCGCTTCAATCGCAGCATTCAAGGCGAGCAGATTCGTCTGGCGGGCTATTTCTGTAATGACAGCGATAATTCTCGAAATGTCCTTCGAGCGCCCTTCCAATACTTGAATGACATCCGTTGCAGCTTCTACCGAACGATTGATTTCGTCCATGCTGTCCATCACATCTGCGATCGCGCGTCTGCCTGCGTGGGCATGCTGCTTCATTTCTTCCGCAGAAACGGTCACTCGCTCTACATTTTCCGTTACTCCTTCCACATCCTTCGTCAAATCAACAGCCAGATTCAAGGTTTGTCCCATTTTCTCAACCTGGCTATCAGCAGAGGCAGCCACTTGATCGACGACGAGGACTATTTGCTGGCTGGAAGCAGCAATCTCACTAGTGTTTCCCTGAATATTTCGCACCGCCCCGGAAACGGAAGCAGCTGCCTGCTGAATCTGAAACAAGATTTTGCGCAATTGCTTCTGCATCGTAACGAGAGACCCAGCCAGTTCTCCTAATTCATCTTTTCGTTTTAATAGCTTGTCAGGAATCTCTCGTGAAAAATCACCATGTCCGATCCGTTCTGCGACAGCAAGCATGCCGCGAAACGAGCGGCGAAGCCAGTTTGCTGTAAATAACGAGATGATGACGATGAGCATGAGGACGGCACCATTAAAAGCAATCATGGCATTCCGAATGCGGGTTGGGCCCTCCAGTATTTCGGTCATATTCCTCTCTGCCAAAATCGCCCACGTCTTTTTCCCCACTTTAACCTGATCGTAGGACACGAGCACTTGCTGACCTAAGTAATCCATACTCTCGACCGTTCCTTCTGATTGTTGGGTGAGCAAGACTTGATCGACGATGGGCGTATCTACTTTTTGCTGTAACAACGTATTGGGTCCACTGCCCAGTTGCGATCGCATGAGCTTGTCCGGACCACCAACCAAGTAAATCTTCCCGGTTTCCCCCAGCCCTTCCCGTTGGTTGAATATTCTTGAAATATAGTCCATGGATACTTCGACTGCTATTTGCCCGATGATGTAGCCTCGTTCGTAGATCGGCGCTGCAATGTATACCCCTGGCGCCCCTCCGGATGGTTCGTAAATGCCTAGATCTGACATTTCTGCGCTTTGGGTTTTCTGAACTTGCTGTACAGTCTGGCCAAGTACAGAGCCAGCGTGTGGGCCTGTCAGGAGATTGGTACCGAAATCGGCCTGCGGCTTTGTCTCGTACACGATGTCCCCTTGTGCATTCAACAGAATGGCATTTACGAAGCCGTAGCGAGCGACCTCCATCTTCAATTCGTTCGTATACCGCGCTTGCACTTCTTCATAAGCAGGCGATTCCACGCCTTGCCGCCACACGTCCTCAAACGAAGAAAGGGCGGACATTACTGTTCCCGATGCAGCCAACGTATCCACGTTCCTGGCTCGCTCGCGAAAGTAATTTTCCACCTGTTCCTTGTTGCTGTGACGCAGTGCTTCCAGTGTAGCGGCACTTCCATTCAACAATTCCTGCTTGGATTCCTGATAAGCAAACACTCCCGCTGCTGTCAGCGGTACACTTCCTGCCAATAGTAGTACGAGCAGTATACGAGCGCCTAGTTTCATGGAAAAGCCCCCCATTTTTGCCAAATCGGTTTTTCTGGTATACTAAATAGAATATTATTTATATTTCTACTATTCATATGAATATAGTACCAGAAAAGGAAAAAGGAAGGCTAGACCAAATGTATCAGGCCGTTTCGAAAATCATAGCAATTTCGTCGCACATCGGCAGCTTGGAGCAGTTAATGCAATCTTTCCAGGCTTTTTGCGGCAGTGTTTCCTTGGCAACTACCCAAAACCCGCACTTTTCAAAAAACACTTGTTGATAGGTCAGCGCCAGTACACGCTTAATTCCCAAAAGGCGGCATTGCTCAACCAAATGAAGAACTAGATGTTTCCCAACGCCCATCCCCTTTGCTTTTTCCGAGATAGCCAAGGAGCGGATCTCTGCCAGGTCCTCCCACAAAATATGCAGACCTGCAACACCTACGACCGAATCTCCGTCATGAGCGACAATAAAGGATTGCAAGTTTTCCAAGAAAGACAGCTTCGTACGTGGCAGCATCAAGCCTTGCTGTGCATATTCATTAACAATCTCCAACATGGCATCCACGTCTTTCATCGTAGCCTGACGTACTGCCAGCGCCTTTGCAACACCCATTTTACTCTCCTCCACCCCATGCATCACGAGCCTGGTATGATTTAATATTTATTCATTATAGTATATAAATATACATTCGGCCTTCGCAGAAGTCTATCCTTTTTTCACCGAAATTATGCTCAATTGCATGAACTATTCTTTTGTTAGGTAACCGTTGTGTTATAATCAAGCGTACGAGTTCATAGGGAGGTGCTACATACTTGACGACGAGACGGGAACGGAAAAAGCGCGAAACACGCGAAAAAATCTTCAATGCTGCCATCAAGCTTTTCAAAACACATGGCTTTGAAGCAACTACCATCGACATGATTTCCGAAGAAGCGGATGTTGCACGCGGTACGATCTTTCTGCATTTCACTTCAAAGGAAGCTATTCTTGCTAACTGGGGATACGAGCGTCTGCATGAAATCGAGGAGCGCCGGGAAGAGTGGGATTATGGTGACGAATGCAAGGCGAAGGTGCTACGGATCTACAAGATCATGAATGAAGTCACCATCACCAATTTCGATTTCATCAAAGTCGTCGTAGAATCCTCGATGAAACATCGGAAAGTGCTTGAGAACGAAAAGAACATGTACTTTGAATTGCGCCAGCTGTTCGCCGACCTGATTGAAGAAGCGCAAGAAAAGAATCAATTGAAAAGTAAATTCAACCCACTTGTTGCTGCGAATATGTTGGAAAACATTTACTATAACGCTCTTTATGATTGGGTACGAAGCGAAGGCGCCTGGGCACTCGAAGAAATCATGGAAGAGAAAGTCTCTATCGTATTCGAAGGGCTGGTCGTGGAATAATCCGACTGACCAGCCCTTCGAATGTGACAACTTATGATTTATTCAAAATAGGCCCATTTGTACTGCGCGTATCCCAGACCTGAAATAACTACACCTTTTAACTTGGGATTCTGCGCATACACCGTAGACTTAAAGTAAAACGGAATAACTGGCATTTCATCCACCAAGATTTTCTCAGCCTCTTGCAAGATCGCTTTTCGTTTGGCAGCATCCTTCTCCTTGGCAGAAGCCGCCAATAGATCGGCATATTGACGATTCTCCCAACGAGTATGGTTGTTGCCTTCCTTCGTTCGGAATATTTCCAGGAAGTTGATTGGATCGTTGAAATCCCCCGTCCACCCCATCCGCGCTACTTGGTACTTCCCGTTTTTCACGTTTTCATAGTAGACATTCCATTCCTGATTCTCCAGCTTGACATGCACACCCAAGTTCTTTTGCCACATGTCCTGTACAGCTTGCGCGATTTTGGTCTGTGCTTCCTCTGTATTGTAGGATAGAGTAATCGGCGGGAGCTGGTCGACGCTAGCGTACCCTTCTTCCTTCATCCCTTCCGCCAATAGCTGCTTGGCTTTTTCCATGTCGTTGTCTGTAAACAAGCCTTGCTCGTTCTCAGCAAACATTGTAGGCGGCACTACGGCTGTCGCAACCAATTCCCCTCCCTGCGTGATGTTCTCCACGATATCTTTCCGGTTGATCGCGTATGAAAAGGCTTGGCGAATTTTTTTGTTGTGGAAAGGCTTTTGCTCTGTGTTGAATTCATACCAGTACGTTCCGGCTTTTGGCGTGATCACCAGCAATCCTTTTTCCTTCAAGGTCGGCATCGCGTCTAGCGGAAGATTGCCAGCCGGGGCACCTGCCCAATCGAGATCGCCGCTCTCCAGCATGGACAGCTCTGTATTCGCGTCATTGATCATATTCATTTCGATTTTGGTCAGCTTGACAGCGTCTGCGTCCCAATAATGCTCGTTTTTCGTTAGCGTTAGCTTGTTTTTATGCTCCCACGCAGCGAGTTTGAACGGTCCATTCGAGGTGTAGGCTGGTCCTGCTTCCTTCGCCCAGTCCGGATTGTCTTTCACCACTTTCGTATTTAGCGGAAAGTAGCTGTAAAAAGCCGTCAGCTCCAGAAAAAATGGCGTCGGGTTTTCCAGTTGGACGACCAGCGTCTTGTCATCTGTTGCCTTGACCCCGATCTCTTCAGGCTTCGCTTTGCCAGCAAAGGCCGCCTCTGCATTTTTTACATAAAACAGCTGGTAGGCATACTGGGAGCCGTTTTTGGAATCGAGTGCCCATTTCCAAGCGTTTTCAAAATCGTGCGCAGTTACGGGATCGCCGTTCGACCACTTCGCATTGTCGCGAATCGTGAAGGTATACGTCAACAAATCGTCTGATGCCTTGATTTCCTGGGCCATCGCGGGCTGAGGAATGCCCTTGTCGTCAATGCGAGTCAGCCCCTCAAACGTTTGAAAAATAACATTGGATGACCAAACATCCGAAATGAGTCCGGGATGAAGAGAAAGCGGTTCTGTAAAGTTATTCAGTCTGAGTATTTGTTCGGGAGGCACCGATGCATTAGCTGGTGTAGCTTCATTCGTATGTTGTGTGACAGGCTTTGCTGCTTCCTGTGGTTGTCCGCATGCAGCAAGCGCTAAAGCCAAACCTGCTGTGAAAAAAGCTTTTCCTGTTTTTTGCCACCATCTGTTTGCGGATCGTCTCATGGTCTATTCCCCTTCGCTCGAGAGCCTTCGCTGTTCGTCACGCTGCTGCCATTCTTTCAGCTCGCTTTTGATTTGATAGAGTTCTGCACGTGTTTCGAGCTTGAACGCTTTTAATTCACTTCTGATGACAGCCAACTCATGTAAGAGTCGCTCCCACACCTCTTGATCTTTGTCCATGTTCCTCTCCTTTTCCGGTCATATACACTGCAGGCAGTTGAATCGTCACCTGCGTTCCATGCCCGTGTTGACTCTGAAAGTGAATCGTCCCTTGCATCGCCTCGATGATACGGCAGGTTACCATCAAACCGAGACCTGTCCCTTTTTCCTTTGTAGAATAAAAAGGTAGCCCTATCTGTTCAATCTGCTCTGGCGTCATCCCCTCTCCCTCATCCATGATGGAAATCACATGATAGTTCCCGGCTGCTCGTACAGTGACCTGAAGTATGCCACCTTGTCCCATCGATTCGATACCGTTTTTCATCAGATTCATCAATGCTTGCTTGAGCTTAACGGCGTTGCTCTCAACAAATAGTCCCGGCTCGGTCTCACAGGCGATTTCCACTCGGTTCATGACGCTGTAGGAGGACATGATAGCCGTGACTTCTTTCACGGTATGCGCAATCTCCAGTCGCTCCAGCGTCTCAGAATGAGGCTTGGCCAGATTTAAATAGTCAGAAATGATAAATTCAGCCCGATCGAGTTCATTTAAGACCAATCGGATATATTCAACGTTTTTCGGATTCGTCTCCTCACGCAACAATTGGACAAAGCCTCGTACCACCGTGAGTGGATTGCGCACTTCGTGGGCGACACTGGCTGCCAGCTCGCTGATCAGGTTCAGCTTTTCCGAGCGTTCGACCTGCTTGCGGATAATATGAGATTCTCGGATAAACTCGATAAAATAAACGGCTCCACCTTGTACGATCAAAGCGAGGTAGCCGAATTCTACCAGCGGCTCCAGATAATTGTGAATGATGGACAACGGGAATCCTCTCCAGATCAAAACAACCATCCCTCCACCGATGATGGATAGTTGCTTTAAGCATCCGATCAAGAGAACGAGCCCTAATTTCTTTCGTAAGGAGTAGCCATACCAACGATTGACCAATAAAAACGGGATGATCGCATACACCATCGTTCCAAGAATCGTTACGAGTACGCCATCGCCACCTAAAACGATCCTTACGATAAACATCACCAAAATCGTCAAAATGCCCGGGATATACCCAGCGTATAAAATGGTAATAATGATCGGTATCGAGCGTAAATCGTACTCCATACCATTACTGAGTTGTACTGGAAAGCTCATCGCAAAAATAACACTGATCGAGCTACAAACGATAACCATTGATGATTTGATGCTCATCTTGTTCGAGGTTGATCGCCCCAGCCAAACATTTCTATACAGCAAAACAGGGACGATAACGAACAGTAACTGTAGCAAAATGTCTTTGATGATTAACATATATCGGTTCCCCTGGCCTTTAGAATATTTCGATTTTTCTTACAGAATAACATTACAGATGTCTTTCTGGAAGGCACATTTTCAACATCTGGTAGAAAGGATGTTTTTGTTGCGGTGACCAGCACATTTCCCTATGATGAAGAAGAGCTTGTTTGAAGACCTTGGAGGTAATGACATACACATGCGAAATGGTATAAAACGTGAAGATATCGAGCTGTTGGCACCTGCCGGTAACTGGGACTGCTTGAAGGCAGCCGTGGCCAACGGAGCCAATGCCATCTTTTTTGGGGTAGAAAAGTTCAATGCGCGTGCTCGTGCTGAGAACTTCCAAATGGCGGAGCTGCCTGAGATTATGGCTTATTTGCACATGTACGGGGTAAAGGGCTTCCTTACCTTTAATATTCTCGTATTTGAAAATGAACTAGAGGATGCACGCGAGCTGATTGACGCCTGTATTCACGCTGGAGTAGACGCTGTGATCGTTCAAGACCTCGGTCTTGTAAAGATGATCCGCGAGATATCTCCAGACTTCCCGATTCACGGCTCTACACAAATGACGATTACTTCGCCGGAAGCGGTGGAGTTCACGAAGCCGTTTGATATGGAACGTGTCGTACTCGGCCGTGAAAATTCATTAAAAGAGATCAAAAAAATCGGTGAAAAAGCAAAGCTGCCGATGGAAGTATTCGTTCACGGTGCCTTGTGCGTTTCTTATTCGGGACAATGTCTGACCTCGGAAATGTGGGGTGGACGCTCGGCAAACCGCGGGGAATGTGCCCAAGCCTGTCGCTTGCCGTATGACCTGATGGTAGACGGTGTGCAAAAGGAAATGGGGAACATCGCTTATGTGCTGTCCCCGAAAGACTTGGCTGCTATCGATTTGGTTCCTGAGTTGATCGAGGCTGGCGTGACTTCCTTTAAAATTGAAGGCCGCCTGAAAACACCTGAATACGTGGCAAACGTCGTGAGTAAATACAATGCCGCCATCGACCGTTATTTTGCCGGACAAGATACAGGACCAACCGAGGTAGAAGTACGCGAGCTGCAACAAAGCTTCTCTCGCGGATTTACACACGGATTTTTGACCGGGACAAACAACAAGCAGCTCGTAGATGGTTCGTTCCCGAAAAGCCGCGGTGTGTTTTTGGGAACCGTGAAAAAACTGCTTCCTACAGGCGTTTTGGTGGAAATCACTGCTCCTGTCAAACGCGGAGACGGAATCGTGTTCGACGCGGGTGACCCCACGCAAAAAGAAGAAGGCGGACGCATCTACGATATTTTGAGCCGCAGTAAAAAGGTAGAAGGCGAAGTTTCCAAAGGCATGTACGAAATCGTCATGGGACGCAATGACGTGAATCTGAAGCGTCTTCATGTCGGTGACCGCGTATGGAAAACGAGCGATCCTGAGCTGGATCGTCGCCTGCGCAAAACGTTCGAGACGGAAAAGCCTTATCGCACCTTCCCGCTGTCTGTTCACGTGAGCGGAAAGCTGGGTGAAAAGCTCAGTGTCACTTGGGTGGATAAACAAGCGAATCACGCTGTCAGTGTTCCTTCCGAGGTACTGCTGGAGACTGCTTTGAAGCGTCCTCTGACGGCTGAGTTGCTGCATGATCAATTAAGCCGTCTGGGCGGAACCATTTTCCACCTGGAAGCTCACGATCTGACTGTCGATCTCGAAGGGGACCTCATCGTACCTGTCAGTGAGTTGAACCGGATGCGTCGTGACGCGGTTGAACAGCTCGTGTTCCTGCGCTCGAAGCCGCCGATTTACCACCATCACGATATCAATGTATACGCGGATGCCCCGAAGAGCCAGCCAGTGGAAAAGCCACTCCTGACAGCGCTGTGCCGCTCGCTTGAGCAATTGGAAGCAGCCGCGCAAACGGATGTGGACTTCCTCTACGCTGACTTTGAATTCGTCAAGCAGTATCCAGAGGGTGTCAAGCTGGCCCATAAGTACGGGAAAAAGATCGGGATTGCTACGATGCGCATTCATATGCCGGATGAAAACGGTGTCCTTGCCCTGATCGCGAAAAGCAAACCAGACGCTATTCTGGTGCGCAATACGGGCGCACTCTATTACTACATGTCCCGTCGTGATGAAATCGACATTCCACTGATTGGCGATTTCTCCTTGAATGTCGCGAACCACAAGGCAGTTGAACTGTTCCTGGCAACAGGTCTTGAGCGCGTCACACCATCGTACGATCTGAACATCCAGCAAATGGTTGATATGCTCAGCCGCTCAAACGCTGCGAACATGGAGCTGGTTATCCACCAGCACATGCCGATGTTCCACACCGAGCACTGCGTATACTGCACATTCATGAGTGAAGGTACTGACCATACAAACTGCGGAACTCCATGTGAGACCTCCCGCATTTCTTTGAAAGACCGCGTCGGTTTTTCTCACCCTGTACGTGTGGATACCGGTTGCCGCAATACCGTTTATAACGCGATTGACCAGTCCGGTGCTGAATACTTGAGCGAGTTCCGCTCCCTGAATGTCGGTAGCTATCGCATCGAGTTTTTGGAAGAAGAACCAGAGCGCGTGAAAGAGGTAATCAGTCTGTATCGCAAGGCATTGCGCGGAGAAGTTAGCGGTACACACGTATGGCGTACCCTGAAGGCAACCAACCAGTTGGGTGTCACACGTGGGCAACTGACGAAATAAATACCAGATTTGTAGAGAGGAGAGAGAAAGTATGGCTGACCTGAATCAACCGACTGTAGAGAACTTGGCTATTATCATTGAGGGCATCAAAGCAAAGCTGAACATGGCGAATACAGCAGTGATGCGCCCGGAAGACTTCGATCTCGTTCATTACGAGGATTTGCTGTATCTGTACAACATGGTGCAGAAAAAAGCAGCGTTTGGCATCAATGAAATGACCGCCATCGTTGAAGAGCTGGGTGCGATGAGAAAGCAATCCTAGTTTTTGCCCCAACAAGAGAAAAAAGCGTCGCTCCTGTACATGGAGTGACGCTTTTTTGCGTGGACTTTATTTTTTCAACGTAACGGTAAACGTTTTGAACTCAATGTCTTTCCCTTGTTTCTTTATCATCTCGATGGTTGATTGGATTATCGTTTCTTTCCCATTTTTATCCACCCCAACACCACCACCTTGAGATGGCAATGACAGATATGGAGTGATCCTTAATTCTTTTACATCTGCTGTCACCGGATCGAAACGACGGGTTCCTGCAAGGTATTCTTTACCATCTGATTTTTTACCTTGGCTACCGCCTGAGTAGGCTCCTAGCTCATTTCCTTTATCATCAACGACCTTGAATTCCAAATAGCTCGATAGATAGCCGATTTCCTCCGTTACAGCCTGGAAGCTGACCACCAGTCCTGCTGGACCCATTGTTATATCCGGAACAGTGAGGTCAATGCCTCCAGCTTTTTGCTGGTGATTGATCGCAATGCGCTTGGTATCTGTACGGGAGATGATTGGCAAGGAGAAGTTCCACTGCTTGCCGTCCTCCCCATGAAAGCTCAATCCCAGCTTGAACTCCTCGGGCAAGCCATTGATCGCATCAATATCGACAATCCCGGTCGCTAGCGTCGGCGTGATCTGTGTATGTTTGCTGCTTCCTGCGTATCCAAATGCTTTCCCATTTACCGTCAGATCTGGGGAGGAGCCTAAATAATGCTCTCCGACTGCCTGCTTCGTTTCCAATGTATAACCAATCGTAAAACGGGTGCCGTCATAGTACACTTCATTGACAGTAATCGCATGACCATCCACATCCTGCGACTCGCCAATGACAGTTGTTAAGCCTTTTTCACTCGCTAGCTTCAATCCGTTATCTCCATATGCCGAGAAAATCGATCCAATCAAAGGCACCTTGGACACCAGATTGGCCATCACCGGAGAAACTGCTGCTGAGCTAAACAAGACCCCTAAAGCTACGACCGCTGCCCCTGTACTGTACACCAGCTTTCGTTTGTTCAGGCGTTTTCTCTTCGGTACAGCCTGCTGAACCGTTTGGGCGATAATAGCGTCCAGCTTCTCTGTCGGGACTGGAATGTGATCTACTTGCTCTTTATAGGCATGAATTTTTTCTCTCATCGAAGTACTCCCCTTTTAGTTTCTTTTTTAATAGCGTCAATCCTCTGTGAATATTCGTTTTTACAGTGCCTTCCGGACAATCCAGCGCTTCCGCGATTTGTTTTACAGAGTAGTCCTTGTAAAACCTTAGCAGCAGTACCGTTACATACTTTTCTTCCAGCTCTTCCATTGCTTCCAGCAGATCGATCCGTTCCTCGAGCCTTACGCTTCCTGTATCCCGCACATTTTCAATCATGTCTTTGCTAAGCGAGATTACCTTGCGTTTCCTAGCCAAATAGGCAAGCGCCGAGTTGATCAAAATGCGCGTCAACCATGTGGTAAAATACTGCTCTTCCTTTAAGGTTGAAATGGAGAGTAACGCCTTATAGACCGTTTCCTGAAAAATCTCAAGCGCATCCTCTTCGTTGCGCGTATACACGAACGCCATCTTGTACAAATTGGCTTTTTCCTGATGAATCAGCATTTGAAACGCGTCAGCATCACCAGCCTTGGCACGAGCAACGAGACCAAGTTGTCTATTCAAACAGCTCCCCCCTCCTTTTCTCCCCTGTTAGAGAAATCAGGGCGACAAAACGTTTCATTTTTTTCTATCGAAATAAAAAAAGCCTGCTCTCACAGTCTACCTGAGACTACGAGAACAGGCTCTATCCGTTACATTTTTTTCAACACGATGACTGCATTGTGACCGCCAAAGCCAAAGGAATTGGACATGCCGATGTCGAGCGTGGCTTTGCGTGCTGTATTTGGCACATAGTCCAGATCGCATTCGGGGTCACGCTCTACCTGATTAATTGTCGGGGGAATGATTCCTTCCTGCAAGCTCTTAATCAGGGCGATCGCCTCCGCACCCCCGGCTGCACCAAACATATGTCCCGTCATCGATTTGTTGGCGGTGATCGGTACACGGTACGCATGGTCGCCAAACAGCTTTTTGATGGCCAGTGTCTCGGAGCGGTCTCCGAGTTCTGTGCTGGTTGCGTGCGCGCTGATGACATCCACGTCGGTCGGTTGGGCCCCTGCTTCCTGAAGGGCCCATTTCATCGCACGGTAGGGACCGATTCCTTCTGGATGTGTCGCCACCATATGATAGGCATCAGAGCTTGCCCCATAGCCAATCACCTCGGCATACATGCGGGCGTTTCTTTTCTTGGCGTGTGATTCTGATTCCAATATCACAATCCCGGCACCCTCTGCCATGACAAACCCATCCCGCTTGGCATCAAATGGCCGACTCGCTCCTGCTGGATCATCATTTCTTGTAGACAACGCCGTCGCATTGCTAAAGCTGGCGAGAGATATGTCTGTCACTGCGGCCTCAGACCCTCCTGCGATGACGACATCCGCCCCGCCCGCCCGAATGAACCGGAAAGCCTCACCGATGGACGTATTCCCAATCGAGCAAGCAGTAACAGGTGACATTGTCGGACCGTATAAACCGTACTTGATGCTGATCATCGCTGCTGCCATGTTGGAAATGAGCATGGGAACAAGCGTCGGGCTGACCCGCTCAGGACCTCGTTCACGAAGAACGTTATGCTGCTCAAGAAGCGTCCCTACCCCACCAATACCAGAGCCTACATAAACCCCGATTCGCTCGCGGTCCAACTCGTCCAGCTGAAGCTCTGCATCCTCTAGTGCTTCTTCTACAGCAGCAAGGGCAAACTGGCAAAAGCGATCCATTCGCCGCGCTTCTTTGCGCCCAAACCGCTCCACCGGATCAAAATCTCGCACCAAACCTGCGATTTTCGTTTTATTTCGTGCTGTATCAAAAGTATCAATTGGAGAGATACCAGACTTTCCTTGCACGAGACTGTTCCAAAACTGATTCACTGTATTCCCTATCGGGGAAATTACTCCCATTCCTGTGACAACGACTTTTTCCATGATTAGCCTCCTATTCGAGTGCCTTATGGAAATCATCTTGTCACACGCGTTATCCTATTACAAGTTGTTGTTTATCCTAGTATAATGAGTACTAGTCTAACAAACTTACCCAGTTGAGGAAATTGGGAAATGGAGAGTGTACCATGAATCAGCAAACGCGTTTGCAGGCACTGTCTACTTTTTTGAAAGCGCAACGCGCCAAAATTTTACCACAATCGGTCGGGCTGGCCCCTGGGACACGTAGAAGAACACCTGGGCTACGAAGAGAAGAAGTGGCTCAACTCGCGGGGGTTAGCTCCACCTGGTATACATGGCTGGAACAAGGCCGCGATATCAAGGTCTCGCCTTCTGTTCTGGATGCGGTAGCAAGAGCCTTGCAGCTTACCGTCGATGAGCACAAATATTTGTATGCGCTGGCACTAGAGACAGGGAGTGGAGTCGGGCAAATCCCGCAAAAAGATGAACCGCCCCAGATCAATCCAGCCCTGAAACGAATCTTAAAAGAGTTGCGCTCGTGCCCAACCATCATTTCAGATCGACGCAGTCATATTGTCGGCTGGAACGAGGCTGCTACACATGTCTTTCTTGATTTTGAACAAATCCCTTATGAAGAGCGGAATTTAATCCGCCTCGTGTTTACGCGTAAGGAATTACGACGGCTGGCCGTCAACTGGGAGCATTTCGTCAGCGGCTTTCTCGCGATTTTTCGCGCCAATTACGGTCAGTATGTAGAGGACGAGTGGTACGAGCAGTTTTTAAGTGAGATGCGGCAGGTTCATCCCGACTTTCACGACCTGTGGGAGCAGAGCCGCGTCAGTTCAGCTCCGGAGGTATTACTGGAATTCCGTCATGCGAAGGTAGGGAAAATGCTCTTTCATCTGACTTCGCTGCAAGTTTCCGGGAATGCGGATTTGCGGTGCAGCATTTACACACCTGACCCGAATTCTGCCACGGAGACAAAGCTGTGGCAACTGATTGATCGGCCGGTTTCTTCTTCGCAGCCGTGACCGAAGGTCTTTGTGGTTTGAGTCAACATGGTGGAGGAGAAGAAAAATCACAGTTCTCTTCGACTCTGACACGCCTGCATGGGGGATTCACTGCCCGTCTCCACTGCAAAAAGGGGACCGTCGAGCCAAAGCCACCCTACGGGCGGACGTTTCTCAGAGAAGAAGTGTTCGACAAGCGTGGTCTCCTTTTGGAAGTTCCGACTGGGTAGGCGTTGTCAAGGTCTACGAGCCCTGTGCTTTTTATTCTCGCCAGCTTTGTTGGTTGATCGTTACCTTTTAAAACTTGCAGACCAAAGGAAAACCAGCCCGACGGCATCTGCCCGGGCTGGTTCCCTTTGTTAATGATTTACAATTCCTACACGCGTCCCGGAGGAAGCAAGGCTTCCGACTTCCTCGCAGCCTTCTTTCCACAGCAAGTAACGGATACTGTCTGCCAGTGCTTCCCAGCTCGCTTCGATGACGTTGGTGGAGACGCCGACTGTGCTCCACTTTTCGCCGTTGCTCGAGGATTCGATTAGGACACGTACTTTTGCAGCAGTCGCGCCGTTTTCGTCCAAGACACGCACCTTGTAATCTTCCAGCTGCATTTTTGCAATGCACGGGTAGTAGCTCTCCAATGCTTTTCGCATCGCATTGTCCAGCGCATTCACCGGACCGTTGCCATCGGCAGCCGTATGGACAGACTCCCCGTTCACCCGCAGCTTCACGGTTGCCTCCGATGTGATCGATTGGATGGCTGCCTTTTCCAGCATGATTTTGAAGGAGTCTAGCTTGAACAGGTTTTTTAGCTTGCCGGAGGCTTCCAGCAGCATCAGCGTGAGCGAAGCCTCTGCTCCCTCGTATTGATAGCCTTGGAATTCGCGCTCTTTGATGTGTGTAATGATTTCCCTCGCCTTTTCGCGATCCAGCGATAGATCGATCTCGAGCTCTTCCATTTTAGCGAGCAAATTGCTTTGTCCTGCGAGCTCTGAGACGAGTACGCGACGTTTGTTGCCGATATTTTCCGGCTCGATGTGCTCGTACGTTTTCGGATCGCGCATAACGGCGCTTACGTGAATACCACCCTTGTGAGCAAACGCACTGTACCCGACAAACGGCTGGTTGTTCGGCATTGTCATGTTGGCAATTTCCGCTACATAGCGAGACAACTGTGTCAGCTCCTGCAATTGATCGCTGCTCACACAATGATGGCCCAGCTTGAGCTGCAAATTCGGAACCACCGAGATCAGGTTGACGTTCCCGCAGCGCTCACCGATACCGTTAATCGTTCCTTGTACTTGCTGTGCGCCCGCCTGTATCGCAGCCAGTGCATTGGCAACTGCCACTCCACTGTCATTATGCGGATGAATGCCTACAGGCGTCCGTAGATGACCCACAGTCGTTTTGACAATATCATAAACTTCATGCGGCAGTGTCCCGCCGTTTGTATCACAGAGAACAATCCAGTCAGCCCCAGCCTCTTCTGCCGCTTCCAGCACACGCAATGCGTAGCGTGGATTCGCCTTGTACCCATCGAAGAAATGCTCTGCCAAAAAGAGAGTCGTCAGTCCGTTTTCTTTTAAAAATGCAACCGACTCAGCGACCATGCGCACGTTTTCTTCCAACGTCGTCTTGAGAGCATCCGTCACGTGCAAGTCCCATGATTTCCCGAAGATCGCGGCTGCCGAGGCTCCGCTTAAGATCAACGCTTGCAGATTGTCATCATCCGCCGCTGCTACATTCGGTCTACAGGTACTGCCAAAAGCCGTTACCTTTGCGTGCTGCAGCGAAATCTCCCGGATACGCTCAAAAAAAGCCATGTCCTTTGGATTGCTGCCAGGCCAACCGCCTTCAATAAAATCGATACCAAACTGATCCAGCCGCAGTGCGATCTTTATCTTGTCTTCTACCGACAGGCTGATCCCCTCTCCCTGCGTTCCATCTCGCAGGGTCGTATCATACAGATACACCTTGCTATTCATGTTTCTTCTCCACCTGTTCTGTTATTTTTCTGAATAATCACATCATTCGAACCGTTAGAACGATTCCCAGTATACCACAGCCCAAATGGAAAGAAAACGCGGGAAAATTGAGGTTTTTTCTATGTCCGTGGGGTGCGGACAAATGCGACAGTTTGCTTGATCGCAGCTTCCAACGGAGCCGATGTACCCGCAAACGGATGACGCGTGTTAAATGTATGATCTCCGCCTTCTATCCAGTGCAGCTCGCTGTTTTTGGCAGCCTGATGAATTCTTTTTGCACCCTCTACCAGACGGACATAATCTTTTTCTCCTGTGATGATGCACAGTGGTTGCTCCATCGTAGAAACCAATTCCAAAATATCGTATTGTTGGCGATTGTTGTCCACATCCTCGATCACGACTCTGGTGATGGGCATGTCTTGACCGGTTCGTGCATTTGCTATGTATCCGACGCCTGTCTCTTCTATTTGTCTGCGCAGCTTCTCGTCGAACAAATCAACATGAGCGATTCCGTTCCAGGTCACAATCCCTGCCACATGCGGGTTGTTTGCTCCGAATAAGATCGCGTCACCGCCGCCCTTGCTGTGTCCCAATACGTACAGCTTTGTTTTGTCCACATATTCGGGTAACGGTAGCTCGCCTGACAGAATTCGTTCTGTCAAAGCTTGCAAATCAGCCAGCTCGCGCGCATATGTATTGCGTCCGAATTTCTCCAGCTCGTCGAACTCCGTCAAGCTCTCCCCTACGCCATTACAGCTAAAATTAAAGCGGATCGTGGTAATGCCTTGCTTAGCCAGCTCATCGGCCACGTAGGGAAAGCTTCCCCAATCCTTGAAGCCTTTAAAGCCGTGACAAAACAGCAGGAGTGGCTGTGCTGAGCCTGCCGATTCCTCCGTATGAATGTCGCCGCGCAGCGTTAACTCCTCGTCGAGTGCGATGGAAAAGGATTGTTTTTGCATGTGCGTTTCACCTCTTGTGCATTTTTTTATTATTATGCCGTGTCCCCCTCTTAAAAGAAACGAAAAGAACAAAAAAAGACCTTCCTTTATGGAAGATCCCCTTTAGTTAACTGCATTGTCTTTATTAACAAGATACAACGCATACTCCAACGGCCGTCGAACCGCCGTCACATATCGCTTGTGCTGACGCATCTGCTTGAAAATTTCTCTCCCTGGCTTCGGATTGATTTCGATAATCCAAACCCTGCCATGAACATCAATCCCCAGATCAAAGCCAAACTCCATCATCAGGCCGAAATGCTCTTCAATGCGTGTAACTGTCTTAATCGCGAGCTCCTTGCATTCCTGCACAATCCGCTCTGCCATTTCCTGACCAAATCGTGTGACCAAGAACGAAACAGCAGGCAAAGCTGTTCCTCCCCCATGCAAATTCGAGGTGGATGATTGGATCGGCCCAACCCGAATGCCCATCCCGGTCAAACACCATTGACCCTTCCCGTCCTTTTGCACAAGCATGCGAGCATCTACTGTTCGCTTGGGAACCAGTGACAATTGTAGCCCCTGTTGAAGAAAAAACTGCTCGTTTCCGCTCTTCTCATTCTTCATCCAATGCTCCAGCCGCTCGCACACCTCTGTGAGCGTCGCCAGTTTTTCGCAGCTTTTGGCTTGCTTCTTGGTCCTGCCATGCAAAAGGTAACGACCTGCTCGTTTCTCCACACGCAGTATGCTTCTGCCGCCTGTGCCGTTTGTCGGCTTGAGATAAACCAGACGATGATCGGCAAGCATTGTGGCAAGCGTTTTTCTGTCGTAGGGGAGTGTTTCGGGTAGCCAGCGCTGTAGCTGTGGATCTTGTATCAAAATCTGATGAACGACATATTTGTTCGAGAAGCGGTTATTCGCATAACGGAACCAGTTTTGCTTGCGAAATGGCAAATAGGCACGATGCTTGGGCAATGGATAGTAGCGATAACGGTCGATGACGATATCGGGCCAGGGAAAAGTCTCTCGTCTCCACTTCTTGCCATCTGGTACAAAACCGTTGATCCGCTTTTCTGCAAAACGGACATCTTGTGGGCTAAACAAAAAAACCTCTGCCCCCATTTCTCTTCCTGCCTCAACCAGCCTTCGCAAATAGCCGGGCTCGACAAAGCCTGATTCTCCTCGGTAGGTTAGTACGCCTATCCGTTTTCTCACCGAAAGGCCCCTCCCTCCCTTATTCGATTTTCTAGCTAGCCTCGTATAGCTTATGGTTGAAAGCAAAAAAAAGCGCCTTTGTCCTATGTAGGCAAAAGCGCATCTTTCGTGCATTTTCTTATCGTTGCTATGTTTCCAAATAGTGCAGCGCTGTTCGTCCCAAGAGCTCGCCTGCGATGAGCATGGCATCCTCGTCGATATCGAAGCGGGGATGGTGGTGGGGATATGTTGCCAGTTTTTCTGGATTGCCTGCCCCTACGAACAAGTAAGCGCCGGGCACCTTTTCCAAATAGTACGAAAAGTCCTCGCCCCCCATCAACGGCTTCATCGATTCCACACGGCCAGCTCCAAACGCTGCAATGGCTGCTTCCCGTGCTATCGCTGTTTCCTTTTCATGGTTAATGACGGCTGGATATCCTCGCTCGTAGACAACTGTAGCGCTTCCTCCCATCATGGCAGCTGACCCCTCCGCAATTTCTGTCAGGCGCTGCTCCGCATGGTCGCGGACGTCTGGCAAAAAGGAGCGGACAGTCCCTGTCAAACGACAGCTATCTGCGATGATGTTCGTACTGTCTCCGCCGTGGAACGTCCCCACGGTCACGACCACACTTTCTAACGGGCTAACGTTGCGGCTGGCAATCGTTTGGAGATGACCGACGATTTGTGAACCGATCACAATAGAATCGACGGTTTCTTCCGGAACAGCACCGTGTCCCCCTTTTCCTTTGATCTCGATGGAAAAGTCGTCCGTATTCGCCATGAGCGGACCCGCACTAATGAATACCTTTCCTACAGGGAACATCGACCAGAGATGAACACCAAAGATCGCATCGACGCCCTCTACAGCACCATCCTGAACCATTTGGATAGCTCCACCCGGATTTTCCTCTTCCGCATGCTGAAAAACAAAGCGAATTTCACCGGCAAACTGCTCACGATGTGCTGCCAAAACAGAAGCGAGTCCTAGTAGCTGGGAAGTGTGCGCATCATGCCCACACGCATGCATGACGCCAGGTACAGTCGATTTATACGGTACATCTTTTTGATCTTGAATCGGCAGCGCGTCAAAATCCGCACGCAACGCGACGACCTTACCCGGGCGCCCTCCGCGCAAAACGCCGATGACTCCCCTACCGCCAACGCCTGTGCGAACCTCATCGAAGTGAAGTCCTCTCAATATTTCGGCAATAAGGGCTGGAGTCTTCTCTTCTTGAAAGGAAAGCTCGGGATGCTGGTGCAGATGGCGCCTCCAGCTAATGATTTGCGGTTCCATCTCTTTTAGCAGCTCTTTCAATTGTTCCTGCAAGGCCATGGTTCTTACTCCTCCCCCTGGATTCACTATTCTTGTCCCATCATAGCAGATTCATGGGACAAATGGGGAGGTTGACTAATCCAGGGCGAGCATGCTACGTTTTCGCTTTTCAAAAACCGCAAAGCTCGTATAGCCTACCCGTTTCAACTGAGCTCGAGCCTCGTCCAAATGCTGACCGACTTGATCAGGCGCAGTAGCGTTAGACGCCAAGGTGATGGGCACCTCATTCTGAAACAAAATTTCCAGAAAACGATAGCTGGGCGAAAATTCACGGAGCTGACTCGCCAAACCGTAGCCCGTATTGATTTCCGTCGTAATCCCCATACGTCCAAGAGCCCGGGCCACACGCTGATAATACGGCAATAGGGCAGTCTCATCCGGTCGCATACCAAACGCTTTGATGCCATCGATATGGGCGATAACATCGAATAATTGCGATTCGATCGCCTGCTCCAGCTTATCAAAATAAAGGCTGTACAATCCGATTAGCTCCTGTCTTCCAAAGCGTTCTTGTGCACCCTGGATCGAATAGCCCCAGCCTTCCAGAAAATGCACCGCTCCTATGCACACATCCCATGGATATTGATTGATGACATGCCGCAGTGTCTCTTCTCCACCCGAAAAATAATCCAATTCAATCCCGACACGCAGCTCAATTCCATCCTCCGCCCAACGAAGCCGCTCTTTTTGCAGGAAAACAACAAAGCTGTCCAGTGAATCGTTTGCGACCTGGCTTAGCCATTTGCGCTGCGCTGTTCCCAAACGATCAGAGCCGATGTGCACATGCTGTTCGTAGTACGACCGATACTCATGAAAACGATATAAGTGCTCGACCACGCAAACTTGCTGTATCCCAGCCTGTTTGGCACGTAATCGATACAATTCAAGCCAATCTCGTGAATACGGGCCTTGTTGTAGGCGTTCTGCCAACCCATTGGTCAGCATACTTGCCCATTTTCGGCTTCCCATCACTTCGGCATGCTCCACGTGGGGGCGCAATGATTCCGCTTGCTTGAGCAACCAGTCCAGCGAATAAGGCCCTTCCTCCAGATGGACGTGAAAGTCTACCTTCACCCGATCACCTCCTTAGGTTCGTCCCTGCTATTTCCTATCGTTATATATGCGTTTGGTTCCATACATATGTCGAGTATTCACATGACGAACGACCTAGTAGAAGAGGTAAAAAAAGAACAAAAAAATGCCTCAGCATCGAGGCATTTTTGTTTATCAGCTATTTTTCCGCTCATACATGTAAAACGCATGCGGATGAACGTTCTTCTCATCTACGATACCCTCACGCTTGTCCACTAATGTGTAAGCATCACGATCCCATGCCGGGAAAAACGTATCGCCCTCTGTTTCCAAATCGATCTCTGTAATGTACAAACGATCAACGACATCGAGGAACTGGCGATAAATTTCCGAGCCGCCAAAGATGATGACATCACCCATGGCGAGAACTTCTTCCTTCGTATGAACGACATCTACACCTTCAGGATGAAAGTCCTGACTGCGCGTCAAAACGACATTTCTGCGGTTAGGCAGCGGCTTGCCGATCGATTCGAACGTTTTGCGTCCCATTACAATCGTTTTGCCTGTCGTTAATTCCTTCACATTTTTCAAGTCGGCAGGAAGATGCCACGGCATGTCGCCATCTTTTCCGATGACTTGGTTGCGGGCATAGGCAACAATCAGGCTGATCATACGGCCACCTCGCCTTTGATGTGCGGGTGGGATTCGTAGCCAACGATTTCTATATCTTCGTATTTGAAGTCAAAAATCGAAGTCACATCTGGATTGAGCACGAGCTTTGGCAGTGGTTTCGGCTCGCGAGTGAGCTGTAGCTTGACCTGCTCGATATGGTTGAGATACAGATGAGCGTCTCCGATCGTATGAACAAAATCGCCCACTTCAAGCCCTGTGACATGCGCCACCATATGTGTCAGCAACGCGTAGGAAGCGATATTAAACGGCACACCCAAAAACGTGTCGCCACTGCGTTGATACAGCTGGCAGGACAGCTTGCCATTCGCTACGTAAAACTGGAACAGCAGGTGACAAGGCGGCAATGCCATCTTGTCCAATTCAGCCGGATTCCACGCACTAACGATCAAGCGGCGAGAGTCCGGATTGCGTTTGATCTCATCAATGACCCATTGAACCTGGTCCACTGTTTTGCCGTCGCGTCCAGTAAAGGAACGCCATTGGCTTCCGTATACCGGGCCTAAATCTCCGTTTTCATCGGCCCATTCGTTCCAGATCCGCACACCGTTTTCCTGCAAGTAGCGGACATTGGTATCGCCTGATAAAAACCAGAGCAATTCGTGGATGATCGATCTCATATGCAGCTTTTTCGTCGTGACCATGGGAAAGCCTTCACTCAGGTCAAAACGCATCTGATGCCCAAAAACACTGGTCGTTCCGGTGCCTGTCCGATCCTCTTTTATGACACCCTCATCCAAAATGCGCTGGCACAAATCCAGGTATTGTTTCATCGTCCATCTCTCCTTCCATCTCATCTATTTTACCTGACCCAGACGAAAAGGAAAGATCGGAATGTCATGATATAATAAATGGATAAATGTAGAAAGCGGGATTCGTGATGGATGGCAAATCTTCTGTTCCTACAAAGCCCTTATATAAACAAATAGCAGAGCAAATCGAGCAACGAATCAGCAGTGGTGAATTCGGTCCTGGCAGCTATTTGCCCTCGGAGCGCACACTGGCCAAAGAACTGAACGTCAACCGCTCGACAGTCGTCGCTGCGTACGATGAGCTGCAAGCAGCAGGTATGATCGAGCGCATACAAGGAAGTGGTACCATCGTCAGCCAAGATATTTGGGGACTGGCACGGACCCGCGTTCCGAACTGGCGTCATTTGACGGAATCAGGTTCATTTCGTCCGAATTTACCGCTGATTCGCAAAATCCGTCGTGAAACACAGGAAAATGACTTGATCGATTTGGCGAGTGGCGAGCTCTCGACCGATCTCGTCCCCAATCAAACGCTCCAGCAGCTCATGACACCCGATGACTTCCCGGCTCACCTCGGTTATGAGCATCCGCAGGGCAATTGGGCTTTGCGAGAAACATTGAGTCTCCACATGAAAGCATGGCGAAGCATCGAAGCACCTGCTACCTCGATCATGATTACGTCAGGCGCGCAGCAAGCCCTTCATCTCGTCGTTCAATGCTTGTTAAAGCCAGGGGATGCGGTTGCCATTGAGGAGCCGTCTTATTGTTATTCCTTGCCGCTTTTTCATTCTGCTGGCTTGCGTACGTTTTCGCTGCCTGTCGACCGGGATGGAATCGACCCGAAGCACTTGGCCCAGCTCCACCGCCAGCACCGCATCAAAATGGTTTTTCTCAATCCGAATTATCAGAACCCGACAGGGACGCTGCTTTCATTGGAGCGGCGCCAGGAATTGCTCGCGTTCTCCTATGAAAAAGGGATTCCGATCATCGAGGATGATCCATACAGCCTGACCAGTTTTTCGAGAGAGCCCGTCCCAACCTTAAAATCACTGGATCAACACGGAACCGTACTCTATATCAGCTCCTTGACCAAAATCGTAGCCTCAGGTCTACGAATCGGCTGGATCGTCGGGCCCCCTACCGTCATGGAGAGATTGGCAGATGCGAAACAACAGTTTGATTTTGGGCACAGCATTATTCCGCAATGGCTGGCAAATCGCTTTCTCGGATCGCCTCAGTTTGCGAGTCACATCGATCTGTTGCGAACAGAGCTATCCTTACGGCACGATCAGCTTGTCTCCTCGCTCCAAGACAAGTTCGGTGATCAAGTAGAAATGGTCGGGTCAGAGGGAGGCATTCACCTGTGGTGTAAATTTAAAGGGGAATGGAGCGGCGAACATTTTCTCACAGAATCAGTCAAACGGGGAGTCGTTTTCGTTCCGGGACATCTTTTCGGCGCGGAGCAAGGGTATGTCCGTTTCACCTTTGGCAGAGCTACCCTGGATCAGATCACTGAGGCAGTCTCTCGCTTAGCGGATGCATTCACAGCAAGTGGATGGTCAAAATAATCCCCAAGTGGATGGCAACATTTTTGTGCGGTCGGTATATGATCGAAGTAAGCTACCGTATGCATCCTCGTGTATATCCGGCAGGATGACTGGGCCATACAGAAAGGACTGGCTGTTATGAGTATTTTGCCTTTCATTATTGCTATTATTGTACTTGTTCTCATAGGTCTCGTCGTTACCATAAAAATCGGTATGAACCCATCCGAATCCAAAGTACGGGACTTTAAACAACGCTCCCGCAATCTGTTGATCATTTACGGCATGATTACCATCGCCTTGGTGATTGCATTGTCAGTCTTTCTCTACAACAACCTTTGATCCATCCCGAACGATACGTGACATAAATAAGACGCCGTCTGCCTTGTACAGGTATGACGGCGTTTTTGAATCGAAGGAGATCCTTCGTCATGTGTTTTTAGAAGATGATACCTCTTTTACACGACTTTCCTCGCCACATTGGCGGCTTGCAGTCCACGCTGTCCATTCACGATTTCAAAAACCACCTGCTCGCCTTCCTCCAAGTTCCGGTAACCTGCCCCCGTGATCGCAGAGTAGTGTACGAATACATCAGGTCCTCCATCACGCTCAATAAACCCATAGCCCTTTTCTTTGCTGAACCATTTTACTTTCCCTTGAATCATTGTGTTTCCTCCCTGTAATCAGTGCAGCTCTTACGCTTACCCCATCATATGCGGATGCGAAGTCAGTGGATATACGGTAAAATAAATAAAGTATGAATCGTCACGCCAGAAAGGAGTGAACCACATGAAAAAAGTATGGATGATCGCATGCGCGTTGCTGCTCACTGCCTGCTCCGATCTATCAGAAGGGGTCCAAACCGCCCAGCAAGCAGTAGAAACAGGTCAACAAGCGATTGAGACAGGAAAACAGGCTGTCGAAGCGGGCCAACAAGTTCTCGAAGCCGGCAAGCAACTGGCTGAGTCTGAAGTCGCCAAACAGCTACAAACATACCTCCAGCAAAAATACGAATCCTCTGAGGCATTGCGTAAGGCCATGTTCAGTGGAGATGGTCAGTTGCTCGTTAATGAATTGCAAAAAACCGAGCTTGCGAACTTCAGCTTTTACAAATCTGACATGTTTGGTGTTGAATATACAGGCACGCTCTCTGCCGATGGTACTTTCAAAGTGCTCAAGCATGATTTGAACAACCAAGGTGCGGAGCCTACTGTCGTAAAGGAATTCAAAGTAACACTCGACGGAAACGGTCAGGTACAAGTTCAGTAATTTGGAAAACATTTCAAGGAAAGCCTGCGATCAATCCTCGCGGGCTTTTTCGTGTTATTAAAAAACTTTTTATTGGGTTTCTACAAAATTTTCTGTATTTCCTTATAGATTTTTATAATTGGGCATGATAATGTGTAAGATGTTCATATAAATTTCACAAATACTAAACACAACGAGGTGATGCCAATGAATATGCTGCTCGCATCTATTATTGTGTACATGGCAGGTATGCTCCTGATCGGCTATTATGCCTACAAACGTACCTCCAATCTGACAGACTACATGCTCGGCGGTCGGTCGCTCGGTCCAACTGTAACCGCTCTCAGTGCGGGTGCATCCGACATGAGTGGCTGGTTGATGATGGGCCTGCCAGGCGCCATGTTTGCCCAAGGTCTTAGCGCTTCCTGGATTGCCATCGGTCTGACTCTCGGGGCTTATGCCAACTGGCTGTACGTTGCTCCCCGCCTTCGCTCGTATACAGAGGTTGCCAACAACTCGATTACGATTCCTGCTTTCTTGGAAAATCGTTTCGGGGACGGGTCTCGGATGCTTCGTCTTGTCTCAGCCCTTGTTATTATGATCTTTTTTACCTTTTACGTCTCATCTGGTCTCGTCTCTGGAGGCGTGTTGTTTGAAAACACTTTCCACCTGAGCTATCAAACGGGACTATGGATTGTTGGATTGGTCACCATTGCCTACACATTGTTTGGCGGCTTCCTCGCTGTAAGCTGGACGGACGCTGTACAAGGACTCATCATGGTCATTGCGCTCATTCTCGTTCCGCTTGTGACCGTTCTTACAGCAGGCGGATTGGGAGAAACATTTACCGAGATTCACGCTGTCGATCCCTCTTTGCTCGATATTTTTAAAGGGACGAGCCTGCTCGGCATCATTTCTTTGTTTGCATGGGGTCTCGGCTATTTCGGACAACCGCACATTATCGTTCGCTTTATGGCGATCACGTCCACGAGTGAGATTAAAAAAGCACGCAGCATCGGTATGGGCTGGATGATTTTCTCCGTCGCTGGCGCCATGCTGACAGGTCTGGTCGGTATTGCCCTGTACTCCAAGCAAGGCTGGACGTTGAGCGATCCTGAGACGATCTTCATCCAGTTGGGTACGATTCTGTTCCATCCGATCATTACCGGCTTTTTGCTGGCGGCGATTTTGGCAGCGATCATGAGTACGATTTCCTCTCAGCTGCTCGTCACCTCCAGCTCCTTGACCGAGGATATTTACAAAACCTTTTTCAAGCGTTCTGCAACCGACAAAGAGCTGGTCACGATTGGCCGCTTGTCCGTCTTGCTTGTATCTGTCGTCGCCTTTTTGCTCGCCTTGAATAAAAATGACACGATCCTCGATCTCGTTGGATATGCGTGGGCCGGATTCGGCGCTTCGTTTGGACCTGTCATTCTGCTGTCCCTCTATTGGAAGCGCATGAACAAATGGGGTGCTCTCTCCGGGATGGTCGCTGGCGCACTTACCGTTATCATTTGGACTCGTTTTGATGTGCTGAAGGACTTCCTCTACGAGATGGTTCCCGGCTTTGCCATTAGCCTGCTCGCCATCGTGGTTGTCAGCCATTTGACCAGCAAGCCTTCGAATGAAGTAACTGCTCAATTTGATGAGTACCAAAAAAGCATGAAATAATCTCTGCCGAAAAAAAGCCAAGCAGCCTATGCGCTGGACAATTGCCCTGTCCCACGCCATAGGCTGCTTTTTTCTGTTGAATCTATTTGGGGCCCTCATCGGAACGAGAAGATCCGGTAAAATCGCCAATCATAAAGAAAACCAAGCTTCTGCTAGACGACTGATTCCTACCGCAATGTCTTGTTCCTCCACTCCACCAAATCCAACTATGATTCGCGGCCGCACATTCGTCGGATCATTGGCCCAGTTATGGCCGCTCGGATAAACGCGAACATCGGACGCACGCGCTAGCTCGATCAGCTCCTTTTCCGTTAGGGAAGTATCAACCTCTAGCAAAATATGCAGCCCCGCTGACTGTCCCAAAACTCGTACTTCCCGAGGCATGTAGGTCTGTATCGACCGAAGCAATGTATCGTGCTTACGATGATAGACGGTGCGCATTTTTCGGACATGCTTTTCCCAGTAGCCCTTTTGCATGAACAACTGCATACTCCGCTGCAAATGGCGGGAAACCGGAGAAGGATACGCCTGGAATGCTTCCAAATATCGCCCGAGCAATTGCCGCGGAAGTACCGTGTAATCCAAGCGAAGTGCTGGAGAAAATGCTTTGGAAAAATTCCCGATATAAACCACACACCCGTCCCGATCCATCCCTTGCAAAGAGGGCGTAGGGTGTACATTGTAGCGGAATTCGCCATCGTAATCATTTTCGATGATGATTCCGTTCCTTTTCTTTGCCCATTGCAACAATTGCTGGCGCTGACCGACTGGCATAACCATCCCATAAGGAAATTGGTGGGCAGGCGTCGTGTACACGACAGTTGCCTTGCTTTTCTCCAAGGCTTCTATGGACAGCCCGTCTTCCACTAGCGGGATGGACACGACCTCATAGCCGTGCTGGGAAAAGACGATTCGTGCATCTGCATAGCCAGGCTCCTCGATCGCAACCACACGATGTCGATCTGCCAAGAGCAGACACAAAAAGCTGAGAGCCTGCTGTAATCCAGTGCCGATGATGATGTGCTCAGGTCTACAAATGAGCGTACGTGCTCTGCGCAAATATTTACTGAGCTCTTCTCGGAGCTCCCACTCACCTTGATCATCCCCGTAAAAAGAAAAGTCCTCCGGATAGACATCCAGCGCTTCCAGCATACAAGAGTGCCATGCAGCGTAAGGAAACGACTTCGTATCGATGACAGAACCGTGAAAATTGTAGCGACAGGTAAGATGCTCCCCTTTTTTCTTTTTCAAGAGAGATGAGTACAAGGCAATCTCCTCATCCTGCTCCACTGGCTCTGACCATCTCTCGATCTCGGCAGCATAAAAGCCACTTCGCTCCCGGCTCACGATGTAGCCTTCTGCGAGTAGTTGCTGATAGGCAGCCTCAATCGTATTTTTTCCGACCCCGCTTGCCTTCATCAACTGACGGATCGACGGCATCTTGGTTCCGGACGGTATCTCTCCCGATGCAATCCGTTTGCTCAATTGCTTGTATAGCTGCTGATACAGAGGTTCCTTGCTCTGTGCATCCATGACCGGCATGTACTCCATCAGCGGCCCTCCATTCTGTCCCTATCTAACTCTCCCAAACTGTCACTATGTATAGGAGCAGTTCTCTTTTACAATGATTGTACCAGATTCACCCAAACGAAAGGAGAACAAGTCATGCATATTCATTTGCAAGGAGAAAAGGTCGTTCTACGAGATATTCGAGCAGAAGATTTGGATACGATTTACTATTGGAAATACGAAGCAGAGGATCGGGAACATCTCCATTGGAATGGCCCCTATAAACCGCTTGATCCGTACACAAAAGAAGAGTATCGTGCCCTCCCACGCTCCCAGGAGTCTCTCGCTCTCGTCGGGACAGATGCACCAAGAACCGAGCTGATCATTGAGATTGACGGCGAGCTAAAAGGCAGTGTCGGTCGCTACTGGGTATCTGAGGAGACGAACTGGTGCGAAATCGGAATCGTCATTTACGACTCCCGCTACTGGCAGAATGGTTATGGCCGGGAAGCGTTTCGGATGTGGATCGACTACTTGTTTACCCACATGGATACGGTCCGTTTAGGCATTGGTACGTGGTCCGGCAACGAACGGATGATCAAGCTGGCTGCTCACATGGGAATGGTGGAAGAAGCGCGGGTACGCAAAGCAAGGATTGTTCGCGGTGAATATTACGATGCGATTAAGATGGGGATATTGCGCGAGGAATGGGGGATTCTGGAATAAAAATTTTGAATAGCGGTTGTTTTCAACATGAGCATCTTCCATCTGTATAGGAAGCTCCCTATTAGGAGGAAACTGTATGCCCAATATGGAAGATATCACTGTCCAAAAGTCGAATGCGGAACGAAAGAGCTATGTCGTTGTTGGTGTCGGCTAAAATTTGTAAAGTGCAGAACCTTGAAGAATCCCACAGTAGTCTCTGCCACCGTAGCCAATAATAGGTGGAACATTACATTTTAAAACAACCAGAAAATACTTGACTGTATCTGTTGCCGGGTTCCACAAAAAACAAACTCCCTTCTCATTTGAACAAAAAGGGAGTTTGTCTGGTTTCACATCCTCTTAATTCACTTCTTTCGCTTTTTTCAGCTCTGCTAATTGAGCCTCGACTGTTTCTGCCAGAAGATGATCAATATATGGGTTCCTGTCGACAGCTTTCGTACCGTAAACGTACGAACTCGCAGCTACTTCAGCTTCCAGCTTCTGGACAAACTCTTCTACCCTCGCAAATCCTTTCATTGCATAATCGCTATGAAACCCTAACAGCATTTCCTGTCCTTGCTTGATAGATTTTGCAGCGTGGGCTCTGGATGTTAACACCAGCTTTTTGTATTGGAACTCTTGATAGGTGTTTTTAAGTTTATCTATTTGCTCATACAGGATTGCTGTCTGTTTTTTTGTCGCGTCATATTGATCCTGGTACAGATTGCGCTTATTTTCATGAATTTCTCTTTCCTGTAGGGCAAGCTTTGCCATGTTATCTTCATTACAATCAACAGCAAGGTTGGCTTGTTTCGTGCGCTTTTCTATGTTTGCTTCTTCTTCTGCGATGAGAAGATCATACCTTTTCTCAAGAAAGAGTTGATAGGAAAGTGCCTGGTTGGCTTTTTCGATTTGCTTGTCCATGTCTCTTATATATTGATCTAACAAAGTGATTGGATTCTCTACTTTATTTAATACCTCATGCACATCTGCAACAACAATATCTCTTACCCGTTTAAAAATACCCATCTTATTTTTCCTCCTTCGACATCTGTTTTTCCCATTTATCTAAAATGGCTGAATTACTATTCTCACCTGAATATGGGGAGTGAAGTGGTACATCAACGAAAACGATATTCCCTTTACGCGGTCTGATTCGTATACATAACCAGTAAATGACGAACGCAATGACAAGTAATGGCAGGATGGGAAGAACCCCAACAAAGATCAGAAGCCAGCCTGTCCATTTTCTCCAGATACTCTCATTTGCATGTTTGCGAACAAACCAACCACTGATGACAAGACCTGCTGAAATCAGGAAGAATACCCAACCATCTGCTTGATGTCTTCGCTCACCGTGTTCTCGTTTGATATCCTCTTTGTGGAATCGCCTTCCTTCAAATTTGGGTTGTAATCGCTCCGAATGTTCGCTTTGTCCTACCAATTCCTTCTCGCCTCTGTCTTGCAAGCTTACAAAGACATGCGGATAAGCGAGCATCTCCTTATTCATCCAGCCTGTTGCATGTAAAGCCCGGAATCCACCAGCAAGAATGACAGCTGAAACAGTAGCAACGATCAGCCACCTCCAGATTTTCCGCTTCTTTTTTTTTTCTTCCATCCATTCTCCTCCTTTTTCGATGATGAGATGTTTTGTTTACAGGTACGATTATGGACCTCCAGTCTTAACTTTTCCTTAAGAACTACAAGAGCAGGAAAAAAGAAAAAAGAGTACCAATGGAATCGGTACCCAATACTTTGTTATTTTTGATTCTTAGGGAACGTAATTTCAAAGCAAGTTCCTTCCCCTGCTTTGCTGCTGACCGTAATTTTTCCATGATGCTTGTCAATAATCCACTTGGCAATAGATAGCCCTAAACCATAGCCTTCTGCCATCGTCCGTGCTTTGTCGCTTTGGTAAAACCGCTCAAAAATGTTTGGAATTTCTTTCTCGTCCATTCCAATCCCATCATCTTTCACCTTCAGTTTAATTGTGGAGGCAGTTTGTTCACATATAAGTGAGATTTCGCCTCCTGCTTCTGTATATTTCATAGCATTGTCTAAGAAAATGAGAATCAACTGATGGAGCCTTTCTTTATCTCCTGTGAAACTGATATTTACTGGCGTATGAAGAGTGATCGCTTTCTCTTGATATACAGTAATTTCTTCATAGTTAGCTACAATATCTCGCAGAACTTCATCAAGCAAAAAGGGCTGTTTCTTCATTTCCATCTGATTGGAATCAGATCTCGCTAAGGTAAGTAAATTGGTGACCAGTTTGGATAATCTTCTAGACTCATTTGAAATCATGGAAATATCAATACTTTTTTCTTGAATCGTTGCAGCAGGCGAGCGAAATAATAAATCTGTTTTTGCTTGTATGACAGCAAGTGGTGTTCTTAATTCATGAGAAGCATCTGAAACAAACTGTTGTTGTTTTGTCCAGGAATTTTGTATTGGGACCAATGCTCGACCTGCAAGAAAATAACCGGCAATCACAGCAGATACGACCCCGATACAGCTTCCGATGATAATAATGACGAGCAATCTGTCCAAAAGCTCCTGCTCTGAATTTACATTGCGGAGATACTGTACCGTTATTACCCCATTCGGGGAATGAACTTTCAAGGTTTTCACGTGAAAAGCAAAGCGATCAACATGAATTTCCTGAATCTCTCCATCATCAAAGTGCCTTGGCTTCTTTACGAAATTCGCTTTTTGGAAGAAATCTACTCCTGGCCCAGTATTAATCAGTTCATTTTTATCATTCCAGACAAGCGTAATGACACGCGGATCATTTTCAAACAAGAATTCCTCGAGAGCCGGTCCTTTTTCAGGTCCTTTTTTTGCTACAGCGCCAGGCTGACTCCCGGGCTTACTTCTAGGCTCATCGCTTCTTTCAGGCCTAAGTTGCGGGTTTAACTTCTCAGCTGTTTTTAACAGGGATCGATCAACATCCTTATATAATTGTACATAGGTGAAAAAGTAGATCACAGCAGCTAGCAAACCGATAAGCATTATGAAAACAACTGAATTCATAATGGTAAGGCGCATATGCGTTCGTCTGAACATATTCTTCCCCTTACTGTTCTTTTAACATATACCCAACGCCTCTAATGGTTTGAATATCTTTATGGTATCCGAAGGGCTCCAGCTTTTTTCGAAGATGATGCACAAAAACCTCAACAACTAATATTGTTGTATCTGACTCGAATCCCCATATGCGATCATAAATCTGCTCTTTTGTCAGAATGATGCCCTTGTTTTGTACGAGGTATTCCAATAATTCGTATTGTTTTAATGTTAATTTTACAGGCACCAGATCTACTAGGGTTTCCTGTTCTTTACCAACTAACTGGATGCCACGGTACTTTAAAGTATGATCAGTCGTCAAACTGCCGCTCCTTCTTAACAGCGCTCGAATGCGTGCTTTTAATTCAGCCATTTGAAAAGGCTTGGTCAGGTAATCATCTCCTCCCAACTCCAGACCTTGCACTCTATCCTCCAATGAATCCCTCGCTGTCAAGAATAATACTGGCGTTTTAATTCCCTCCTTGCGCATGCTTTCTATAATTTGAAAGCCATCCATTCTTGGTATCATCACATCTAGCACAATAGCATCATAAATATTTTGCATTGCTAGAAAGAGTGCTTCCTCCCCTTCAGATACTCCATCTACTTTAAACTCGTCCACTAATATTTGAATAATCGATTCTTTCAACGGGAGATTATCTTCTACAACTAACAAACGCAACATCACTTCACCCCACATCAATACATCTATTTTCATACTGAGGATCAATTATGTCTTACAACCCTTAACTCTTCCTTAAAGTTCACATCCTCGCAACTTAAGGATTTGTTAAGTTTTCTACACTACTATTTATCCAACTTAAAGACAGAGGTGACTTTTGTGAAAAAAATAAAACCTTGGCTACCCGCGGTCCTTTCCGTAACGGTTATTGCAATGCTTATTCTTTATTCATTCTATACCACACCACAAAAAATGCACCAAGTTCCTCCTATCGGTGGCGGTCATCCGAATATGGCGAGCGGTGATTATCGAGATATCTTTCATTTACTTGGCCCGCTCGTCAAACATATCTTCCATCTGGTTACAGGGTGGGCAGCATTAGTATTTAGTATATTACCTGGCAGTTATTATTTGTTAACGGAACAACTCACACATAAAGGAATGTTGAATGGAATTGCTGCTTTCCTTCTTTTACTGGTACTAGCTGTTTATGGTTGGCTTTTCCAACGTGTTCGTACAGAGTTCATGAAAGAAATACATTCGTACCTAAGCTTTATTGGTCTTATCGTTTTGTTCATTCATACAGGTGGTCATTTTATAATCACCGTGACCGGTACGATACTCGTCTTGATCGCGGTTTGGCTCATAGTTTTTTTCACCAGACATGCGGATCCTCACACAAAATCAACCGTCATTCATTTAGACGATCAGCTATGAGGGGAAAAAGGAGATTTGATTAATGGAACTACAAGAGGAGAATCTGATGACTCCTTTACCCCATTTAATCATGTGACATGCTCTATTTAACAACAGAAAAAAGGCAATCCCCTCGTCGTTACAAGATCCGGGAACTGCCCTTTTCATTTTTCACTCTTAAACCTCTCTATTCCAACTCAGCCGCCACACGACTCACTTTTGCAGCCAGCTCGTCGAGATCGACGTTCATCTCAAGAGCCGCAAACAGACCTGTGAAGTACTCGTTGATCTGGTCGATGACGCGATTGCGCTCACTTGCCACCAGCTCTTGGAACAGCGTTGAAAACTGCTCATCCAATTGCTTGTTTCCGATTTCTACGTACGCGCTCACTGGTTCTTGCATGCGCTTCTCCAGCTCGTCACGCATTTTGGCTTTGCCATCCTGCTCGAAAAAGTCTTTCGTGTTTTTGAACAAGGAAACCGCTGAAGCAAATGCCGATTCGGCTACTGGCAGCTCGTTCGCAAAGGACAGTGTTTCTACCTGTCTCTGCTGATAAGGTGCCAAGGTCAAACCTGCTGCGTAGCCTTGTACATCCTGTTGCCATGCCGCAACAAGTGTTGTCCCCTGCTTGTTCGTGAATTTCTCCAAGCGAAGAGTAGTGGCACGCAGCTCCTGGGCCAAGTCGTAGCTGATCGAACGCAGAAGATCAGTCAAGCATCCTTGCAGGGCTTGCTTCATGTTGCGTCCATCGTCCTTGATGACAGCCGGGTTAAATGCGAGATTGAACAGCTCGTTAAAACGGAAGAACAAGCGCTGGCGAACGTAGTAGAGCAGCTCCTCGCGCTCTTTTGCCAAGTCGCGTTCGAACGAAGCGGTAGACAGTGCTTCAACAGCTGACAGAGCCTGTGTCTTGGCGTTGCTTGCTGCTTCTTTGCGTAACAGACGCTCGTCTTCTCCGGACTGTGCCATACGCATGAATTCTGTCAAGGTATCATGGGCGCGACGGATTTCACCGATTGCAGCATTCACAGCAATTTGCGTCAGCTCTTCAATCGTAAAGCGGAGGAACTCTGCTTCAAACGACGCCATTCCCGAAAACTTGAATGCTTCATCTGCCGGCATTAACGACTCGCCTTCAGCCGTATTCGTGCGCTGGCGGTATACTTTCTCCGCAGAAGCTGCCAGCTTGCCTTTTTCATGCATCCGTGCCAACAGAGCAGTCTGGCTCGACACCGGATAAATACGTGGGAGGCGAATTCCGCACGAGAGGAGGTTTTTCTCTACGTGAGTAATCACACCCTGCAATTCCTCATCGTTTGCTGCGAGGTCACAAGCATTGACGATAAAGAACATTTTGTCCATTTCAAACGTATCCTTGACCCGTCCCATTTGTAGCAAAAACTCGCGGTCTGCCTGTGAAAAGGCGTGGTTGTAATAGGTTACAAACAACACGGCATCCGCGTTTTTCATGTATTCAAACGCCACACCTGTGTGACGCGCATTGATGGAATCTGCACCAGGCGTATCAACGAGAACGATGCCCTGATCTGTCAGCGGGCAGGAATAGAACAGCTCGATGTATTCCGCAAAACAAGCTTTTTCTTCCTTGGCTACAAAGCCTTTGAATGCCTGCATATCCACAAGCAGTTCTCCACCCAGATGAGCAGCCATTTCTGGCAAACCTTTTGTTACAGCCTTCAAAAAGGTGTAGTGAGGTTTTGCCGTAGGCGGGATTTGAGCGACGTCGATCTTGCCCAGCTCAGCTAATGCGCCATCCAGATCAGATGCAACCAGTCCAAACACAGCGAGCGAACGGATAACATCCTGCTCAATTGCTTCGCGCTCCTTCAAGACGACACGCACAGTTCCATGTGGATGCTCATCCGTAGGCGGCATAATTTTGTTGATCGCTGCTGTCGTCGGATTCGGCGATACAGGCAACACGAGATCGCCCATCAAGGCGTTGGCAAACGAGGATTTACCTGCGCTAAAAGCACCAAACAGTGCAACGGTAAAACGATTGGCGGTTAGACGATCTGCTCGATCCAGCATCGCCTGTGCCTGCGCTTGCATCCCTGGTACGGAAACGACTTCTTCACTTGCGCGTCGCAGACGCTCTGCTGCCGCAATTAGTTTGTCTCGTAGTTGATTCATGCTACTTATTCTCCTCCACGCATAATCGCCAACAGACGACCCTTGGTTTCTTCTTCTCTCGCTGCTAGTCCTGCCAGCTTTTGATGCAGCGCTGCCAATTCACGCAATGCGCCAAGACGCTCGCCTTGAGCTGCACTTTCTACGCGCACTTTCTCCTTTATCATCTCAACCACTTGTGCAATGAAGGAGAGACCCACTCGTCTGTACTCCAGCTTCATCCCGCTGGAAATATCCGCACAGTAGTTCAGGACGTACTCACTCGAAGCAGCACCCTCTTTGATGTGCTTGCTCAGGAACTCACCTGTAATCTCGATCTTGGTCGCGTGCACGCTAGCGTGATATTCTTCGTTCCGCAAATCAAACACTTGCGGCTGCTTGCCAAGCCATTCTTTGAAATGGAAGTCGAGATTTCCCGCCACTTTTTCGCGGAACTCGACGAGAAGCGCTTCTTCGCGGCGTTCGCGCTCTTCTTCTGTCTTCTTGCCTGCAAACAACAACCCCACCTTGAAGCCCGGTTTGCGACTCTCCAAGTAGCTTCGTGCTGCTTCGTTCGTACTGAAATAAGTCAAACGAGCATTGTCCAAAAGTACACTCAGCTCTTTTTCCATCTGCACGCGGGCATCCTCAGCACGCTGCTCTAGAGCCGCCGCTGTTGCTTCCTCCTGCTCAAGCGCTTCCTGCACAGCCGCTGCATTACGACTGTCTATGCCTTCTACTTCCAGACCATCCAGCTGGGCTTCCCACTGCTGGCGTTGATCTGCCTGGCTTGTTCTTACTACTTGGATGTGTTCATCGATCAAATGCTCGGCAGCACTGCGAACGCTCGTGCCAACCAGCTTTTCACGATCAGCGATCAACTGCGAAAGCATGCCCTTAAATTCTTCATACATGTTCTCAGAATGATCTGGTTCCGCAAGCGACGTGTAAAAAATACCATCCGGATGAATGTTCCAGGTCGCGAATGCCTCCTCGACACTTTCCTTATAGCTGTCGAAATCCAATTCGAAATCAATATGCTTATCAATCATGTTCACAACCAGATAAACTGGCTTGCCACGGTCCTTCAACGTCTTCGTAAAGTTGAAGTTCTCTTCGGCTTGAACATGGTTATAATCCATCATATAAATGACGACGTCAGCCAAATGCAGAGCAGATTCCGTAGCGATTTTGTGTGCAGCATCTGTTGAATCAATGCCCGGTGTATCGAGCAAGCTGGCGTATTCGTCAAGGAATGTTCCCGGATAAGAGACCTCTACGGATTCAACCGTATCTCCGTCAACAGCAAACTGCTTGAGCTTCTCCATCTCCGTATCTGGATCAAAAGTAAGGACTCCGCTGTTCATGGTGAAGACACGAGCCGCTTTTTCTCCGCCACGAATCTTCACGACATTCGCACTTGTCGGAATCGGATTGGAAGGCAACAAATTAACACCCAGAAGCGTGTTAATCATCGTTGATTTTCCAGCGGAAAAATGTCCGCAAAACGCAATATTCAGCTCAGCGTGCTTTGTTTTCGCGGCCAGTTGAATGAGCTTGAGCGGCGTGTTTTCGTCTCCCTGCGACTTCATTACTTCTGCGAGTTCTTCCCATGTATGTGCCAGTCGGGAAAAGTCCGTTTCCCGGATCAATACTTGACTGTCAAGCACTTCTATTCCACCCTTCTCCATCTTTCCTACTCTCTCTACTAATACCTGTTCATGAACTTCCTTTTTACTTCACTCTATTCTACCATGCCGAATGTATCACAGGTCACAAATGAGTTCAATTCAAAACTATGAAAGATTTAGCATTCGCCTATTCTTCCGCATAATTTTCCTCTCATCTGGAAAAAATCGCACTAACATGATATTCGCAATCTGAACGGGAGGAACTTCAAATGATGCGCAGATTTTTGTCACAGCGTCGCCAAAAGAAAACTCCCTCTCTTATCGCACAGCGCTTGCAGCAGCGAAATGATCCTGCGCTTATACTTACGACCAGTTTGCAGCAAAACATGGACACGTTTAAGACTGTGCTGGGCAGCCCACACGATTTATTAATTCGTACGTTTACGATCGGCAACACCACTCATTCCTGTGCCGTTATTGCGATTGATGGATTGGCGAACTGCGATATGCTGGATGCGCAAGTCCTTGGACCAATCCAGTTGATGATCTCCACTGCTTCTAAGGTAGTACCGACTGAACCAGATGAGATTGTCCGGATGCTTTATGAGGAAGTACTTTCTGTCGTTGAAATATCAAAAGCAACCGATTTGACAAAAATACTCGAAGGCATTCTTTCTGGGGACACAGCGATTTTTGTAGATGGAGCGACCGAAGTCATTATTGTCGACAGCAAGGGCTGGAAAACTCGTGCCATTGAGGAGCCGGTCTCCGAAGGCTTGGTGCGTGGTCCGCGGGATGGCTTTACGGAGAGTATCCGGGACAATACCGTTCATATACGCAGACGTATCAAAGACCCGAACTTGCGCTTTGAAGGGTCGATCATAGGCAGACGTAGCCGAACAGATGTGATCATCGCCTACATTGAAAACATCGTTGATCCAGAACTACTGAATGAAGTGAAACGGCGAATCTCTACGATCGATGTGGACGAGATAGAAGAGTCCGGCTTTATCGAGCAATGGATTGAAGATGATTTTTTATCGCCTTTTCCGCAGATTCATAACACGGAGCGTCCCGATAAAGTGAGTGGAGCGTTGTTTCAAGGCCGCATTGCAATATTGGTGGACGGGACTCCGATGGTGCTCATTTTGCCTGTGACGATTGGCTTGCTCCTGCATTCACCAGAGGATTACTACGAACGTTGGATTGTCGGTTCATTAGCCAGGCTGTTGCGGTATTTGGCAGCATTTCTGGCCGTCTATTCGCCCGCTTTCTATATCGCTCTCGTTACCTTCCACCCTGGCTTGATCCCGTCTGATCTCGCCTTCTCGATCGCAGCCACACGCGATGGGGTTCCGTTTCCGGCATTCGTAGAAGCGATCATGATGGTGACAACGATGGAGCTGCTGCAGGAAGCCGGATTACGCTTGCCGAAGCCGATCGGCCAAACCGTCGGAATCGTTGGCGGTCTCGTCATCGGTGATGCTGCGGTTTCTGCGGGCATCGTCAGTCCTGTCATGGTCATCGTCGTCGCCCTCACTGCCATCGCTTCTTTTGCCATCCCTTCTTATCACCTCGCCATTGCCTTTCGAATGATTCGTTTTTTCGCCATGTTTATGGCGGCCATTTTTGGTATTTATGGTGTGGTGCTTAGCTTTATTGCCATCATGATTCATTTATCCAATCTGACCAGCATCGGGTACCCTTATTTGGCGCCTCTTGCTCCACATATGCCAAGGGATTGGAAGGATATGATTTTGCGCGCACCTGTTACCTTCTTGAAAACCCGACCAGATGCCCTTCACACGAAAGATGAAAACAGAATGAGTACAGGAGGGTCGTAAGTGAGTGCAGAAACCTTGGCGGAGAAGTTGATCAGCAAAAATCATATGGGGATTAACATTGCCTCAGTCACAATCGGCGTCGGCATCCTGACCTTTCCCCGCTCCTTAGCCAAGGCAACCGGAGCATTCGATGGATGGATTTCCGTCGTGATTAGCGGTCTTTGTGCGTGTCTGGTTGGCTGGCTGCTTGCCAAGCTCGCTGCTCGGTTTCCGAGACAAAGCTTTTTTGAATACAGCTCGATGATCGCAAGCAAACCGATCGCCTACATCTTGACCTTTCTCGTCTGTATTTACACGATGCTATTTGTCTCCTTTGAAATCAGGGCAATCGGAAACATCGCTAAGCAGTACCTGTTCTACAATACCCCGGTGGAAATGATCACGCTCTCTTTTCTCTTGATCGTTCAATATTCCGTGATTGGATCACGTATTGCCATGCTGCGGCTCAACTTGCTGTTTTTGCCTGTGGTTCTTGTCGTCATGTTCGTCGTCCTGCTGTTTACCACCCAGTTGTTTGACATCCAAAATGTTCGTCCCTTCTTTTCATCAGACTGGCGCTCACTCTTGGAAGGCTCCAAAGTAGTCGGATTGTCTTATTCCGGCTTTGAGATTATCCTTTTTTACACCATGCTGATGAAAAAGCCTCAGGAAGGGGCAAAGGCCGTGACGTTAGGTCTCTCGATCCCCATTCTGCTCTACATGACCATCTACATGTTCGCCATCGGAGTATTCTCTGCAGAGGTTGCGACGAACTTGACCTATCCAACCATCGAGTTGGCAAAAGAGGTCGAAATCCCCGGCGGCTTTTTTGAACGGGTGGAGTCCGTTTTCTTCACCATCTGGATCATGACGATCTTCAACACATGTGCGATGTGGCTCGATATTACCGTGCTCAATCTGTCGTCCATGTTCAACAAGGTGCGCAAAACGTTTTGGGTGCTCATTCTTTCTCCCATGATTTATTTTGTCGCGATGCTCCCACAAAACCTGGTTGATTTCTTCGCGTTTGCAGACAGCATCACTTATTTCGGAATGATCCTCGTCTATTTATGTCCGATTTTACTGCTCCTCATCGCCGTCATACGAGGTGTAAAGGGTCATGAATAGACAGCTCACTGCTTTCTGCATCTTCCTGCTTCTATCGACTTTGCTGGCTGGATGCTGGGATCAGGTTCAAATTGAGGAACGAGGATTTGTGGTAGGCGTAGCGATTGATAAACCACGTACAAAAGAAGCCGAGCAGCAAGCCAAACAAGAGGCACCAGACAAACCTCAAGTAAAAGAGCGCTTTCTCGTCACTCATCAATTCGTCGTCCCCGGTGGTTTGATCTCCGGCGGCCAAGGAAAAGGCGGTGGTCAAAACACAGCCAATGAGGCTTACCTCAACCTCATATCCGAGGGGGATTCTCTTTTCGAGATTTCCCGGGAATTGGCTACCCGGACCAGCAGAACTCCGTTTTATCAGCATATGAAGATCCTGATCGTCTCCGAAGACGTTGCCCGTACGAAAAACGGTTTTGCCAGAGCACTCGATTTCTATCTGCGTGATCCAGATTCCAGACGAAGCAGCAAGGTATTTATCTCAAATGGCCCCGCTAAAGAAGTACTGGAAGTCAAACCGAAAACAGAGAAGCTGCCAGCTATTTACGTCAACTCGATTGGAGAAAACGTTAATAAAAATTCCCGCATGCTTCCAGAGGCTCGATTGGGCGATGTCCACGAGGATCTTCTCAGTTCGTACAGTTTTGTGGTTCCGCGTATAAGAGCCGAAGAGCAGGAGGTAAAATTAGCAGGTGCCTCTGTTTTTACCCGTGACAATCAATTGATTGGTTTTCTGGGGGAAGAAGAGACGGAGGGGCTGAATTTTCTCACGGGAAAAGTTAAGGGAGGTATGGTAAAAGGCAAGGTAAAAAACGGTCTTGTCTCGATGAACATCCAAGGGATCAAGCATAGCATTGAAGTAGATTTACGTGATCCGCAACACATGAAATTTACAATAACGATCGAATGTGAAGGCACATTGGCTGAGTCTTACGCCACAATGGATTCACTGAATAACACTGCGATGAAAAAGCTTGAACAAGTGTTTTCCGAAGAAATCGAGCGAATGAGTAATGATACCATCAGGAAGGTCCATAAGCAGATGAAAGTGGATGTCATCAAGCTTGGCAACTATCTGAAGCAGCATTATTTTTCGCTATGGAAAAAGATTCGGCAGGATTGGGAATCAGGGCAACATTTGTATGAAAAAAGCGAAATAAAGGTTCAAGCAAAAGTCTATTTACGCAATATCGGTGCAATCAACCGTACCGAACGTCAAAACAACAGGTGATCCCATGCTCAAATTTTTAGGAGTAGTTCCTCCTTATTTGACCTTTGCAGGGACGATCATGGCGTTTTTGATTCCCTATCTTTTTTTTAAAATCAATAACAAAATTCATGAGTTAGGCGATCCGCCGTGGAAGAAACGGAATAACTCCGGTTCATAAAACACCAAGCCGAAATGTACCATGTTTCGGCTTGGTGTTTCTCTCATTCTGTATCAATTGTGCGCAAATCGATTTTGTCTTTCAAAAATCCGTCAAATGTCTCAACTCGCCTGCAACTGTTTTTGTTCCACTCGAAGTCTCGTAAATTTTTTTCATCACTCACCGTTTTTCTGCTTTTCTTCTTCAAGATTTTAAATCTTTCATGCGCGGCAATCGATTTTTTGACCGACCTTTCCCATTTTCTTTTATAGATGGGACGTGTTTTTTTGACGATCTTTGAATACGCCATTCTTTCCCGTCTATGATTGAGGATGACTCGTATAACGCGGCTTTGCTTTTGGAGCATGGCTTTGCATTCCTTCAGCAGGTCTGGGCTTATATCTTTTGCGTTCATTTTTGTTTCGATGTCTTTCAGATGATCCTTTTCAAGCTGCAAGCTTTTCAAGTCATCATCCTTCATAGAAAAAGATTCCAAATAATTTTCATTTGCATATTTCAGCTCATCGTATTCCTTACCAATCTTTGCATCCCGCAACTCTTTGATAAAACAACTTCTATATCCTTCGTCAACCATTTTGTCCATCACAACAGAGGGAACTAGCTCAAAGTCCTCTGGTTGATCTGCATCCTCCATGGCTTCAAACTCGAGAAAATCTTGTCTGTTTTTCTCATACATTTTGTCAATCGCTTTTCGAATACCCGCAGACTCTGCCACCAATCCGTCTTGTACACTCCCGTAGTCCGCTACCCTTTCCCTTCCTTTCCATGCTATCGGCTCTTTATTTTTCGCATGATCTGACATCAAGGCTTGATGCATGGAAAAATGAACACTTGTAACACCCTTCGTATTTTCCAAATCACCGGGGGTATAATCTTTGTCTTCTCCTCCATTGACGGAATACCATAAATGGTATCTCGCCGTATAGTCGCTCGCCGTATAATCTAGATTACCTTCGTCCATACTTTCTGAATATTGATCATAGGACGAATCCCCTGCCGTCGGACGACCAAATTGCCCATTGTTGAGCATCTCTGCCTTGGCCTCCCATTTGAAGGGTATTCTGACAGGAAGCTGAATTTCCCATGGTTTATCCCCGTCTATTTTTTTCAAGATCCCCAATTTCAAGAGCTGATCCTGGTCTACACTGAAGTTCAATTGATCGTATTTTACTTCCACCGTGTACTCGTACTTTGTTCCAATTTTCGCTTCACGAAGCATTTCCTCGATTGTATTATTGTAGGACTCTTTATTATTTTTTGTATCCTGCGGGGCTACATTCCATTCTTGATCGCCTCCCTGTCCTCTGAGGATCTGATAGCCAACCAAATGACCTCCCTCGTAGCTGGCCAATAACCCGCTAATCGCGCCTTCCCGTATGAAAATCTCTTCTTTTCCAAGATTTCCGATGGCTGTTACCACCTTTAAGCCTTCACGGTCATTTTTAGAGGCACTTTTTGTAATAAGAGCGGTAACAGAATGAGGACGGTCGCATGTATCTCCCAATTCGTTTTTTGTTTTGGCAAATATCTCTGCATTCAAATTTTTTTCCCCGAATACTTCCTTAAACATCCCCCAAAAAGTAGGAAGTCCTTTGTCTGCTTGCACATCCGTAAACTTCCCGTCATCTCCAACGGCTTCTTCAAAATCTTTTTGTTGGTATGCATCTGGATGATCCGCTTTCATTTTATTGAGATTCTCTTGTTTGAGTTTTCTTTGGATGAGTGGCATTCGAGGTTGCTTTTGATTTTGCAGGAGTTGCGTCATTGCCTTGTTTCCTACTTTTTTGGCGAGTTGTAAAACGGGTGGCATGTTTCGGTGGGAATTTTGTGGGGGAAGCACATTGTCAGATAGATTTTTGCTGCTTGGCCTCTGATTTTGATTTTCTTTTGGGAGTAACTCCCGATTATTGAACACCCTATCACCCCCTACTAGGTTGGCGTTTCTTTCATGAAAGGACTTACCCGTCTATCCGAGCAAGCCCTTTTCATCATTTCCTATTGTAGTGCCAGCAAATCAGCAAATGCTTTGGCGTACGCAGGGAGGTCAGGCGGTCTACGGGAACCTACAATGTGACCGTCTACCACGACCTCTTCATCTACCCAAATCGCTCCTGCATTCTCCATATCATCTTTAATGCCTGGCGTCGATGTCGTCGTTACCCCGCGCAAAATTTTTGCGGAGGCAAGCACCCACCCCGCATGGCAAATGTGTCCAATCGGTTTTTTCGCCTCGTGCATCGCAACCACAAACGATAGCACTTCCGGATAGCGGCGCAGCTTGTCAGGTGCCCACCCTCCTGGAACGAGTACGCCTGCATAGTCGGCAGGATTGACCTCTCCCATCGCTTTGTCAGCCTCACACGGTACACCGTACTTCCCTATATAGACGTGATTAGCCTTCGGACCGACGAAATGGACGGTAGCGCCTTCCTCTCGCAGTCTCATCACCGGATACCAGAGCTCGAGATCCTCAAATTCACTTTCGACGAAGCAAACCACTTGTTTTCCTGCAAGTCTCAACGTTCTCGCCTCCATTTCCTTCTATACTACGCTATTGTAGCAGGTACAAAAGGAAAAGACAGCAGGTACATGGATCAAGCATGCTGCCTATCTATCCTCGGTATAATAAAAAAAGTGAGAAACAGGCCTACTCACTGTTCCCCACCTTATAACGAAAACCATATGTATAGATTGCTGGTGCCGGTAGAGGGACTTGAACCCCCACGGTTTCCCTCACGATTTTGAGTCGCGCGCGTCTGCCAATTCCGCCATACCGGCCTATTCAAAAGAAAAC
>NZ_JABSUV010000003.1:0-264685 GCF_013284275.1 Brevibacillus sp. HB2.2
ATTGCACATGATTGAACACAGAACAGAAACGGAATGGTAGAAAAACCGAGTTAACTGGGGTACACAAGTAAAAGAGAAGAGGCGGGAGAACCGCCTCTTTTTTTATGCACATTCAGGCCACAATAAGCCAGGTAGTCTAGCTTATTGGACTCGAAGGGTAACATACTTTACTGGACTTTCTTTTGAATCAAACGTAAATCTTAGTAGGTTTCCATTGTTTTCGTATTCCAATATAAACGTATGATCACCTGAGTCATCCATAAACTCTCTAGAGGGTTCTCCTAATTTTCTCTTGATTTCCTCAGGTTTTCCAGTCATTCCTACAGTCTTTGGTTCGGCATTCATTAGGACGACTTTACTCGTATCCTTTACTTCTTCAATTGAATTAGCATAGTCTTCGAATTGTAAATGAAAACCCTCATAGTATATGGTGAATCCATACTCAGAATTTCCACTCTCGACGGGGGTTCCGATTTTATCCAGAACCTCTTTCTTTGTTGCTCCAATGCCAATTAAGACACCTTCTAATTGTCCATTTTTTACTTTCTCCAAAGTATCCGATTGAGCAGAATTAACAGGAATATCTTCAGTTTTTTCAGACATATTGGAGCAACCAAATAAAGTTATTGTGCTAAGAACTACAACAAGCAAAGCATTACGATATATTTTAGGCAGATCAACCACACTCCTCATAAAACTTAATTCGATATACAACTAAATAAATTTGTCAGTGGCAGGATCAACGATTGATTACGATTAGAAATGCAATAGGAACTACTAGTAAGATTAAGATGGTTGAAATTAAATCATTTTTTATTGGCTTTTTCTGTTTAGCATTTTCATACGTTTTCATTCCATAAAACAACGCTGGAGAAAGGCCAAGTAGGATGGCGAAATTCGTATGTACAGACATTATTAAAACTACTGAAACTAGAATACCAGTGAAAAGAGCTACGTATTTATACACCTAATCACCCCATTTAATCGAATTAAGGTGCGAAAACAATTTATTCAACGCTACTTTAAATTACGGCTATAACAACAATGGCTAGGAAGCTATCAAAAGGTTCCTAGCCATTGTTGCTTATATTATTGAGCCACATATTTTAGGTAAATAGTTTCGGTGTGATTTATACCTTCCTCATCAGTCCAATCAATTTTGAAAACAGGATAGTCACCAAAAAACGATTTTACTTCTTCGTCCGTTACTCCATTCTTAAAATCATTTTTAGTGCTATCCGTGTTAGGTACATCTTGAAAGATGATAATATAACCCTCTTTAAAATTGGGGGTTTGAACACTACCTGTTTGTTGACTTGTTTGGGTTAATTCAGAAATAAATTTAAGCTTCTTAACATCACCATTTCCTAAATACTTAATTTTACCTACAAAGCGTGCACCATTTTCTTTATCATAAAAAATTTCAGTAACTCCATTCCAATTGTCAGTAGCTCCTTCGTACTTGTAGGACCATTCCTTTTCGGAACAAGCGCCGAGTAAAAGAAGTGAAAGAATCAGAAATACTAGTATCGTTTTTTTCAAATGTAAACCTCCTATCTCAAAGTATAATTAAGTCTATGCTGCAACAATTATTATATTCATCGTAATCAATTCTAATAGTTTTCAAGTTTAAAAATATGAAATCAAATGAACGGCCTATTAAGACCGTTCACTTTCATGTTGGAATCTTACCAAGCTATACTCCCTACAGACACCGTGCTATAAATGGTACCCGTTGACGTTCGTGCGGTATAAGAAGTTTTTAGACGGGCTCCGAATCCTCCAAGCTGATTATCAATGCGGACATAATCCCATGGTGGTGACTTAACATAACTTTGGCCCCAGGAAGGAGGAAAGTACGTTTTTGGATCGCTATAATTCACGTATTTTCCAGTAGATTTACTATTTCCAGTTGCTTTTGCAGTGAATTCTCCAGACTTTATTGTTAAACCATTCTTATCTAGTAAATCCCATCTAGCCTCATAACGTGTAGCTTTACCCCATACATCAATATTATTTTCCTTAATAATGCTTGTCCACATCCAAACTGTTTGTTGAAAGTTTAGAGCTGGGTTAGAATCTTGATCCCGATTGTCATATCCTGAAGGATCTGAGACTGCATATAGTACGTAATCACTAATTACCTGGTGACCTACTTGTCTTTCCTTCAATTTTTGAATTGTATAGTGGCTGTATTTAGTAAGGTCTTTAACTACATCCCCTTTCTCATCTTTTAACTGGAACTTCACGTTTTTAAATTCATAGTCTTTTTTTCCTATCAAGGCATCTTTACGAAGTTCTTTCTCTGATTTTATTTCAGTTTTATACAGCAACTTTTCTTGCTTTTCTGCTGCATATCCATGACCGAATGAAAGTGTTGAAGCAGCTAAAACTAATGCACAAATGATACTTGAAATAACCTTTTTCATTGTACAACCTCCTTGATTAAGAATGAGTTGAGTTATCTCATGGTGTTCACCACGGAATGCTGCCGCTACCAACAATAACCGTACTGTACAGCGTACCAGTGGATGTTCGAGCAGTGTAGGAGGTTTTCAATCTGGCACCGAAAGCACCATATGAATCGTCAATCCGAACGTAATCCCAAGTCGGTTTCTTGACATAATTTGTCCCCCAAACTGGTGGGGTGTACGTTTTTGGATCACTGTAATTTAAGGTTTTACCATTAGATTTACTTCTACCATATGCTCTTGCTGTAAATTCTCCAGATTTTATTGTTAAACCGTTTCTATCTAGTAGATCCCATCTTGCTTCAAAACGAGTAGCTTTCCCCCAAACATCTATATTATTTTCTTTAATGAGGCTCGTCCACATCCAAACTGTTTGTTGAAAGTTTACAGCAGGATTAGAATCCTGATCGCGATTGTCATAACCATCTGGATCTGAGACTGCATAAAGTACGTAATCGCTAATTACCTGCTGCCCTACTTGTGTTTCCTTTAGCTTTTGAACTGTATAGTGACTATATTTAGTTAGGTCTTTAACTATATTCCCTTTCTCATCATGTAACTGGAATCTAATATCCTTAAAGTCATAATCTTTTTTTCCTGCCAACGCATCTTTACGAAGTTCTTTCTCTGATTTCATTTCAGTTTTATACATCACTTTTTCCTGCTTTTCGGCTGCATATCCGTGACCAAATGAAACCGTTGAGACAATTAAGGTCAATAGACATACAATACTTGAAATTACTTTTCGCATACCTCAACCCCCTATTTGAATTTCACTCAAAGTCAATAACATTTTGATTGAATTACCAGAATGTACTGATCCAATTGCTGGCTTAATTCCACGACTTCATCATCCAAGAAATCATTCTTCTCTAAATACAATTGCACCAGTTGTCCGCGCAATTGTTCCACAATGTTTTTCAAATGATCAATATCGTGATAGGTTACTCCTTCTCGATCTAGAGGGAGCGTGATACATTTACTTATAGGAGCTGTAACTGCTCCTCCTGCGGGCGTTCCTTTAACCTGGCGAAGGGGTGGAACGCCCTTTTTAACTGCAATTGCTGTTATAAGACTCACCCTCCTTCCTTTACCACCGGATTATTCAGTTGGTTTTAGTGGCACCTGTGGCTCCTCTTTTAGAGCTATTCTTAGATTTCTATTGATTCATGGAATATCACCTCTCACCTCCTTCATTTTGAGATCCCTTACATAATTAACCATAAATTGATATGCAGGTTTTTACCAACTGCAAAAAATAGAATAAAAAAAACATCCTGGCAGAGGATGTTTCATCAATCTACGGCATATTCACAATGACCTAACAGGATGCTAGCCACCTAACTTGTTTTGGTTACCTATTCGCTTATTCATATTCCCTAACCATCCAAACAGTGCTATGTATGTAAGGGTCTCGTCGTGTCGATTCGTCAAATCCGCTAGAGAAAGGCAATATATCGTTTCTTCAATTCCTCTCTCCATCCTTCCCTTACCGAACTCATAAATTGCCATCTGATATCGAAACCGAAGATGTCTATCCAATCCAATCGCTTCTGTAAATTGATCGAAACTAGCAATTTGGGAGGCAAAACGCTCTAAAATCTCATCCACGCAAAAATGGTAGGTGTTAGCGGATTTCAAAATGGCATTTAAACCAGCAAGAACTTCATTGGTGGGAAGATTATCGAGATAGTCTGCATACTCTTCAATGATGCTAGTATTGCCAGACAACACCTCCAATGTGTAGGAGTTCGCTTTTGCCCATACTTTGAATCTTTCTACCTCTTTACGTCCGTCTTCATCAAGTAATTCAAACCATCCTAAATCAGCGTAAACTTGCACATACTTCTTCGCCTCTTCATACAGTCCTTGCATTTCCAGTGAAACGCTCTTATATAAATGGCCCAATCCGTAATAATAGACGAGATGGCGCTCCGTTTTCAGAGATTCGTCTTTTTTGTTTCTTTTCATTCTGTCCAATTCATGCCTGTAAACAGTGTCTGCCAGAAGCCTTAATTCGTCTCCGTACTGCTCTGATCTTTCCCACTTTTGCAAAGCGAAACAGATCTTCGCCAATTGGTATAAGGCGTCGAGTTGATAGTTTTCAGGAAGCCGGTTTCGGTAAGGAGAAAACCGAATGACATTCTCCCAATTTTCTTCTGCATTTGTCCCAAGTACAACACGAAATAACCGATACTGACTCATTACAAAGTGGTCAGAATAGCTATCTTTTTCATTCTCAATCACATATTTATAAAAGGGCACCGACTCTTTCAGCTGCCCTTTCTCATATAGCTGTTCTGCAAGGGCAAACAGAATCGAGATGTTCTTCGGATTCTCCATCATTTGGGGGACAGTAGCTTCTATGCAATCCTTTCGCCCAACCTCCACGCATCGAATCAAGTATGGTATTAATCGGGGGCGCGATATTCTCCCCTCTAATATGCATTCTTCCGTGTATAATTCATACAACCAACCCGAATCGTAACCAAACACCTTGGCTAGCGCGTCTAACTGACCAATGGTAATGGCACGCGGAGGATTTCCATTTAGAATCTCGCTCAAGCTTCCGGGGTTAATACCCGTTAATTCTCCCAGCTTACTAAATGTGTAGCCATGCTTTTTCCGATTTTGTTCGATTTCTGACCGCAGCGACCGATGCATTTTCTCTTGCAGCCCCCCATAAAGGATCATACTTTCGCATTTTTTCTCTTTTTCCCAGTTTTAATCTCTTTAAATTACACTACTTAACCTTCCTATCAATTCATCATTCAATTCGAACCTTGACGAGATACTAGTCACCTAACTCGTTTCGGTTACCTATTCGCTTATTCAAATTCCCTAACCATCCAAACAATGCTATATATGTGAGAGCCTCGTCATGTCGATTCATCAGATCTGCTAAGGAAAGGTAATAAATACTTTCTTCAATCCCTCTCTCGATCCGCCCTTTACCAAACTCATAAATGGCTGTCTGATACCGAAACTGGAGATGCCGATCTAATCCTATTGCTTCTGTAAATTGATCGAAACTGGCAATTTGCGAAGAAAAACGATCCAGTATCTCATCTACACAAAAATGGTAGGTATTTGCTGATTTCATAATAGAAATCATACCAGCAAGTAATTCATTGGTAGGCAGACTTTCAAGATAGTCTACATACTCTTCTAAGACGTCTGTATTCCCAGATAACACCTCCAATGTATAGGAGTTCGCCTTTGCCCATACCTTGAATCTCTCTACCTCTTTACGTCCGTCTTCATCAATTAATTCAAACCATCCTAAATCAGCGTAAACTCGCACATATTGCTTCGCCTCTTCATACAGTCCTTGCATTTCCAATGCTGCACCTTTATATAAATGTCCCATTCCGTAATAATAGACAAGAGGGCGCTCCGGTTTCAGGGGTTCCCCTTTTTTGTTTCTTTTCAACCTGTCCAATTCATGCATGTGAACAGTTTCTGCAAGAAGCCGTAACTCGTCACCGTACTCCCCTGATTTGTTCCACTTTTGCAAAGCAAAACAGACCCGTGCTAATTGAAATAAAGCATCGAGTTGGTAGTTCTCTGGAAGCCTATTTCGATACGGAGAAAACCGAATCACATTCTCCCAATTTTCTTCTGCATTTGTCCCAAGTACAGCACGAAATAACCGATACTGACTCATTACAAAGTGGTCAGAATAGCTATCTTTCTCATTCTCAATGACATATTCATAAAAAGGCACTGACTCTTTCAGTTGCCCTTTCTCATATAGTTGCTCTGCAAGGGCAAACAGAATCAAGACGTTTTTCGGATTCTCTAACAATATGGAAACAACAGTCTCTATGCAATCCTTTCTCCCAACCTCCACACATCGAGCCAAATACGGTATTAATCGTGGTCGCGAAATTCTCTGCTCTGACAAACATTCTTCCGGGTATAATTCATATAACCAACCCTGCTCGCGTCCAAATACCTTGGCGAACGCATCTAATTGCCCTATAGTCATAGCCCGTGGCGGATTTCCATTAAGAATCTCACTCAAGCTACCAGGGTTAATTCCCGTTAATTCTCCCAGCTTGCTTAAAGTATAACCGTGCTTTCTCCGGCATTTTTCAATTTCTGACCGCAGCGACCGATGCATTGTCCCTTGCAGCCCCTCATAAAGGATCATCCCTTGGACCCGTCCTCCATTTTACTATTTTTTAAATATATACGACTTGGCCTTCCTATCAATTCGTAATCCAGTTAGAAACTATGATTGAAATATGTCAAGAGTTGGCAATTGCCTAGATAGATAATAGTTTAATGGAGGGTTTTGGAGGCCTTGAGGTGTGCGAAGGACTTACTTTTCCGTTTTTAGTCTGTTTTGTGCAATGACAATATATTTATCCAATTGTTGACTCACAGCCAAAACTTTATCATGTGAGAGACCGTACTTTCCCGCCAACTCCATCATTTCCAGTCGTAGCTGTTCAATTCTATTATCCAACTCTAAGTGGCAACCGATTTCCTTTACCATGCCCCGGATTGTACACTTACCTTTAGGGGCTGATGCTGCGCCTCTTTTGGGGGTGTTTCCAGGGTGAAAAGAAACATCCCTATCTAAAATATTTGCGATAGCAGTAATATCCAACGCCCCCTCTCTTTTACAATTTATTACATATAATTACTATACAGGGATGTGCAGAAATTAACTGACTAAGAAAAATTGAATACAAAAAAACATCCCATCAAAGGAATGCTTTTTCGGTTACGATCTATTTAACTGACTATCCATGGATGTCAATTCTTTAGCCCTCTGTTCCATGGTCGTACATAATTATACTAATATTATGGGGCTTTTCTGTGTATGGAAAACCAGTAAATAAAGCTAGAACCATAACCAGTGATAGAAAGAAACTTTTCATAGATGTAACCTCCTTGGTTTTGTATAAATCTGCCAAAAAACAGCGTATAACAAGGTTACAGGTATTACTATCTAATTCTTTTTAGAAAGTAGGTTCTCCTTTTTTCTACCCGTTACAATGTTTTGATATCGTTCCACTTGTATTGGCGATGCATGTTGCCGGTACTCTTCAAATAACGCTATGCATTTAAGAGCATCTTCAAAGCGATTTATCAAACTGGCTAAAGAAAGACAGCATATCGTTTCTTCAATCCCTTTCTCTAGTCGCCCTTTACCGAATTCATAAATGGCTGCCTGATACCGAAATCGAAGATGCCTGTCCAAACGAATTGCGTCGGTATATTGACCAAAATTGGCGATGTGCATTGAGAAGCGCTCTAATATCTCATCCACACAAAAATTGTAAATATTAGCTGATTTTATAATAGAAATTAAACCAGGAAGTATTTCATTTGGAGGAAGACTCTCAAGATAATCGGCGTACTCCTCAATGGTGTTGGTATTACCAGCCAATACCTCTAATGTGTATAAGTTAGCCTTTGCCCAAATCCGGAACCGCTCTACCTCTTGATGTCCAACTTCATCCAGCAGCTCAAACCATCCTAAATCAGCATAAATTTGTACATACGACTTGGCTTGTTCATACATTCCTTGCATTTCCAATGTCGCGCCTTTATATAAATGTCCCATGGCGTAATAATACACAAGAGGACGTTCTGTCTCAGGCAGTTCACTTTTTTTATCTCTTTTCAATCTGTCCAACTCATGTATGTAAATCGTTTCCGCAAGATACCGTAATTCATCAGCGTACTGTTCCGACTTCTTCAATTTCTGCAAAGCATAAGAAACCCGCGCTAATTGAAATAAAGCATCCAACTGATAGTTCTCAGGAAGCCTATTCCGATAGGGGGCAAACCGAATAACTGCCTCCCCATTTTCTTCAGAATTGGTCCCGAGTGCAGCCCGAAACAATCGATACTGACTCATTACGAATTGGTCAGAATGTCCATCCTTCTCGCTATCAACGACAGCCTGATAAAAAGGTACGGACTCTTTTTGTTTCCCACTTTCATATAGCTGTTCCGCCACTAAAAAGAGAGTCGAAATATTTTTAGGGTTGTCCAACAATTTAGGAACAACCTCTTCGATGCAATCTTTCCGCCCAACCTCCGCGCATCGAACTAAATAAGGTATCAACCGAGGACGCGATATTCGCCCCTCTGTTATGCATTCTTCCGTATACAATTCGTACAACCAACCTGGCTCGCGACCAAACACCGCCGCTAGCGCATCTAATTGACCAATGGTCATAGCCCGCGGTGGATTTCCGTTCAAGATTTCGCTTAAACTCCCATGGTTGATTCCCGTTAATTCACCTAATTTACTCAAGGTATAGCCGCACTCTCTACGGTGTCTTTCAATTTCTGACCGCAGCGACCAGTGCATTGTCCCTTGCAGCCCCCCCATAAAGAATCAACCCCTACTTTTTTCCTTAATTTTACAATAAAATATATTTTTTTGAAAGATTTTTCTTTACAATGCTTAACATTTCTGTAATCTTCTTCGTCACTCTTCGCACAATTCCTCCAATGTCTTACAGGTGTTTGCACTTCGTGACAATTACACTCAATTGAATCAGTTGAATCAGCTTTCATGCGAATACAGCTTCTTCCCTCCACTACAGCTACTCTATCCACATTGTAAAAAAAGCTCCGCCAAGATATCTGGCGAAGCTTTCATTTTCATACTGTGCTTATGGCATAGCTACTTTCATAACCGCACGAACGGAATCTGCGGATTTATCCAAGGCTGCTTTTTCAGCAGCAGTCAGATCCAGCTCGATGACTTGCTCGATACCGTTTCCACCCAAGAGAGTTGGTACGCCCAGGTAGATATCGTTGTAACCATACTCGCCTTGGAGTAAAGCGATGGATGGCAGGATGCGCTTCTGGTCTTTCAAGATCGCTTCTGCCATTTCTACCAGAGCGGCCGCAGGTGCATAGTAAGCGGAACCGTTGCCCAAGAGAGCTACGATTTCGCCGCCGCCTTTGCGTGTACGCTCGACGATGGCATCCAGACGATCTTGTGGGATCAATTTTTCGAGTGGGATGCCGCCAGCGTAGGAGTAACGCAAGAGTGGCACCATGTCGTCACCGTGGCCGCCCAATACGAAGCCTGTTACGTCATTTACGGATACATTCAGTTCCATCGCTACGAACGTACGGAAGCGAGCTGTATCCAGTACACCGGATTGACCGATTACGCGGTGTTTCGGGAAGCCGGACGTTTTGTAGAATGTATAGGTCATCGCATCTACCGGGTTGGACAGGATGAGTACGATGGAGTTTGGTGCATATGTTTTCACTTGCTCAGCAACCGAGCGCATGATGGATGCATTGGTTGCTACCAAGTCGTCGCGGGACATACCTGGCTTGCGAGCAATCCCTGCTGTGATGATTACGATATCGGAGCCTTCGATGTCTTTGTAGTCGGAAGTACCAGTGATGCTAGCATCGAAGCCGAGAACGGGAGAAGCCTCCATCATGTCGAGTGCTTTCCCCTTCGTTGGGTTTTCCAGTTGCGGAATATCCACCAATACGATGTCAGCCAGCTCTTTTTGCGCCATGATGAACGCAGTTGTCGCTCCCGTAAAACCACTACCGATTACGGCTACTTTTTTTCTGCGGAATGTCATGTAGAATCCTCCTCGTCGTCATTGGTTTTATTACAAGACTAGTTTTACACCACTTGCTTTTTGCTCCAACATTTTGGAGAGGATTGTCCCGATGTGGGCCCCCGCCTCAACAGGAGATGTACCTTGACGATGAATATTCGAGATCACTGTACGCTCTGATTCTACCATACCTTTGCGTGGACGGTAGCACATGTACGCACTCATGGAATGTGCCGTAACCAGTCCTGGTCGTTCTCCGATCAAGAGCACCAATACTTCTGGCTCCAGAATCTCGCCGACATGATCCATGCTGGCTACGCGTCCGCCCTTGATAAAAAACGGAGTGCCGCAGGTCAGTCCGTAGCTTTTCAGAGAGTCCATCAGAGATGGAAGCACGTCTTTCAGGTTCGCATCCACCGCAGCGGCACTCAAGCCGTCTGAAACGACGATTTGTACCTGTGGCTTCTTTTGGCCGCGCTCTTGCAGCAAGCGTACGCCTTCCTCGGTGAGGACGCGCCCCATATCCGGACGCTTCAAATAGTTTTCAGTGTTGTCATACTGTGTTTCCACTGTAAACAGGGAGAACTGATCGAGCACCGCTTGACTCACTTCACCGTATACAGCATCTACAGCCGCAGCATGGTCGCGACGCAATTCAAGCATGGTTTTGGTCAAAGGTCTCACACCTGTACGCCAAACTCCGATACGCGCTGGCGTGCTGGACAGCAGTTCATCCAAGCCTTCCTTGTACTTCGGATTCGGTACATGTGTGGTTCTCTCTGGTTCTGTCGATGGAGCAGGCTGCTCATTCACTACAGGAGCTGGTGTCGGTGCGGCTGTCGCATTCGCTACTGGCTCTGCCTTTGGCTCCGATCTCAGTTGAATCAAGCCTGTCTCTGCTTTTGGTGACGGAGCTTGTTCTGTGGCCTCGCCCAGCTTCTTTTGCAGCTCTGCTACTACTTTATCTACTAAAAAATCTAATTGTTGTTCCATCGTATTTCACCTCCTGATCTTACATGAAGATTGTCGGATCGCCTGCTTTTGCAGTCAGCCTACCGTTTTCCATGATGCCCATTTTCTCCAGCCATTTTTCAAAATCAGGAGCAGGTCGCAGTCCCATCACTTCACGGAATGCCGCAATATCATGAAAGCTCGTCGATTGATAGTTGAGCATGACATCGTCTGCCATTGCTACACCGATCACGAAGTTAACGCCTGCCGACGAGAGCAAAATGCCGAGATTATCCATGTCGTTTTGATCGACCTTCATGTGGTTCGTGTAGCATACGTCACAGCCCATCGGCAAACCGTGCATTTTGCCCATGTAATGGTCTTCCAGTCCAGCACGGATTACTTGGCGACTGTCGTACAAATACTCAGGTCCAATGAAGCCAACTACTGTGTTTACGATAAACGGATTGTACTTGCGAGCAAGTCCGTAACAGCGCGCTTCCATTGTTACCTGGTCCATGCCGTGATGCGCCTCGGCAGACAGCTCAGAGCCTTGACCTGTCTCGAAATACCAGAAGTTCGGTCCGTAGGAAGTGCCTTGTTTGCGCATCAGTTCATCTGCTTCATCCAGCAGTGCTACATCAATACCAAATGCCTTGTTTCCTTTTTCACTACCCGCCAAGCTTTGGAAGATCAAGTCTGCTGGTGCCCCATTACGGATGGCACGCATTTGCGTGGACACGTGAGCCAATACGCAGTTTTGCGTTGGGATATCAAACTTGGTCATCACGTCTTTGGTCATGTTCAAAATATCTTTGACGCTGTCCGCTGTATCGATAACCGGGTTGATCCCGATTACCGCATCGCCGATTCCGTAGCTCAATCCTTCGTACAGAGACGCTTTGATGCCTTGTACGTTATCGGATGGATGGTTCGGCTGTACACGAGAAGCCAGTACGCCCTTATGACCGATTGCTGTGTTGGCATGCGTCACAACTTTAATCTTGGACGCTGCCGTGATCAAGTCCAGGTTGCTCATGAGCTTGGCAGTCGCTGCGATCATCTCGCTGGACAAGCCGCGGCTGATTCGCTTGAGTTCATTATCGCCTGCTTGATGGCTCAAGATGTACTCGCGCAGCTCAGCTACGCTCCAGTTTTTGATTTCGTTGTAAATCTTTTCGTTGATGCCTTCTTCGATCACACGCGATACTTCGTCTTCTTCTGCCGGAACCATCGGATTGTTGCGGATATCCGCCAATGTCAGATCAGCCAAAACTTGCTTGGCAGCTACACGTTCCCGGGAATCAGCAGCGGCGATACCAGCCAGCTGGTCGCCTGATTTATCTTCATTAGCCTTCGCGAAAACTTCTTTCAAATCGCGAAATTGATAGGTCTGTCCAAGCACAGTCGTTTTCGTGTTCATCAACGTCCACCCCTTCTTACGTTACGGCCTTTCATCAAACGCGAGTGTTTTGACGACGACGGGAATGATCGTTCCCGAGATCGGCTCACCGAGATCGATGTAATCGCCGTATTCCACACGCACCTGATCGATGCAAATGATTTCCGGTGCCCCTTTGCAACGCAGCGCCAAGGCCTGCCCGAGTGCTTTCGCCATATCTGTTTCACAGATCACAACCATGGTTTGACTCTCGGGGAAAGTCGCCCGGTATTGCTCCGACAGCTCCTGGGACAGCGTCTGCAGCAGAGCGTACGAGCAGTACCCGATGCCGGAGATCGCGAGTGCGAAAGGAATCCCTGTCGTTTTTTCAAACAGGCGATCACCCAGTTGGTAGATCGAAGCCACTTCCTGTCGCAGTCTTGTGGCATCTGCCAATTGTTCCTCGGTAAGCTCTAGCTTGAGAATCGGAATATTTTTAATCGGCAACAGCTCCGGCTTGATATGCACGGTTGAACCACTAATCTCCGTGCTCTGCATCCCCGCGCCAATTACCGTTGCCCGTACCGTTTGATCCGGGTCTAGCCACTGTACTGGATACGTTCCTTTTTCGCGCTCCTGCTGGAGGACATATCCGAGCAGTGGGCCAAAATCGCCATATCGGCTCGCATCCGACATATTTTGGACGGGAGGTCCGCTCATGAGTAAACCCACACCGCCTGAGACAGTCAGTTCGTCAACAGGGATGGCATCGCGTAAATGCGGTCCCACTACGAGCAAGCCTGATACTTGGCGCTCTTTCCCCGTTAAATAATCCAGCATACTGCGTCCCAGCTGTTCGGCAACCTCTGTGAGCTGCGCGAATCCGATTTCCTGTCCGACTTGAATACGCAGTCCTTTTGCCGTCAGCCATTGTTGAATGTTCGGCGACACGTATTGAACGACACCTTGCGGACTGAGACGGATCAGCCTTCCTCCGACGTGGAATGTAACCGTTGCAATCGCTCGGCCACGTTGGAAGTAGGCTGCATTCGCTGTTCCTCCGCCAATATCGACGTTGACGACCACACCTTGTATGGCTTGCGAGCGTTTTTCTGCGCCTGCACCCTTGCCCGCCAGCACGCCTTCGAGGTCAGCACCTGCTGTCGCTACCACGAAATCCCCGGAGCGTTCAGCCAGCAGATGAACGATATGCTGTGCGTTCTTTTTGCTGGCTGTTTCTCCGGTAATGATAACCGCCCCGGACTTGATTTGAGACAAGCTGATTTGTGCCTTGTCGTACTCGGCTGCAAGAATCGCTCCGATTCCGTCAGCGTCGATTTCATCAAATCCGATGAGCGGTGTGGAATGTACTTCACTCGCATACAGCAATTGTCGCTCCACGATCTGATAACGCGGCAGCGAAAACGTGCTGGACATGCGACCCAATCGCAATCGGCTTACGATCATTTTGGTCGTGCTCGTTCCCACATCGATCCCGACGCTTTGGATCCATTGTTCGTCCATATGAACCTCCTTGAACCATTGGCGTGTCAGACGGGCCCTACGAAAAAACGCTTGAACAGCCGGTTCCTTGCTCCCGGTCTGATTCAAGCGCCTTTGCTCTCTTCGTATCTACTTGTCACTGCTTTTTATGATAACGTCAGTACTAGTCTTGTGTAAAAATGGCCTGCTCGCCCGACAAAATTTCCTCTGCCAGCTTCACAAGCGGCATGCGCCGTTGCATGCTTACTTGCTGCATCCATTTGTAAGCCGCATCCTCTTCCAAGGATAAGGCACTCATCAGCTTTCCTTTTGCCTTTTCCACTGCCTTGCGATCCTCGATCTTTTGCTTCAGATCATTTATATCCTTCTTCAGGGAAACGACTTTTTCCTTTTGGCTGAGTGCGATTTCTACTGCGGGAATCAAGTCATCCTCCGACACCGGCTTCACCAAGTAAGCCGTCACACCCGCTTTTCTGGCATCCTGGACGAGTTCCTTTTGGCTGTAAGCCGTCAAAAGAAGAATGGAACTGTCTGAAAAGGAACGAATGATACTGCTTGCCTTGATTCCATTCAAGACAGGCATTTTCACATCCATGATAATCAGATCGGGCTTGTGACGATGGGCCTGTTCGACTGCCTCTTCTCCGTTTTTCGCTTCGGCAACCACTAAATACCCTTCATTTTCGAGCATCTCGCGCAAATCCATGCGAATAATCGGCTCGTCATCAACCACCATAATCTTCGGCTGTGTCATCTTCATCCTCCTTTTGGATCGGATAGAGTATGGTAACCTCTGTTCCGTTCCCAGTGTTGCGGAAATGCATCGTGCCTTCGAGGTCTTCCCTGACCAGTGTATCGACAATTTTCAGGCCCAGATGGCCCTTTTTGTGGATTTGCTCCATGTCCTCGATGCCGACCCCGTCATCTGTCACAGACAGACTCACGAAGTCCTCCTTGGCAACCAGTGCAATAGAGATTTTCCCTTCTTGCTGCTCATGAAAACCATGAATCATGCAATTTTGAATCAGCTCGGTGACGATCAAGGCAAACGATGTTGCTTTGTTGGACGGCAGATATACCGATTCGCCCGTCACCACGACGTGTATAGCTTGCTCAGAACGTCTCATCGAAGAGACGATTATTTTCGATATTTTGGTTAAAATCTCTTTGAAGTCAATCTGCTCCAGACCATCCTGTGCCAAGTATTCGTGAATAATGGCGATGCTGTTGATGCGATTGATGCTTTCCCGGTATACCTTTTCAATCTCGTTGGACTGCGAACGCCGCATTTGCAGGCGCAACAGGCTAGAGATGGTTTGCAAATTGTTTTTGACCCGGTGGTGAATCTCTTTGATCACCGCGGATTTGATCATCAATTGCTTTTCTTTTTCCCGAATGTCCGATATGTCTCGCAGGAGAATGAATCCCCCAATGATGTCTTGTTTGCGGACGGACGAAACCGCTTTCATCATAATAAAATGTTTGCCTTTTGACAGCTCCTCCTGAATATAACCCCCGTTGCGTACAAAGTTCTCCGGGGAAACTCTCCAGGAAAAAATACGTTCAATGCTCTCTCCCTTTTCTGGTCGTTCAAAGCCAATCAAGGAGAGCAGCTTGTGGGCACGGCCATTGGCGTACGTGATAACCCCACTCTGATCAAACAAAATCATGCCCTCGTGCAACAGCGACGAAATGGGCAGATCAGGCACAGCGAACTGGATGAGCGTCTCGCTTAAATGCTCCGTTGTTTCCTTGAGCATTTCGACATTCTTTTCCTGTTCCACCTGTTTGGATATATCTTGTTCAGTTATCAAGGTCCCGATTGTTTTTCCAGCCGCATTCGTGATGGGTACGACACTTTGTCGCATCACGACCTGCTCCTGTGAAACCCCACGTGAACCGATGACGGGCTTGCCTGTAGTCAGACAATACATAACGGCCGGCTCATTAATCGCCGTCGCCAGATGCCCTACGACCGATCCACTGTACATAGAGCGTGCCGTACTCGGTGCAGCTTGTGCGACTACCATCGCAGCGCTCCGATCTACCGTTGGACAATCGATAAACATGTCCGCTTGAGACAGATCAGCAAAAATCTGAAGCTTGGAAGCCAGATCCTCCACAATCCGAATGTCGTCATCACTCAACGTCGTGGACGCTTTGCACACTTCTCGTATTGATTGCATGTGAACCTCTTTTCACCTGCTAGGAGTTGATATGACTTCATTTTCTCACAGACACGCTACGGCGGAAAGGGGTGTAATACTGGTTAATCACGCTTACTCGTTTACAATTTGTTGCAAATACGCTCGCAATTCTGGCACTCCCTCACTCGTGAGCGAGGAGGTCCGGAAAATTTTTGCATTGCCGAGCGATTGACGCAGGAATTGTTCTGCCCTCTCCACATTTGCGTCAGGATGATCCATTTTGGTAATGACCCCGATGCACGATTGCGGAAACCCTTGTGAAAAGCCAGGAGGGAAATAATTGCGCTCCCGTGTAGCATCCTGCACCATCACAATGATCTTCGCCTCAAGAGAGGTAGCCATAAGCGTGCGGTAAAACATCGGGTTTTCGCTGTACTCACCCGGAGTGTCAATCGCCCAGTCCCGATATTCGAGCGCTTGTGTCTTCCGGGCAGGCTGTTCGTCATTGAACAGCGCCCGCACCAGAGAAGACTTTCCTGCTTCAATTGCACCGATAATCATTACACGGCCGGTCATGATTTCGTCACCAATGCCGGTGTAAACCGCAGTTTTTCGCTCAGCACCTGATTGACCGCTTCGACTGCCATCTCAACAGCGGATACATCTCCTACGACAATCAGTGAACCTGTAAAACGATCGAGAAACCCAAGCTCGACGCCAGCAGCCTTTGTCGCAATATCCGCGGCAATAATGGCTGTTTCGGTAGGCGTCAAAGTCAAGATGCCGATAGCACCAGCCTCATTGATACCTAGCTTGGTATAGAGCATTGGGTCAGGGTTTGCGATTACATGAGCCAACGTGACCTGTTTCCCTGGTACGAATTCCTGGATGACTCGTGAACGTTCCTGTTCCATTCCTATTCCTCTCTTCCTGCGGCACCCGGCACCTCAAACGAATCCACGATGCCTACGATGATCGCATCGATCGGCACACTGGTGCCGGAGAAAAGGATTCGGGCAGGCGTCCCACGAGAGACGATAACCTGTTCCCCGATTCCCGCACCGATCCTGTCCGCTGCGATAACGGTTTGTCCGCCTTCTTCGCCACGCCAATCAATCGGCTGAACCACCATGAGCTTGAGATTTTCCATACCTGCTTCTTTTTGCGTGGCCCAGACGCTGCCGATCACTTTTCCCAAAAACATGCGATCACCCTTTTCCTAAATAGCTGACCGTAATGCCGCGTTCTCTCATGCTGTCATAAGCAAGCGGAGAAACAATTGCACCTTTTTTCACGATCAAAGTCGTATCGCGAAGCTCAGGCTGCGATCTGATCCAATCCGCTGTCAACAGCTTCCCGGAAAAGACGGCTTCTTGCTCATCCAAAGGAGTCAATATCGGTTGTTCTGTCTTGCTAGTAGTCTCTACTTTTTGTAGCTGAGACTTCAGCTTGGAAACCACGCGATCAGCCAGACGGCGTTGCTCCGCAAACTCCACACCCAGCTCCTTCATGCCTTCAACGTGACGGTTGAACAGCTTTTCATAAGCAGGTGTCAGTGTCAATGTTTGCAGGGTACGACGGTCTGCGCGCTTGATTCCTGGCACATCGGAACCAGCAATGACGAATTTACCTGTTACCAACGCGGAAAAGACGATTTCCGCTTTGATTGTTCCTTTTAGACCGGAAGCAATTCTCGCTGCATTATCCAAATCGATTTCTGGAATCACGATACCGACATAATCTTTCGGCACTTCCAACGGGGCAGGAGCGTACTCGTCTGCTGTAAGAATTTTGCCTGCTCCCCCACATTCGATCTTGTGCATTCCCAACCAGGAAGAGGTTTCTCCGTCCAGGAAGAGAATGTCATGGCAGATCCCGTGGTTTTTCAGTTGGATAAAATGATCCTGAAACGCCTCATGAGCCTGGCTGTCGCAAAAAACGTACAGGACACGAGGCGCTGTGCTGCTTTGCTTTTCTGTATTCATCGATTGCAAAATTTCTTTCGTAATCGACGCCACCATTTCTCTGATGTCCATCAAGCTCAACCTCCGTTAGCCGGAGTAAAATTGCCCGTTCTTGCCGATCACTTTTACCCGGTCGCCCGTTTTCAAATTAGCGGCATTTCCTTCATCCGTATCCACGTGGAAATCAAGTGCAAACTGCGGATGTACACGAACGACTACATCTGGATAGATGATAGGACGATCGCTTTGCGTCGCCAGAATCAGCGTATCGCCATCCTTCACTTGATATTGCTCGGCATCTGCTGGAGACATATGAACGTGGCTCTTCGCAACGATTACGCCTTTGTCCATTACTACTGTCCCTTTTGCCGTTACAAGTACCATACCTGGTGTACCTTCAATATCTCCAGACATACGCACAGGGGCTTGAACACCTACTGCAAAGCCGTCTGTTCTGGAAATTTCCACTTGTGTCGCGCCACGAGCTGGTCCCAAAACGCGAACCCCGTGGATGCTGCCTTTTGGTCCCACGATGGTGACTGTTTCCTGGCAAGCAAACTGGCCCGGTTGCGACAAATCACGCATTGGCGTCAATTGATGTCCGGCTCCGAAAAGCTTCTCGACATCTGCTTGCGACAAATGAATGTGACGGTTAGATACGCCCAAAGGAATTTCTCGCACTGCCTCGGCAGCTTGATTGGTGGAAGGCTGCTGGTTCTGATCAACTTGTTTCACTTGAATCCCTCTTCCTTTCAAGAAATCTGCCGCTGCTGGTGTTATTTTATCCCCTTTCTCAACGAGAAAGGGGTTTGGAATGCCTGACTTATGCATGGCTCTCAAGGATGCTTCTGTAATCACTGCCATAAGGATTTATTACCCTTCGAGTTTAGGCAGAATCAGTTCAATGTCTCCATGAGGGCGTGGGATAACGTGAATAGATACGAGCTCTCCTACTTTTTCAGCAGCAGCGGCACCTGCGTCTGTGGAAGCTTTTACTGCACCTACGTCACCACGTACCATAACCGTCACGAGACCGCCACCTACGTGTACTTTACCGATCAGTTTTACGTTTGCTGCTTTTACCATTGCGTCAGCAGCTTCAACTGCTCCTACCAAACCTTTTGTTTCTACCATTCCCAATGCGGACATTTCTCCAGCCATTTTCATTTCCTCCTTAATTATATCTCCAAAATTTTAGTGTTTTACGACATTAAGACGTCATTTCTGTTAACACGGATTTGATGATGTTCTTGATCTCATCACGGCTCAAGCCAACGTTCATGGAAGAGACAGCTTGTAGAACAGCTTCTTCCGCTTGTGTCGCAGGAGCTTGTGGTGCTGGTGTTGATTGTGGCATTTCTTTGATACCAAATGCAACACGCTTGATGTTGAACATATGCTTCGCACCGATGTTATCGGAAGTGATGTTGCCCCCTAAAGAGCCGCATCCAAGAGTGAACGCTGGTTGTACGCCAGTCGTTGCACCAATTCCTCCGAAGGTCGTACCTGTATTGACCGGAATTCTAGATGCTGGCATTGCTTGACCATACGCTGCGATGACATTTTCATCCTGGGCGTGAATACCCGCTGTATGTCCAAGACCACCATGCTCCAGCAATTCGCGGCAACGGGCAAACGCTTCGCTGTCGCCGTGAACAGTGTAGAGGGCAAGGACCGGAGCCAGTTTTTCAACGGACATCGGATATGCTTTACCTACATTGTTCTCCTCCGCAATCAGGACACGCGTATCAGCAGGGATGGTAATACCCGCCATTTGCGCGATCACATGCGGAGAGCGGCCAACGATTTTCGCGTTCAGCGAGCCGTTAATCGTGACGATGGCAGCTACCTTTTCCTTTTCTTGCTCGTTCAGGAAGTAGGCGCCTTCACGCTTCAGGGCAGCAATCAATTGGTGTTTGGTGGATTCCTCTACTACCAATGCTTGCTCAGAAGCGCAGATTGTACCATAGTCAAACGTTTTGCTCTGTACGATGCGCTTCGCAGCAGCAGCAAAGTCTGCACTGTGGTGGATGTAGACTGGAACGTTACCAGGTCCTACACCGTAAGCAGGCTTACCGGAGCTGTATGCTGCGCGTACCATTGGCGTTCCGCCAGTCGCGAGAATCAAATTGGTCAGCTTGTGCTTCATCAGCTCGTTTGTCGCTGGAAGCGTAGGCTTGGTAACGCAATGGATCAAGCCTTCTGGTGCTCCAGCCGCTACTGCCGCCTGTGCCATCAGTCGCGCTGCTTCCAGCGTACATTTGGCTGCCGACGGATGCGGGCTGAAGACAATCGCATTTCTCGCCTTGAGGGAGACCATCGATTTATAGATTACCGTGGACGTTGGATTGGTAGAAGGCACGATACCAGCTACAATACCGAATGGCTGCGCCACTTCCCATACCTTGTTTTCTTCGTCCTTACGGATGATACCAACCGTTTTTACATCTTTCACAGATGCGTACACATCTTGAGCAGCAAACAGGTTTTTCATCCGTTTGTCCGCGATGTTACCAAAGCCTGTTTCTTCTACAGCCATAGCTGCGAGTCGATCTGCATGCTCCACGCCTGCTTTGGACAGGGCTTCGATGATTCTATCGACTTGTTCTTGGCTGTAAGTAGCGAACTTGGCCTGTGCTTCCTTCGCTTGTGCGAGGTAGGTACGCACTTCCTGTATGGAATACAGATCAGCGTCGAGTGTCATTAGGCTTTGTCACCTCCGCCTTGTTTCTCTTCCAACAGACGAATGAGATCTTCTTTCTTCGCCATGTTGATTTCGTTCGTTGTCAGCGGGAAGTCCGCATACGAACGCGCCATTTTGCGCAGATCATTGATAGACTGATCTTGCAATTTGGTCGCTGGCACTTGGGCCGGCTCTGCCTTAGCCTCTTCTTTTGCTTCCGGTTTCAGCAGATTTTTAAGCATTTTTGGTACATTTTCGTCAGGACGTGGAATCACGTGTGAGTGCAGCAATCTTCCAACACGTCTCGCAGCGTCAGCGCCAGCATCTACTGCTGCCTGTACGGACGAGACATCTCCGATTACATACACGGTAACGATTCCTGCGTCCGCGCCTTCATAAGAGACAACTTTGACGTCAGCTGCTTTGGCAGCAGCGTCTGCGGCAGCAATGAGAGCAGGCAAGCCCAATGTCTCAATCATGCCGAGTGAATATGACGTAGCGCGCATTTACATTACCTCCCCTTCAAGAGGGAAATTCCCTATTATCGTTTGACAGGCTGTTGGGCGACACTTCTTACGGCATCGGCAAAAGCATCGGCGGCTGCCGTGCATGCCGACTGGCTACCAGTGAGTAGCGCTCCCCCAAAGTTCGTTTCTGTTGGTGGACCAAAAAATTGAACCATTTCTACATCTGCAGCCTTGAGGGCGGCATCAATACCATACATGGCTTCCAGCGGTGGTGCGATCAAGTAGGCAAGCGGTTCACCTTCTCTGATACCCGCCAGTTGGGACAAATAGCTGCCCGTCCGCGACACAACATGGGCGTAATACGCATGCGTCCCTTCATCATTCAAAGAGTAAAAGCATGCTCCGCTCTCCATAAATGCAACGGCTGCATCCAGTCCGCTCTGCACCTCCGATGGCGTCGCGCCTCCGATCATCCCGATGAACTCGCCGGACAACGGTCCAGACGCATGGCCTGAGCCTGCATAAAACGACTTGGCATACACAACTTCTACCGCTGCACTTTTGGTCGCTTCGTCAATGGCTGTATACCCCACATCGTCAATCGTTGAGGTCAAAAGCCCCAGACTTCGGATATGAGAAGGCAGGTTCAGCTTCTCCGCAAATTGAGGATCGACATTGGGAATCAGTCGGATCGCAAGCGGCGTCGCTCGAATTGGTTTTTCCATGCGTGTCACTCCTTTCAAGACAACTTCCCTTTTCAAAAGCAAAAAAAGGTGCCTAAACACGAAAAAATAAGCCGTGTTCAAGGGCACCTTTGCCTTTTGATTATTCACTTGTGAGTAGAAGATTACACGCGATTTACGTGGTCTTTTACCTGTCTCTAATGTAGAACAAGGTACAGAAAAATGCAAGCGTTTTCGGCATTCCGTCACTTTTCCATATTCCGGTCATATTACGGACACACGCCCCCATTATCTTTGAGTTGTAGCCGAGACGGGCAAGCCCATCAAACAAGGCTCACCACTCATTTACAGAACCCCAAGGAGGAATTTTACAATGAAAAAGAAAATGGCAATGACAGTAATGGCTTTGGCAGTATCTGCAATGGCAGGTTCCGCATTTGCGGCAAATGAACCAGCGAAAACGACTGGTTCTTCTGCTCCACTGAAAATGGTGAACACAGATGGTACAGATGCTCTTCTAAAACCGATTTTTAACCTGGAGCAAATGGCAAAGGAAAAGGGCATCACTGTGGAAGAGTTGATCAAACAGCTTGAAAAAGAAGGAAAACTGACGAAAGGAGTAGCTATTAACACGAAAGACGGCGATCTGACAACTAGCTTCTCCTTCATGAAATTCGATGCCAACAGTGATAACAGTAAGACAATCAACCTGGATGAAATGGCAAAAGAAAGAGACATCTCCGTAGAAGAGTTGATCGAGCAGCTTAAAGAAGAAGGAACGCTGGCAATGATTGCTTCCACGACAATTATCAATCTGGAAGAAGTAGCAAAAGAAAAAGGCCTCTCTGTGGAAGAGTTGATCAAGCAGCTTGAAAAAGAAGGCACGATCGCCACTGGTGAAGCAGCTTCCTTTACTCAACCTGCAATCAGTTTGGAGCAAATGGCAAAAGAGAAAGGAATCACCGTTGACGAATTGATCAAACAGCTCGAAAAAGAAGGCAAGATCACAAAAGGAACAACAGTCTCCGTATCTGCCATCAAAAAATAAGCGTTGCCTTTCAAGCACACACAAAAACCTCTGACAGGAAACTGCCAGAGGTTTAGTTACGCCCTGCTAAACAACTGAACAAGAACATTTTTTACAAATGGTTACAGTCAAAATGATGTCTATCATTGCTATGATAAGTACAAATTGACTTGAGATAGATAGGAGGTGTTTCTTCGTGAAACGAATTCTACTCATCGAGGATGAAATGCCGATCGCCCGACTTGTCCAGGTCTACCTGGAACGGGCGGGCTATGAGGTAAAATGGAATGAGGGTAATCACGAGGCAATCCCGACTTTTTTCTCCTGGAAACCGGATCTTGTCCTGCTTGACCTGATGCTGCCCGATCATGACGGCTTGGATATACTCGATCAGATTCGCCAATACGGCAGCTGCCCTGTCATTATCATCACGGCGCGCGGTACCGTACCAGACAAGCTCCAAGGGCTAGCACAAGGTGCAGATGATTACATCGCTAAGCCATTTGATCCAGAAGAAGTGCTCGCACGTGTACAAGCTGTGCTCCGCCGTTCCTCTTATATCTCCGAAGCAGATACGATCAGACTCGGGACACTTTCCATAGATGTTGCTGCCCAAAATGCCTTGATCGGGAAAACACCCCTTGCCTTGATGCCACGGGATTGGCAGCTGCTCGTTTTCCTGGCGCGACATCCCAACCAATGCTTTAGCCGCGATCAATTACTGGATCAAGTGTGGGGAATGGATTTTGAAGGAGGGGATCGTTCTGTGGATACCGCTGTGAAACGTTTGCGTAAAAGCTTGTTGCCTTGGCCGACTTCCGAAGGGGAGATTAGCACAATCAGAGGAATGGGGTACAGCCTACGTGTTTACTAAACGTTTCTCTGCCAACAGGACTGCCGTGCCGCTCTTGCGCTACTGGACGTGGCGCTATGCCTTGATTTTATCGATCATTCTTTTTGGTATCGGCTTTTTTGGAATCTATTGGATTAACAAAGCAGCTACAGAACAACAGTTTCAAGTATTGGAAGCAAGAACAGAGTTGCTCGCTGATTCGTATACCAAGGTGTTGCTTGCCAAGGACACCTCGACTTCTTCTGTAAAGATAGAGGATTTGGCACAAACAACTGTAGGTATCTCCAATCAGGCTGTCGCTGCTGTGACTGGCCCTGCGTCTCCGGCTATTCCTGACACCGCAACACCCGCAGCCACTACCGCCATGATCGCATTTCGAGTCATGCCGACTGTTCCAAGCGATCACGTGGTACAGATTTACGATGATGCAGGCAAGACGTTCAAGAAGGAAATGGTGAATCAGACGATGACCGCTACCATTGCGCAGTTGCCTACTCCTGCCCAACCGGTGGACAAAACGAAAGAAATACGGGAGGTTGTTGCCACAAAGGGAGCTACCTGGCTGCGTGTGGGTGTCCCTTACTATGAACACAATACAGTCGCAGGCACCTATTACGTCAGTACCCCCCTTAACAATGATTTGGTTCACACTTATATCACGATCATGGTTTCCATCGGAATCATCACTTTGTGCGGTTGGGCCATCGTCTATGTCCTGTCTCGCTCGTTAACACAGCCCCTGCGGCAGTTGGCAATAGCGGCAGAGCAAATATCCAGCGGAAATTATACGCCTTCCTTGCCCAATTCCTCCAAAATCAAAGAAGCAGAAATCAGTCAGCTGGTTCATTCCTTTGACGAAATGGCGAAACGGCTTGGACAATTAGAGCGGATGCGCACCGACCTTTTGGCTGGTGTGTCCCATGAGCTACGTACCCCTGTCACCTCGATCCGCGGGATGATTCAAGCGGTCAAAGACGGCGTAGTGAAAGGTGCAGATGCGGATGAATTCATGCAAATCAGCATGGACGAAGCCAAGCGACTCCAGACAATGGTCAATGACCTGCTCGATTTTTCCTCCATGGAAGCAGGTGAGGTATTCGCCGAGAAGCAGTCCATACAGATCGACAGCACATTGGATCAGATAGTCGCACAGGTGCAAGCCTTGCCCTCATTTGCCAACGTATCTGTGACAGTTAATCCGACTGGACAAGATACTGTATGGATCGGTGATGAATCACATGTCAAACAAATTTTGCTCAATTTATTGGGGAACAGTGCTGCCGCAAATGCAACGCAAATCAACATCGGCGTCCATAATCCGAGTGACTTCCTCTCCATCGATATAACCGACAATGGAAAGGGAATTCCTGAGTCAGAGGTTCCCTTCATTTTCGAACGGTACTATCGCGGAGATAGCAAACGGAAAAAGAAGCAAGGTCTGGGGCTGGGCTTGACGATCTCCCGCCTATTGGCAAAAACACACGGCGGCAATGTCGAATTGGTTCAGACATCTCCAGAAGGAACAACCTTTCGACTTACACTCGCCCATCCAGACTCGTCCGCATGAAAATGAACAGAGGAAGCAGCACTGATGAATCGTGCCGCTTCCTCTTTTACGTATGGGCACCCTCCGGCACATGTGTGCGGATGAGATCCATGAAGATGTCCAATGCTTTGGTATGAAACTCTTCAGACTTCGTGACGAGCGAAAAATCACGGGTAACCGGTGTCCCCGTCACTTTCAATGTACAGAGCGTGCCGAGCTTGCGTTCTTTGCGGATGGCCCAATAGGACAGCAGGCTGATTCCCAAGCCAGCCTCCACTGACTCCTTGATCACCTGTGTACTGCCGAACTCCATTCGCTTGTACGGTGTGAATTGTAGTTGGCGAAACATTTTTTCAGCCGCTTCCCTCGTGCCTGACCCTTCTTCCCGTACAATCCACGTTTCCTTCATCAGCTCGTCAATACTGACCTCCGACTGCCCGGCCAATCGATGCTCTGGGGAAGCAATCAAATACATCCGATCATCAGCAAACGGCTCTACGCACATTTTTTCGTCCACATACTCTCCCTCAACAATCCCGACGTCGAGTTGTCTATTCGCCACCAGCTCAGCAATGACGGTGGAATTGTGGATCGTAATCGTGGGGGTAATCATTGGGTAATACTGACGAAGACGGGCAATGACGTGAGGCAGTACATACTCTCCATAGGTGTAGCTGGCGCCAATCGTCAAAGGCCCGCTCGGTGTATTCATCAAATCATCCACGAGGCTCTGCATCCGCGTATACAAGCCCAAGATCTCCCGAGCGTGATGATAGACAATCTCCCCGGCTTTATTCAAGCGAACATATTTGTTGCTTCGCTCCAGGAGCTTTGTCCCTATCGTGCGCTCGAGCGCATGAATATACTGACTAACGGCAGGCTGCGTCATGTGGAGCTCTTCTGCAGCTCGGGAAAAGTTTTGTCTGTCTGCAACGGTCACGAACACAAGCAAATGCTGATCCAACTGCCTTCACTCTCCTTTCCACCACTAATCATTCATTTCACTTATGATCATTATCGCAATGATTTATTTTTCTTATTATAGCAGTTGCCGTATGCTGAGTTTGTAAAACTTTTCGAGGAGTGATGGCAATGGCAACTCAGATCAAAAGCAGCGTGCCATTGAATGAAAGCAATGCCAGCGTACAGCCCGCAAAAAACAACGAAAGCAAACCTGCATCCTTCTCGCTGTGGATAGCTGGAATCGCTTTTACTTTTTTCATCGCCCTGACAGGCTACGGCTTAGCAAAAATACCTGGCTTTCAACAGGTCGGCCCTCTCGCCTGTTCGATCCTGATCGCGGTCGCGTACCGGCATTTTCGTGGATATCCGGAGGCATTGCGATCAGGGATTCAATTTTCCGCCAAACGTTTACTTCGTCTGGCTATTATTTTGTACGGGCTCAAGCTCAATATCGACGTCGTCTTGAATCAAGGTCTCGGACTTCTCGTCTATGACGCTGGTGTCATTATTTTTGCCATTGTGGTTACGATGCTGATAGCCAAATGGTTAAAAGCAGACTCTTCCCTCTCCCTCATGCTCGGAGTCGGTACAGGCGTCTGTGGAGCAGCAGCCATTGCAGCCGTCTCCCCTATCATTGCTGCCAAGGATGAGGATACCGCTATTGGGGTAGGTATGATCGCACTCGTCGGAACCCTGTTTGCCGTTGCCTACACGATCCTCCGTCCATTCCTTCCCCTGTCCGCGGTCGAATACGGCATGTGGTCAGGAATTAGTCTGCATGAGATTGCGCATGTTGCATTGGCTGCTGCACCAGCGGGTCAAGATGGGCTAGCGATTGCCCTGCTGGCAAAATTGGGGCGTGTACTCCTGTTGGTTCCGCTCTGTTTTATCCTGATGGTTTGGATGAAACGCTCCGGGAAATTACAAAGTGGCACCAAGATCGAATTCCCTTGGTTCCTGATCGGATTCCTCGCCACGAGTGTTTTTGGAAGCTACGTTCTTGGTACATCCATTCCTGTCTCAGAAGCGTTCCATAATGGCATCGCCAATGTCACAACCTTCGTGCTCACCATGGCGATGGTCGGGCTCGGGCTCAATGTCAATCTGCGTGCACTACGGACAAAAGCAGCGCGCCCACTGATTGCCATGAGTATTACCTCGATTCTTTTGTCAGTGCTCTCCTTTGCATTGGTATAAAAACTGTGGATAACCAAACACCCGAATTCGAATTCGCCGATTTCTTGATGATCGGCGAGTTTTTTTGTGGATAAGGACAAAGATTATCCCCATATGTTGATAAAGATGTGTACATCTTTGCCGAGGGGGATCTATATGTCGAGAAAATGGTTGAGGAGACGACCGAATATCTTATTCATCATTGTGGATCAGGAACGATTTCCCCCTGTTTATGAAGAGCCTGCGATACGTGAATGGAGGGAGGATACACTCCACGCCCATGCTTTTTTGCGAGAGCATGGGTTGGAATTCAAGCGTCATTATGTTGGCTCCACAGCCTGTTGCCCTAGCAGAGCTACCTTATTCACTGGTCAGTATCCCTCTTTGCACGGCGTCACCCAGACCAGCGGCGCCGCTAAACGCTCAGCCGACAGCGACATGTTCTGGCTCGATCGCAATACTGTCCCGACGATGGGAAATTATTTTCGCCAAGCGGGCTATCGTTGTTTCTATAAAGGCAAGTGGCATTTTTCCGATGCCGACATTTGGGTACCGGGTACCCATGTTCCTACCCCCAGCTATACCCTTGGAACAGGGATCCCTGATCCCGATAAGGAACGCTTGTACTTGCTTGCCGATCGGCTGGACGGCTATGGTTTCTCCAGTTGGATTGGTCCCGAACCGCACGGAATAGCGCCGCATAACTCCGGTTCGTCCGCAGCCATCGGAGTAAATGGTCGTGATGTGGTGTACAGCAGTGAAGTCATCGAGCTGCTCCATGCCCTAGATCAGGAGAAAGGCTCCGCGGAAAGCTACCATCCTTGGCTGATCGTGGCGTCTTTCGTCAATCCACATGATATCGCCATCTATGGGGATATCTCTGCGAGCTCACCGTTTTTTCGCTTCCATGTGGATAAGTCCGTTCCCACTGTTGCCCCGCCCCCTACTCAGTACGAATCACTTTCGACAAAGCCGCGCTGCCAAGCGAGTTATCAAGAGGTATATCCACAAGCGTTTCAACCCATTTCGGACCAAGCCCATTATCGAAGACTGTACTATCAACTCCAAAAAAACGCCGATCGGGAAATGATGCGTGTTCTTGAAGCACTCGTCGCTAGCTCGTTTTATCCCGAGACACTGGTCGTGTCCACATCCGATCACGGTGAATTGTTGGGAGCTCACGGCAAGCTGTATCAAAAATGGTATTGTGCCTATGAAGAGGCGATTCACATTCCCCTCATTATCCACAACCCGCTCCTTTTTCCACTCGCGACCTCCACAGAGCTGTTAACCAGTCATGTGGATATTCTTCCGACACTACTCGGGATGGCTGGAGCAGACACAGACAGGCTTCGTGACGAGCTGACCTATACACATAGTGAGGTACGCCCTCTAGTTGGTCGTGATCTTACTCCCATCATCTTGACCCACGAAACGGACACTATCCCCAGCGAGCCGATCTACTTCATGACGGACGACGATGTGACAAAAGGACAGCATCAGGTGAACGTGCAACACCAACCCTATGACTCTGTCATTCCTCCGAATCGGATAGAAATGGTCCTCGCCTGCATGAATTCTGCCGGGCACAGCGCTTTATGGAAATACTCCCGCTATTTTGCTGGGGATGTATACAACCCTACGATGACTGATTACGAATTGTACAATCTCACGACCGACCCTTTGGAAACACGGAATATGGTTATCCCCCTTTACAAAACCACACACTCGGAGCGCGTCCGCCTGAAAATGGAGCAGCTTTTAGAAGAACAGCGAGCCCAAAAACGGCTGACCCCCTTTTCGCCGCCTTTCGCACAACTACTATCTACGTAAAATTTCCCGGAACAACAGAAAAACCCCTCAAATCGAGGGGCTTTTCGTCTTTCCTTTTCTTGTCTCTTCCCTATTCCTGTTCGGTCAATGCTTTTTCCAATGCTGCCATCGCTTCCTGTTCATCGGCACCATCGGTGATCAGAGTAATTTCTTCCCCTTTTCCAATCGCTGCTGCCATAATGCCCATGATGCTCTTGCCATTTACATTTTTCTCATTTTTGATGATTTTAATTTCACTGGAAAAAGACGTGGCCACCTTCACAAAGTTCGCAGCAGGACGTGCATGCAGGCCGTGCGCCAATTGAACCACTATTTTTTTTTCTACCATTCTGATTTACCTCCTTCCCTACACTCTCTCAAGCCATTCCTTCACGAACGCCTCTACTTGCACAGAAGTGCTCATCTGCAAAATCGTATCCATCTGTTTTGCTGCGTCCTCTGCACTCAAACGACTCAGCTGTTGGCGCGCAGGCAAAATGCTCCCTGCACTCATACTAAATTCATCCAGACCCATTCCCAACAGAATCGGGATCGCGATTGGATCGCCCGCCATCTCCCCGCACATACCGACCCACTTGTTCTGCGCGTGCCCTGCTTTAATCACGTTGTGCAGCAAGCGCAAAACGGCAGGGTGATAAGGCTGGTAGAGATAAGCGACCTTCTCGTTCATACGGTCGGCTGCCATTGTGTATTGAATTAAATCATTGGTTCCAATGCTGAAAAAGTCAACCTCGCGTGCAAATTGATCGGCCATCAATGCCGCAGCAGGGATCTCAATCATGATACCCACTTCGTACTGATCGGATACTACAATTCCGCGATTGACCAACGATTTTTTCTCTTCCTCCAAAATCGCTTTCGCCTGGCGGAACTCCTCTAGTGTCGCAATCATCGGAAACATGATTTTCAGATTGCCGTGTACACTTGCGCGCAATAGAGCACGCAGCTGCGTACGAAACAATTCTTGGTTGTCGAGACACAGCCGGATGGCGCGATGTCCAAGAAACGGGTTCATTTCTTCTGGCAAAGCCAAGTAAGAGAGATGCTTGTCCCCGCCAATGTCCAATGTACGAATAACCACCGGGCGGTCGCCCATATGCTCCAGCACGTGCTTGTACGCGAGGTATTGCTCCTCTTCCGTCGGGAAATCATTACGTCCCATGTACAGAAACTCCGTGCGGAACAGCCCGACACCTTCAGCTCCGTTGGCGATTGCCCCAGCAACATCTTCAGGACTTCCGATATTAGCGGCAAGCTCGACATGATGATTGTCCAATGTGACCGTTTTATCGTTCACAAGCTTCGCCAGTTCGGCTTTTTGCGCTTCGTAATCAGTTTGCTTGCGTCTGTAGTCAGCAATCTCTTCTTCACTCGGGTCGATAATCGCGATTCCTTCATGCCCGTCGAGAATGATGAGCGTTGCTGGCTGAACTGCACGAGTAATCCCTTGTGTTCCGACAACAGCAGGAATCTCGAGAGAACGTGCCATAATCGCCGAATGCGAGGTTCGACCGCCAATGTCTGTGACGAAGCCTTTGACATAGCGACGGTCTAATTGAGCCGTATCAGAAGGCGTCAAATCATCTGCTACAATGATCACTTCTTCTGTCAGCTCACCGAGTCCTGCAAACGGTACACCGAGCAAGTAAGATAGTACACGTTTGGTCACGTCACGAATATCTGCTGCCCTCTCTCGCATGTATTCGTTGTCCATTTGCTCAAAAAGTCCGATGAATGCTTGTGCGACATCATTCAAGGCACTTTCGGCGTTTGTCTTTTCACTCGTAATTTTATCTTTGACGGTATCGACTAGTTCCGGGTCTTCCAAGACGAGCAGGTGAGCTTTGAAAATGTCTGCATGATCCGTCCCCATCTCCTGCTCCACGCGCAGAACGATGCCCTCCAAATCATTTTTCGCTCGAGCCAACGCCTCTTGAAAGCGCTGGATTTCATTCGCCGGATCTTCAATCGCTACGGTATTGATCTGTAAATCGGGCGTTGTCAGTAAAAACGCCTTGCCAATGGCTATACCTGCTGAAGCTTTTACACCTGTGATCTTTTGGGACATCGTAACACCAGCCTCTCTCAATGGCTACCTGACCATTCCTTCAATCTGCGTGCCTGTTCGCGCACAATCTCCTCAAGCGGATGACCTGCCGGAATGCCGGTACAATTGTGTAATGTATTTTCCCATCCAAACTCTTTCAGGCTTGCTTGTATCCGTGCGGACTCCGCATCCTCGGGATAGTCGAATGCCAATGCGGCTGCAATCGCTAGTCCCAAATACGCTGGATTCATCCCTTTTTCCATGCATTGCAGCGCTGGACCGACCAAACGATCATGCTGCGACAGCTTGCGAATCGGCGAACGTGCCACCCTGACAATATCGTCAGAAAGTAGCGGGTTGGTGTATCTGCCGAGGATTTTTTCTACATACTGCCCATGAACTTGCGGATCAAATCCGTACTTGGCAGCAAGCAGTGCACCTGTCTCCTGAAGAGCCCCACGTGTCGCCTGAACAATCCGGTCGTCTCGCATCGCTTCATCAATCGTTTTCATCCCCAACTGATACCCCAGGTACGCGATGACCGCATGACCTGTGTTGACGGTGAACAGCTTTCTTTCGATGTACGGCGCCAGATCCTCTACATACGTAACGCCCTTAATAGCCGGGACTTCTCCAACCATCTGCGACGAATCTACCACCCATTCGAAAAACGGTTCCACCATAACCAGAAGCTTGTCAGCATGCTGCTGCAAAGGAACAATCCGGTCCACGGCTGCATTGGGGAATCCAATCCATTGTGATGCCTCGGCTTGAACCGATTCCGTCAGATGCTCATACACATGCTCCTTCAGCTTCTCGCTACCGCCGATCATATTTTCGCATGCAATCACATTCAGTGGCTTTGCATGAACAGTAAGTCTTTGGGTAATGCCGGCTGCGATGGCCCCTGCAATGTGCGGAAGAATGTTAGGACCAACTGCCGTTGTTACCAAATCGGCAGTGGCGATCGCTTCAGCTACCGCAGCTACATCCTGACCATTTATCGCTCGAACTCCTTCCACGACCGACTCCGGTTTTCCTGTTGTTGCTAGTTGCACGCGATACATTTTCCGCTCATTCAGCTCATCGACCAAAGCCGCATTGACATCCACAAACGCAATTTCATAGCCAGCCTTTTGCAACAGTTGTCCGATAAAGCCTCGCCCAATATTTCCCGCTCCAAAATGTACAGCTAGCATAGGGGATTACACCTCCTCGGAGAACATCGCGATGATTTCTTCCGCCGAAGCCGCGTTCACTATCCGCTTGACGTTTTCCTCCTCGGAGCAAAGAATTGCGATGTTCGAGAGCACCTCCAAATGCTCATCCCCAACAGCAGCAATGCCCACTAGCAAATAAGCTGTATTGCCTTCTCCAAAGTCAACACCCTCAGGAACCTGAATGATAGAGATCCCAGTGGATTGAATCTCTGCCTTGGATTCGTTTGTTCCATGCGGGATGGCTACGCCGCTTCCGATGTATGTGGTCGCCAACTGCTCGCGCTCCTGCATTTTCTCTACATACGCCTCCGTTACGTGGCCTGCACGCACAAGCAATTGTCCTGCCAGTCTGATCGCTTCTTCCTTATTGGCTACCTTTGCGTTCAACATGATTTTTTCTGCTGTCAGTATGTTTTTCATTTCGTTCTCTCCATTCCTATCTTTTTGAGGCAAAACGCATACATTTTGCCCGCTATATAATCAGCAATTTGCTGTGTTTCTCCTGTTTTCAAAACTGCTTGCATTTCTTCTTCAATCAAAAGGGAGCTGATCTCGCTGAGTACTTCCAGCCCTTCCTTCGGCACTTCTTTCGGCCCCAGAAGTAACAGAAGCATATCAATGGATATCACTTCTTCATCCATCGAGCGAAGAAGCACTGGCTCTCGTAATTGGTGAAAGGTAAAAGAAGCCTTGTTCACTGCTTCATTTCTTCCGTGAAAAAGGGCCAAGGATGTTCCCGGAATCCCTAAACCGCCGAGCTTTTCCCGCTCGATCAGCTGCTTGACTACCGGTTCGACCTCCCCAATCGTTCCGCGCTCTTTTTGCCTCTTGATGATTTGGCTCAAAAGCTGGGCGATGTCCTGATCACGGTTATCCCATCTCATTCCCCACAGCCCATCGTAAAGCTCATTGGCATACGCAGCGTAGTATTGCATGGCCCTTAGTTGTTCGATGGACTGCTGTCCTGCGGGCACCGGCTGACTTTTCTCCTGATGGGATTGTTTTTGGCTCGTCGTGTGCAATAGATATTTAATTTTTTGGATATCGTCTGGCGGAAGCAGCGGGCTGACCACGACATACTCCGCTGGATCAAGCGGCAATGGAAGGGTGGAAATGATTAAGTCATAATCCGTTGCCGGAACCTCTCTCAAGTCAAACATGGACAGATTTTTCAAGCTGACGATCTCCGGTATTTCTTTTTTAATGCGCGTTGCCAAAATCTTGGAGGAGCCGATCCCACTGGAGCAGACTACCAATGCCCGGTACCACTGCTGCTCATGGCGCGTTCTCTCCAATGCTGCACCAAGATGCATCACCAGGTATCCGATCTCTTCATCTGGAACCCGAAGCTCTGGCAAGATCGTATGGACCGCTTCACTTGTTACGGCAAACAGCTCTGGATAGTTTTGCTTGATCTGTTCGAGAATCGGATTGCGAATCTCCATCTTCCGCTGTAATCGGTACAGCGCTGGCTCCAAATGCGTCAGCAGCCCATGGAATAGCGAGGCGTCATTACTAAGCGGAATGTCCAAGCGTTCTTCGCATGCTTGAATGAAGCGTCTCGTAATGACCATGAGCTCCGTATTTTCGGGCCATACCTGGTCATCCGGAGAATGCCGCAGCTTGGCTCCCCGCAAATGCATCGTAATATAGCCGATCTCATCCGCCGGGATTTCCATTTGGAAAATTTGCTTCAGCCGTTCCATGATGTTGCTCGCAATTTCGTATTCAGGAGTTCCATTCAATTCACTAAGGGTATGCTCGTCAAAATGAATGCCTTCCCCTTTTTCAATCCGTTCCATGGCCAATGCCAAATGTGTGACCAATCCTAGGTAGGCGCTGTCTGCCAAAGGATAGGGAAGCTCCTCGTCCAGATGGCTCAATGCATTCTCGACCTTGATCAGCTTTTGCCGGTCAATCAAGCCAAGTAGCCGTTCCGCTATCGAGTCGATGTCTCGCAGTGCCTTGTTTTGAATATTTTCTTTGATAATCCCTATCAGCTCGTGATCATCCAGATGCTCGGCAATCAGTCTACTAATCGCTCGCCGCTTGGACGACTCTGTACCTTGCAGCTCTACGCCGTACCCTCTTTTTCGCAAGAGTGACAGATCGTAACGGGCGAGCATGGTCTCCAAATCATCCAGGTCATGGCTGATGGTCGCGGTCGTCACTTTCAAATCGATCGCCAGCGAAATCAGCTTGACTGGCTCCGATGCCTCTAGGAGCGCGCATAGGATAATGGCCTTACGTTCCTGCGCGGTGTATTCCTTCGTCATGTGATGCAGGACAGACATTCTGAGTGCACTCTTTTGGTCGTCGGCCCCCACCACTTCAAGTCCTGAGCCTGTTTTTCTGACTAACTCGAGTTCAAATTCTTCAAACAAGGAATCCAGTGCATCCAATTCCCTGTGAACGGTACGGCCGCTTACCCCAATCTGCTCGGCGATCGAACCAACGGTAACTCCTTTTTGTTCCTTCAATAAAATCTCGATAATGGATCGCTGTCGAGAGGATACATGCATGTCTTCGTTCCCTCCTAAACGCCAAAGAGGGAAGACGCTAGCTCTCACTAGCGTTGATTCCCATTACCCCAGGCGTTTGACCAACTTGTCATACTCGGGACTATTCAAGAAGTTTTCAATGGAGATATGCTCCGCAGAAGGCGCTTTGACCTGCGCTCTCTCTGTTAAAGACTTGTGTGTAATGACGATATCAGCGTCACTTGGAATGTCGTTGATCGCCGTATTGATGACCGTAATCTCGGTCAGACCCGCATCCTTGAACTTTTTGCGCAAAGACGCCGCTCCCATCGCACTGGAGCCCATACCCGCATCGCAAGAGAAGACGACTTTCTTCACGTCAGCAGCAGCAACCTCATGTTTCACGGGAGCTTCTACTACTTCTTGTTCCTGCGCTTTTTTGCCTTTCATCTCTTGCATTTTTTCTGTCGCTTTTTCCAGTTCATCTTCGTCTGTCTTCGCGCTCATTTTCAAGAGAGCAGATGCGATAAGGAAAGACACGACAGTCGCGGCCAGCACACCAGCCAGTACCGGTAGCAATCCACCACGCGGTGCCATTGCAATCAAGGCGAAAATACTACCTGGAGACGGTGGCGCCACCAATCCTGCGCCAAGCAGCGTGAAGGTAAACACACCAGCCATCCCGCCACCAATGGCCGCCAGAATCAAGCGCGGATTCATCAGCACATACGGGAAGTAAATTTCGTGGATACCTCCGAAGAAGTGAATGATGACAGCACCTGGAGCCGATTGCTTGGCACTACCTCTGCCAGCAAGCCAGTATGCCAACAAAATTCCCAAACCTGGCCCCGGATTGGATTCAAGAAGGAAGAAAACCGATTGACCTATCTTCGCCGCTTCATCCAGACCGATTGGGCTCAAAATACCGTGGTTAATCGCGTTGTTCAGGAACAAAATCTTCGCTGGCTCGATGAAAATGCTGGCAAGCGGCAACAGCCCAGCACCTACAATGACTTCTACACCCGCTGCAAGCGCCTTGCTCAAGCCTACAACAACAGGCCCAATTGCCTTGAATGCCAAAAGTGTCAGTAACCCACCAACAATACCCGCGGAAAAGTTATTCACCAGCATTTCAAAGCCGGAACGAATTTTTCCTTCGAACAACTGGTCTACTTTTTTGATGACCCAACCGCCCAAAGGACCCATGATCATGGCTCCCAAGAACATCGGGATGTCTGCACCTACGACAACCCCCATCGTAGCGACGGCACCTACGACCCCGCCTCGAACATCATGGACCATTTTTCCGCCGGTATAACCGATCAGCAGTGGCAGTAAATACGTAATCATCGGTCCGACCAATTTGGCCAACTCTTCGTTAGGCCGCCAACCTGTCGGAATAAATAAAGCGGTAATCAATCCCCAAGCGATGAAAGCACCGATATTCGGCATGACCATCGCACTCAAGAATCGTCCAAACTTTTGTACCGAGACCCGTATTCCACCCGAAGCGTTTTTTGCTTCCACGCTCTCCATACTGCACCCTCCTTTACCCCTATTTATGAGATGTTGACATGATTGAAAAGATAATGTGTACACCTCAAATATAAAGCGTTTTCATAGGGGCTAACAACAAAATCAAAGCGCGAATTTGTCTGACTCGTTGTTGCCAAAACTTAATAGCCCACAGTAAAAAGACCTCTGCTCAGCTGCAGAAGCCTTCTCCTTACAAATTTTCCGATTCAACTTTGATCACTTTTCAACCTAGTTTGTCACGGATTTCCCTAAATATTCGCAGGTAGTCCACACAAAAAAAGACCGATGCGCACATGTGCACATCAGTCTTTGCTTGCTATACCGCTCGATTCCTAGCTGCGTGGTGGACGAGATTCGCCACTGCGTGGACGGGAGTCGCCGCTGCGTGGACGAGAGTCACCACTGCGTGGACGAGAGTCGCCACTGCGCGGACGAGATTCGCCGCCGCGAGGACGATATTCGCCATTGCGTGGGCGAGATGGACGCTTTCCACCAAAACCGGAACCGGAACCAAAGCCACCTTTTCCTTTTGGAGGTAGCTTTTTCTTCCCTACACGAAGTGGAGCCTCTTCTGTCAGGCGAACAGGAGTCATATCTGGCTCTTTGGTCAACAGCTTGAGTGCTGCGGATACGAGTGTTACGGAATCGACATCCTCCAGCAATTGCTCTGCCAGCGTTTTATAAGCAGACAGATCGTCTCTTCCAGATGCTTCGAGAATTTTGTCTACCGTCATCTTTTGTTGACCTTCCAAAGCCTCAGCCATCGAAGGAACCGCACGACGCTCCATGCGACGGTTCGTTGTTCGCTCAATCAGACGCAGATGGTCGATTTCACGGGAAGTCACAAACGTGATTGCCAGACCTGTTTTACCAGCACGTCCCGTTCTACCGATACGGTGAACGTAGCTCTCGGAGTCCTGTGGAATATCAAAGTTAAATACATGCGTTACACCACTGATATCCAAGCCACGTGCAGCCACGTCAGTCGCTACCAGCACTTCGATCGTACCTTCCTTGAACTTGCGGAGCACGCTGTCGCGTTTCGCTTGGTTCAAGTCACCGTGGATACCTTCTGCACCATAACCGCGCTTGGTCAGGGCTTCGGACAGCTCATCAACTCTGCGCTTGGTTCTACCGAAAATGATAGCCAGCTCAGGGGAGTGAATATCCAGCAAACGGCACAGTACATCGAACTTCTGCTTTTCAGCTACTTCCATGTATTCCTGTGCAATGTTTGGTACGGTTACTTCTTTTGCTTTCACTTGAATGATGGTTGGTTCGTTCATGAACTGCTGGGCGATTTCCTGAATCGCTCTCGGCATCGTTGCGGAGAACAGCAGGGTTTGACGACTTTCTGGAACCTCTTTCAAGATTTCCTTAATGTCGTCGATGAAACCCATGTTCAGCATTTCATCCGCTTCGTCCAAAACAACTACCTCGATGGCATCCAGACGAATCGTTCTTCTTCTCATGTGGTCCATGAAACGACCAGGTGTTGCTACGATGATTTGCGGGCGTTTTTTCAACGCCTTGATTTGACGCGTGATGTCTTGACCACCGTAGATTGGCAGGGCAGAGATGTTTTTAAATTGGGCAATTTTATTAATCTCTTCTGCAACCTGAACAGCCAGCTCACGAGTTGGGGTCAATACAACCCCTTGAATATTTCCGTTTGTTTCATCCATGCGTTCAATCAGCGGAATACCAAATGCAGCCGTTTTACCTGTACCTGTTTGTGCTTGACCGATCAGGTCACGACCTTGCAGTGCTACAGGAACCGTTTGATCCTGAATCGCTGTAGCTTCTTCGAAACCCATGTTGCTCAAAGCTCTAACAATGGAGTGGTGTAAGCCAAAATCATTAAAAGTCGCCAATGAATGTCAGTCTCCTTTATCAATACCTTCATCTATAAAATTCTCAAAAAAAAGGGCACTATTCCTTACGATCCGGAACATGCCCTTTTATCCCGATTGTACGTAGCGCCCTAAAGAACATAGCTGTAATCGTACCATGCAATGACCAAAAAAGCAAACAGCTTATATACCCAAATTGTTTGATTTTTTGGTAATGAATCTTGTAAAAATAACAAAGCAGCCCAGAATCAGGCTGCTTGTCTCTTTTTGGATTATTTTACCCATTTGTTGTAAAGCTCATCAAACTTCCCTTGCAGTTTCATTTCATCCATCCACAGATCCAAGTAGTTAGCGAAAATTGTATCTCCACGGTGAATCATGTACGCTTTTTCACTCTTTGTGAACGGGTTGTCAGTCAGAGCAGCGTACAGACGGGAATCTGCTTTGGAATATACAAGCGCTTCCAGCGTATCTGTGATCATCACATCGTATTTACCGCTTGCTACCAGACCAGGAATGTCGAGGTTGTTTTGTTCAACCGTCACAGTTGCTTTTGTCAGGTGCTCACGAACGAATTTCTCGTTGGTGCCGCCTGGATTCACACCAATGCGCACCTCTGGCTTGTTGATGTCTGCTACACTCTTGTACTTGTCTTTGTCTTCTGCACGGATGAGTGGAGCTTTACCGAACATAATATAAGGATCGCTCATATGCGCTTTTTTCTGACGGTCTGTGTTGCGCGTTACGCCTCCGACAGCAATATCGAATTTATTTGCCAACAAATCATCCATCAGTGTCGGCCAAGAGGTTTGGACAAAACGCGCCTCTACTCCCAGGCTTTTTGCGAATTCCTTCATCGCGTCGATATCGTAACCCTCGAATTGGTTTGTTTTCGGATTCAAATATGTAAACGGTTTGTAGTCGCCTGGAGTACCTACGAGGATGTAGCCTCTCGCAATGATTTCGTCCAAACGAGACTCAAACTTCTTCACTTGTGGTTTTTTAGCAGCTTCAGCCGCTACAGTTTGGACAGGCTTAACCGCTGTTGCGGCAAAAGCACCTGTTCCTGATGTCATGAGCATAGTTGCAGCGAGTGTGCTCGCCAAGATTGTTTGTGTGATTTTTTTCATCTGGGTTCTCCTCCTGTTAAACGGTAATGAATTTAGTTTTAGTTATAGAAACAAACTCCATCATCCCCTAATGGCATCCCCCCTTTCAAAAAGAGGACTTACAATCAGATGAGCTGCTTCTTACACCGTAAACCTGCCGATTCCTTGCTGTAATTCTTCCGCCACTGCGTTCAAATGCTCGACAGACTTGCCAATTTCTTCGATGGCTTGAAGCTGCTCTTCGGTTGCCCTTGCCACTGTTTGCGCGTCGAGTGAAGCATGCTTTGCAATGGTATGCATTTCATCTACAGAAGCACTCACCTGTTGGGAGCCTGCTGACATTTGCTCAGATGCTGCGGATACTTCCAAAATGTGCGCGGCAACGTTCCGGGAAGATTCCAAAATATGCTCGAAGATTTCGCGAACCTCTTCGACCAATTGGATACCTTGCTGTGCGTTTTGGTTACCCTCGGTCATAACCTCTACTGCGTGATGAGTATCCTGCTGGATTTCCCCGATCAGCATTGCAATTTTCGATGCGGATTCCTCGGATTGGTTCGCCAGTTTTTTTACTTCACCAGCAACTACAGCAAACCCACGTCCATGCTCGCCAGCACGTGCTGCCTCAATCGAAGCGTTCAAGGCAAGCAAATTGATTTGCGAGGTCAACTGACTGATCGTATCGAGAATGCCTTCGATTTCTTTGGAGCGATTGTTGAGCTGCTCGATGGCTACAGTCGCCTTCGAAGTTCCCTCCCCAATGCTTCCCATCTGGCGAACTGCCTGCTCTACTACAGCAGTCCCTTGCTCAGCCTGCTCTGTTGCGATCTGGGCAGCCTCAGAAACATGTGCAGACGTCTCCGCGATTTTCACGATGCCTGCTGCCATGTCAGTCATCGACAATGCGACTTCCTGCGAGCTGGATGCCTGCGCCTCTGCTCCCTCAGAAATCTGTTCGATAGACAAGCCAATTTGGTTGATGTTTTCCGTCGCTTGTTTAATGCCTTCGGATACTTCCTGACTAAAACGCTGAACTTGATCAGACGACAGTGATACGTCTTCGATCAAATTTTTCAAGTGTGATACCGTCTGGTTAAAGTCACGGGACAGAACCGCAATCTCGTCTTTTCCGTCAACCGTTACGGTCTCTTTCAAGTTACCCTGCGCCACTACATTTACTGCGTGATTCAGACGCTCAATTGGTTTCACCATGCGTACAGCCAAGAAATAAACGAGGACAACCCCAAGCCCCAATACGATGAGGGAAATAACCGTCAATCGGACTAACAGTTGATCGACAGGTGCATGTAGCTCCGCTACGGGTGCAGTGATGAATATCCCCCAGTTCAAATTGGTTGGCGCATAGGAAGCAAATCGCTCTGTATTCTCGTATTCGTATTGGGCGATTCCATGATTCCCTTGCTTGATATCTTCAAAAGCAGTCTGAAGTTGAAGAATCCCCATATTGAGAATGGATTCCTTCAGAATGTACTCGCTGTTCGGATGATAAATAAATGTTCCTGTTTTGCTTACTAAAAAGGCGTAACCTAATTCGCCAAATTTCTCTTCAGACACCTTTTTTTGGATCTCGTTGATTGGAATCGTAGAACCGATGTAACCGTATTGACGGTTGTCCTTCATCAATGGAACGACCAGTGTCACGATGTTATTCCCTGTCCGCTTCGAAACGACTGGCTCAGAGACAACAACCTTCCCTTCCCCTTTGCTGGCTTCCTTAATATGCGGACGATCTGAAATGTCAGTCACTTCACCCTTGAAATTGATCACTTTCTTACCGCTTAAGTCATGCGAAAAGAAGAACGTCTCAAACTCGGGGTTTTTCTTTTGGGCTTCTTGAATGAGTTTCAGGTCTTGTTCGACATTTTGATCTGCCGACATCAACCCTCCTATCGCTCTTACAATCTCAATTTTCTCTTGAAAGAAACCATCGATACGAATCGAGAGATTGCTAGCTGACAGCTCAGCTTCCTTGTCCAGACTGTTTGCCAAAAGGTTGGAAGCACTCCAATAGCTTGCACCGCAAACCGTACCCAAACTTATCACCAACAGCAGGCACAAAACGATAATTAGCTTATTCTTCAAACTATTTTTCATACCGAATCCCTTCTCCCTTCTCTTTTTTCAACAAAAAAAAGACTGCCCACCGACAGCCCATCATGACTACGGTATGGCAACCCGGCTGTCCTAGCTGCGAAAGTCATTTGACCTTCGTCCTTAGACCCGTGGCTTTGCGTCCCTGCCTTTCAGCAAGTTTGCCTTTGTCATTCCTTGTTGTTTTTCAATTAAGTTCACTTTTTTTCAATCTCACCTTTCATTTCCCATAACTTTCCGCCAATAAACCTCAAAATGGAAAAAAAGCTGACAACCTTTTACAGCTGTCAGCTTTTTGTCACACTTTTTGATTAGCTTAATCCAATCACGTGGCCTTCCTCGTCGACAAATAACGATTCCGCAGCCGGCTTTTTCGGGAGGCCTGGCATGGTAACCAAGCTTCCGGTCAGTGCCACAATGAAACCAGCTCCTGCTGATATGCGCACTTCGCTCACATGAATCGTGAAGTCTACAGGTGCCCCCAACAGATCAGCGCGATCCGTAAAAGAGTAAGGTGTTTTCGCCATGCACACAGGCAGATGGGACATGCCCATTTCTTCTACCTTTTGCATCGTTTTTAATGCCAACGGCGAAAAGACAACTCCTGATCCACGGTATACTTCTTTCACGACAGTCTCAATCTTGTCTTTAATGCTGAGGCCTTCCTCATACAAGAATCGGAAGGACGAAGGCAGCTCTGCTGCTCGAATTACTTTTTCAGCCAGCTCGACACCGCCTGCTCCTCCTTCTGCCCACACTTTAGAGAGCGCTGCTTCGGCTCCAGCCGCTTGGCACAGCGCAATGACAGCATCAATCTCTGCTTGGGTATCTGTCGCAAAATGATTGATGGCCACCACTGCTGGCACACCGAACTTCTGTAGGTTTTCCAGATGTCGCTTGACGTTTTCGAAGCCTTTTTCCAGAGCAGACAAGTTCTCCACTGCCAAGTCAGGTACTTTTACCCCGCCGTTGTATTTCAACGAACGAACCGTAATGACCACGACAGCAGCCGATGGAGTCAGACCTGCTTTTCTGCACTTGATGTCAAAAAACTTCTCTGCCCCCAAGTCGGCACCAAATCCAGCCTCTGTTACGACGTAATCTGCCAGTTTCAAGGCCATTTTGGTTCCGATCACACTGCTGCACCCATGTGCGATATTGGCAAAAGGTCCACCGTGAATGATGACCGGGGTTCCCTCGATTGTCTGTACGAGATTGGGCTTGATGGCTTCCTTCAAGAGAACACACATCGCATCAACCGCGTTGATTTCTTCTGCCCGTACAGGCTGATCATTGAAATCGTAGCCAATAATGATACGGTTCAACCGCTCCCGCAAGTCTGCTAGATTCTCACTCAAGCATAAGATCGCCATGATTTCCGACGCTGTCGTAATCATGAAGCCATCCTCACGCGTCATTCCATTGCCCTCACCCAGACCAACCACGATGTTTCGCAGTGCGCGGTCGTTCATATCCATAGCTCGTTTCCAGACGATTTTCTTTGGATTGAGCCCGCGCGGATTGCCATGGAAAATATGATTGTCGATCATCGCTGCCAACAAGTTATGTGCAGCTGTAATCGCGTGAATGTCCCCTGTAAAATGCAGGTTAATTTCATCAGCCGGGAGAATTTGTGCCTGACCGCTTCCAGTTGCGCCTCCTTTGATCCCCATGCAAGGACCCAAGGACGGCTCGCGAAGTGCTGCCATTGTTTTCTTCCCGAGATGATTTAAAGATTGTGACAGACCAATCGTCGTGAGCGTCTTGCCTGCTCCCGCCGGATTGGGGTTCATCGCTGTAACAAGAATCAGTTTGCCATCAGGGCGATCCTTCACTTGCTCCCATAGTTCATCTGATAGTTTGGCTTTATACTTTCCGTATAGCTCCAAATGCTGTTCTTCGATACCTGCACTCTTGGCAATTTCAACAATAGACTTCATTTTTGCCTCCCTGCCACACCAGAATGTAATGCTGTAATGCACCAGTTACCAATCTTCTACATTCTGCATAATCGTCCTTTCTCCTCTCCTCTTCGACACATTACGCAAAAGAAAAAGCCCACATTCCGACAAACGTTCAGAATGCAGGCTCTCTGTTATTTCCCGAAAATTTTTCCCGGATTCAAAATGCCGTTCGGGTCCAGCACATGCTTCATGGCTTGCATAACGTCCAGTGCTTCTCCATGTTCCTTGCGCTGGTATTTGATTTTCCCCACACCCACACCATGTTCCCCGGTGCAGGTTCCTCCCCGACTCAATGCGTACTCCACCAGATGGGCATTTACTTCCTCGGCACGCGCAACTTCTTCGGGGGCATTCAGGTCGATCATTAGGATGGCGTGATAGTTCCCATCCCCGACATGCCCTGCAATCGCTCCATCCAGTCCAGCGCGATCAATGGCTTGCCGCGCGTCCACAACGGCTCCTGCCAGCTCGGAAATCGGCAGGCAAACATCTGTCACCATCAGCTTTTTCCCGGGGGATTTGTGCAGGAAGGCATACGCCAGATTATGACGAGCGTCCCAGAGCTGCGCCCTCGCTTTTGAATCGGTTTCAAAGAGAAACTGTGTGCAGCCATGTCCATCGGCGATGTTCTGCGCAAAATCGATATCATACGCGAGCCCTTGTTCACTGCCGTGGAACTCGATAAACAGCGTCGGTGCTTCCGGGTAGCTCGTTTCTTTGTACAGATTCACTTGTTGGATGGAGCGTTCATCCACCAGCTCGATTCGCGCTACTTGAATACCCGCTCCGAGAATATCTACGACGGTATCGACAGCATCCTGAACAGAAGGGAAGCTGGCACGCGCCGCCGTTGTCGCCTCAGGGATGCCGTAAACACGTAAGGTCAGCTCTGTGAATACACCAAGCGTTCCCTCCGACCCGACAAACAGCCCAGTAAGATGGTAGCCTGAGGAGGACTTGGCTGTCATGCTCCCTGTCCGGATGATACGTCCGTCTGCCGTCACCACTTCCAGATCGCGAACCTGATCACGCATCACGCCATAGCGAACAGAAGTCGTTCCACTGGCGTTTGTAGCAGCCATCCCACCCAAAGTTGCGTCCGCGCCAGGATCAACGGAGAAAAACAATCCGTGCTTTTTCAACTCTTTATTGAGCTGGGTGCGCGTCACACCTGGCTGGACTCTCACGAGGAAATCCTTCGGTCGCACGTCCCGCACTTGGTTCATCAAGGAAAAATCCATGCTGATTCCGCCCGCATAAGGAATCGCATGGCCTTCCAGACTGCTCCCCATGCCAAACGGCGTTACCGCAATGCGCTTTTCGTTTGCCAGCTTCATGATTTGGCTGACTTCCTCTGCCGTCTGCGGAAACACGACCACATCTGGAAGATGCGGGGTATGGTACGATTCATCATGGCTGTGATGCTCCAGTACTGTGGGGTTGGTCGATACTCGTTCTTCCCCCAGCAAACCCACTAACGCTTGCTTGTAATCCACGTTGGTTCCCCCTCCGTTACTTGCTCAAGTTAACAAGGAATAAGCTAATTTCAGGAATGTAGGTGATAAGCATCAAATCGACGATCATAATGACCAAAAACGGGATCACCGCTCGCTCAATCTCCGTATTCTGGAGCTTCGCAATATTTCCTGCTACCAACAAATTGATCCCAACCGGTGGCGTCAGCATACCGATGGCGGAGTTGACGACCATGATCACTCCGAATAGCACTGGATCAATGCCCAAAGAATTCGTGATCGGCAAAAGGATCGGTGTCAGGAGAATGATCGTAACCGCCGTTTCCATGAACGTCCCCAAAATGAGCAGCAAGATGTTAATGATGAGCAAGGTGATGAGCGTGCTATCGGTAATCCCTAGCATGAATTGTGCAATTTCCTGCGGGATGTTTTCCCTTGTCATCAGATAGCCAAATGCGTTGGCGGTCGCGATAATAAGCATGATGACCGCTGTCATGCTGGCAGAGCCCGCGAATATTTCCCCCAAGTCCCTCCACTTGATCTCCCGGTAGACGAAAAGCCCAACAATCAGACCGTAAATCACGGCTACCACTGCTGCTTCTGTCGGAGTAAAGACGGCTCCGTATATACCGCCAAGGATAATGATCGGCATGAGAATCGCCAAAATGGCGTCCTTGAATGCCTCCCATATTTCTTTGGGCGTATGCTTCTCACCGCCACCCCAGCCGTTTTTCTTACTGATCCAATACGAGTACAGGATCAGCGAGATTGCTACGAGAATACCCGGTCCAATCCCGGCAATAAACAAGTCGCTAATCGAGGCACTCGCTGCTACCCCGTACAAAACCATTGGCACACTCGGAGGAATCATGACACCGATCGTTCCCCCTGTTGCATGCAAGGCCGCAGAAAACCGGACATGATACCCTTTTTTGACCATGTGCGGGATCAAAATTCCCCCTACGGCTGCCGTTGTCGCAGCAGAAGAACCCGATATCGCTGCAAAAAAAGTACAACCCATGACCGCCACGATAGCCAATCCTCCCGGCAGATTCCCGACAATCGTATTCGCAAAACGAATCAGCCTAGCCGAGATTCCGCCTGTTTCCATCAGCTTTCCTGCCAAGAGGAAGAACGGGATCGCCATCAGTGGGAAGGAATCTGTCCCGTTGAACATTTTCTGAATGACAACCAGAAGAGGGATGTTTCCCTCCAGCATAAACACGACAACGACAGATAACCCCAGTGCCACCCCAATCGGTACGTTCAGGATCAGGAGCACCAACAGTGTTACAAACAAAATCGTACCCACAATCTGGTCACTCCTTCCCGATAATGTCTTTCCATGTCACTTGGATCACGTTCATGATGAGTAAGGCACCGCTGATCGGAATCACCATGTATACATAGCCCATGGGAACGAGCAGAGTGGGTGAGGTTTGTGTCATGCTTCTCGCAGATAGCACGTAGCCTTGCTGAACCATGACGAGAAAGAAAAGCAGACTACACAAAGCTGCAATAACCAGCACCACCTTGTTCATGCGAGGCGACAAGTACTTTTGAATGTATTCCGTACCGATGTGTGCTTTGATCGACATCGCGTAGGCTGATCCCAGAAATGTGATCCAGATTAGCAAATACCGAGCCAATTCCTCCGTCCATGCCAAGGGCTGGTCGAGCAAAAAACGGAAAAGCACCTGCAGGAAGACAGCGATCACCATAATAGCCAGAAGGACAATGATGAAAAAACGAAGGATGCTGTTTATTTTGGAAACAAGGTTGCCCACACACAATCTCCTTTCGCAGGAAAAAGGGGAGAAAAGCCAGAGTGGCTCATCTCCCTTCTGTCGTTTATTTTGTATTTACAATTTGATCCACCAGCTCTTTGCCAAACTGCCCGGAAAACTTGTCATAGACAGGCTTCATCGCATCGCGGAAAGCTTGTTTATCCACGTCCTCGGTAATGACTACACCTTTTGCTTTAATATTGGAAATGGCCTCTTCTTCCATCTTGATCATCAACTCGCGCTCGTACTGACCCGCTTTTTTGGCTTCCTCGGCAAGAAGTTGCTGGACATCTGCCGGGAGCTTGTCCCATACAGGCTTGCTGAACAAGATCATCGCCGCTGAGTAGACATGCCCGGTCAATGCCATTTGTGTTTGTTTGGATTCATACAACTTGTAGGTCTGTGCGACAATCGCCGGATTTTCCTGGGCATCGACGACTCCTTGTTGCAGCGCCGTCAGCGCCTCTGTCCAAGCCATTGGGGTCGGCTTCGCTCCCAATGCTTCGAATGCAGCCAGATGAATCGGGTTTTCCTGCGTGCGTATCTTCAACCCTGCCACATCTTCCGGCTTCTTGATCACCTTCGAACCGTTCGTAATATGGCGGAAGCCGTTTTCAGCCCAAGCCAGCCCGACCAGATTGGCGTTTTCCAAATCCTTGAGCAGGTCTTGTCCGACTTGTCCGTCGAGTACCTTGTACGCCTGCTCACGGCTATCAAACAAGAACGGGAGATCCAGCACGCCCAGCTTTGGATGGAAGTTCATCACAGGCGCAGTCGAGGTAATCGACATATCCGCCGTTCCAAAGGTCAGCGCCTCTGTCAATTCACGCTCCGCTCCTAGCTGGCTCAGCGGATACACCTCGATTTTCACTTTTCCATTCGAGCGCTTGTCGACATCCTCGGCCATTTTTTTCAATGCCAAATGGTATGGATGATCTTCCGTCAGTGAATGCCCTGCTTTGAATACATAGCTTTGGCCGTCACTTTTCGGCGCTTCAGTCCCCCCAGCTTGTCCCGCAGGCGGAGCAGTCTGTTGACCGCCTCCTCCTCCGCACGCCGCCAGAAATAAAGACAATGACATGATGCTCGCTAGCACGAAGCTCCCCTTCTTCCAAAACATGCGATAGTACCCCCTGTTGATTCTTTTGTATTTTAAATAATATGAAAATTTAGTTCATTTTACTAGATGCCTCTTCCACCGTCTACATTCATGACCTCGCCCGTGACAATTTTGGATAGATCAGAAGCCAAATAGAGAGCCGCCTGCGCGATATCCTCCGGCTGAATCAACATGCCCAATGGAACACTGCTGATGAAAATATCTTTTTTCCCGGCCTCTACTTCCGCTTCATCACCATTGATAAACTTACCCAGCATCGGTGTCTCTGCCGGCCCTGGATTGATGACATTGACCCGAATTTGAAAAGGAGCGAGCTCAATCGCCAGTGCCTTGCTCAACATGATAGCGGCCCCCTTGGACGCGCAGTACGCATTCAGCCCCGGACGGGCTCTGATCCCGGCAATCGAAGCGATATTGATGATGCTGCCTTTCCCCTTCTCCTTCATGTGGGGAACCGCATGCCTTGTCGTCAAAAAGATCGACTTCGTGTTCACAGACATGATGCGATCCCACTGCTCCAAGGTCAGCTCCTCAATCGGGGTAAACGCTTGGGGAACACCCGCGCAGTTGACCAGGAGATCAATCGAGCCGTACACTTCGAGTGTTTCCTTTACTAGTGCAGCGACACTAGTATCGTCTGCCACATCCGTTTGCACCGCATGACCTTTTCCTTGTGGCAGCTCTTGAGCGACCACTACTGCCGCTTCTTTGTTCAAATCAGCCAGGATGACATTGGCTCCCTCGTCCGCAAAAAGCTTCGCAATGGCCTTGCCCATTCCTGACGCGGCCCCTGTTACAATCGCCGTTTTTCCTTGCAAAAGTTGCCCGCTCATAGGTTGATCACCACCATTCGCTCTTCCGTCATCTCTTCGACTGCGTAACGCGGACCTTCCTTGCCCAGTCCGCTGTTTTTGATTCCGCCGTATGGCATGACGTCATTCCGATAGGTCGATACGTCGTTGATCACCACGCCACCGTATTCCAGTACGCGTGCCGCTTTCATTGCGACGTTCAAATCACGGGTAAAAATCCCCGCCTGCAAGCCGTACTCCGAATCATTGGCTTGTGTAAAAGCATCTTCAAGATCACTGTACGGAATGATCGTGACGACGGGCGCGAACACTTCCCGGCAAACCACCTTCATCTCTGGCCTTGTATCCACCAACACAGCCGGATAGAAAAGAGCACCCTCCCGTTTGACAGGCAAAAGCGATCTGGCCCCTTGGCTAATCGCTTCCTGTACCCATTCCTCTGTGCGGCTCGCCTCTTTTTCACTGATCATCGGTCCGACATCCGTCTCCGGGTCCTCGGGATTCCCTACCTTCAACTGAAGGACATGCGAGATATACAAGTCACTGAACGCCTTCATAACCGATTCATGCACGTAAATGCGCTGAACAGCAATGCACGCCTGACCCGCATTGTGAAAGCTGCGGGAGGCTGTTTGGCGGGCTGCTAACTCCAAATCTGCATCGAGATGCACGATATTAGGAGAGTTGTTGCCTAGCTCCAGTGCAACGGGACGCATGCCACTTCGTTCCTTGATGCGGCGACCAACTTCTCCTGACCCGGTAAAGGTGTACATGGCGATGCGTTCTTCGTCCATCAGCCATTCCCCTACATGACTGCCTGCCCCTGTCACGATATTGACGTAGCCCTTTGGCATACCCGCTTCCTCCAGGATCTCCACCAATAGAAAGGTTGCGATAGGCGTGACTGTAGCTGGCTTAACGACCAGCGTATTTCCTGCGGCAAGCGCTGGCGCGATCTTATGTGTACTGAGCAGCAAGGGATAGTTAAACGGCGTAATAGCGCCGATTACTCCTTTTGGCACCCGAATGGTAAAGCCCAGACGGTTTTCCGAGCCTTCCGTTGCTTGCAGCGGAATCATTTCCCCGTGAATTCTTTTGGCTTCCTCTGCCGACAAGCGCAGTGTATTGATCGTCCGATCCAGCTCATTCCTCGCGTCCTTGCGCGTTTTTCCCACTTCGCGAATCAAGGATTGCTCCATCTCGTCCCGGCGGTCCTCCATGAGCTCAGAGGCTTTCAGCAAGATTTGGTATCGTTGAAAAGGTGTTAATTTGTCCGCCTTAAACGTCTCCCACGCCGCTTCCACCGCTTCTGTTACATGCTGCTGACAAGCCTTGGCAATACGCGCGATGCACTCACCGGTGTATTTGTGAAGGACGGGGATGTAGCTCTCGGTTCTCACCCATTCTCCGCCGATGTACAAATCATACGATCTCGCTTCCATGTCCTCTTCCTCCCTTATATTTATCTCGTTGTTTGATAGATGTGGCGAACGATTTCGTCCCCCAATTCTTTTGTGGTCGCCGTCCCCCCAAGATCAGGAGTAAGCACCTCCCCATCTTGCAGCACGTTTTCGATAGCGTTCATGATGACAGTACTGAGCTCTGGCAAATCGAGATGATCCATCATCATGGCGAGGCTCCATACTTGTGCGATCGGATTGGCGATTCCTTTGCCCGCGATATCCGGCGCAGAGCCGTGAATAGGCTCAAACATGGAGGGATACTTGCGCTCCGGATTGATATTCGCGGAAGGGGCCAAGCCCAACCCACCGACGATTGCCGCCCCGAGATCAGTCAAAATGTCTCCAAACAAGTTGCTCGCGACAACGACATCAAACGTTTCTGGTCGCGTGATGAAATAGGCAGCGAGTGCGTCGATATGATACAGATTGGTCTGGATACCCGGGTATTCCTGACTGACTTCCTTGACGATCTCATCCCAGAACGGCATGGAATGGTTGATGCCATTGGACTTCGTTGCTGCGGTCACGCTCTTTTTCGAACGCTTTTCCGCGAGTGCGTAAGCGTACTTGAGGATGCGCTCTGTGCCATACCGGGTAAATACGTTGTTTTGCACCGCCATTTCGTACGGTGTACCCTGGTGCATCCGCCCGCCCATATTGGAGTACTCACCCTCTGTATTCTCCCGCACCACGACGAAATCGAGATCGGCATGGTCCTTATAGCGAAGAGGACTTTCCAGACCTTTTAGCAGCTTGACCGGGCGAAGGTTCACATACTGCTGGAATGCCCTGCGTATAGGCAAAATTAACTCCCACACAGAGACATGGTCAGGAACTTCGGGCGCACCGATTGCACCTAGCAGAATCAAATCATAGTCTTTTAAAATGTGGAGTCCATTCTCCGGCATCATTTTGCCGTGTTGGAGATAATAGCTACAGTTCCAATCCATGACATCACGGGCAAACCGAATGCTGCCGTGACTCTCTTCTATGGCTCCCAACACCTTCAGACCTTCTTCCATGACCTCGGGACCGATTCCGTCTCCTGGAATTACTGCAATGGAATAGTGTAGCAACGGTCTCCCTCCTAAAAATCTAAATTTTTCGACTTCATATCACACTATCCACTTGCATGATTAATGCCAAGCTCCGTATCCTGCACCCTGACCGGATAAAAGTCTTCCATCCGTTCCACTCCATGCATCACTCGAATGGTGACATTGCAAGACAACGCAACAAAATGTTGCAACACACATTGCAACATTTGTTCAGGCCAAGCTATATCGTTTCATCTATTATGACTCTTCCTGATGAATCGGTGCTCCAATCTGGTATTCTTCTATTTTGCGGTACAAGGTATTTCGTCCAATTTGCAGCATTTTGGCCGCTTTACTGACATTACCGCCACTTTTCTCGAGCGCCTTTTTGATTGCGATTCTCTCTGTTTCACGCAAGGAAGGAATAGCATGATCCGAAGACTCAGGCGGATCGGCTTCCATCAATCCCTCCAGCTGGATGTGATCGCAATCAATGATGTCCCCCTCTGCCAAAAACACCGCTTGAATCAGAACACCTTGCAGTTCCCGGATATTGCCCGGCCACGAATAAGCACGCAGCTTATCCTTTGCCTCCGTGGTTAGTATGTACGGTTGTTCTGTGTCGATCTGCTGTAATAGATGCTCCGCCACTTGGATGATATCACTGCGCTTTTTCAACGACGGCAAATGAATGGAGACTCCTTTGAGTCGGTAGTACAGGTCAGCCCGAAAACGTCCCGCCTTGATCTCCTCTGACAGGTTTCGATGCGTAGCGGCTATGATCCGCGCATAAATAGGGCGGGATTGATTGCTCCCCACCGGGGTGACGACCTTTTCCTGCAAAACGCGCAAAAGTGCCGCTTGCGCACGCAAAGACATATCCCCGATCTCATCCAAAAAGATCGTGCCTTTTTTCGCCGCTTCAAACTTTCCGATTCTTCCTTCCCGATGTGCTCCCGTGAATGATCCGTTTTCATATCCAAATAATTCGCTCTCGATTAAATTTTCTGGAATCGAACTACAGTTTACTGCGATAAAAGGCTCATGCGCGCGCGGCCCTGTCTCATGGACCATTTGAGCGAACAGCTCTTTTCCCGTACCGCTCTCCCCCAAAATGATCACAGGAAAATCTACCTGAGCCGCCTTTTGTCCGAGCATCTTTGCCTGCAAGAAGAGTGGGCATGAACCAGCTAGACGTGGAAACGGCTTCAGCTGTACGTTGGGTGCCGCAGACCAAAAACGCGGGCGATGATCTTTCACATGACGGCCAGCACGTTCTTGCTCCGCACTTACTCTTGTTCCCAAGGCTTCCTTTCCGAGCTGCTGTTGCGAAGCCTCATTTAGGCCCACGATACGCTCGTCCCGATCCAAGCCGACGAGCGCCAGCTTCCCTCGACCATCTCCTGGGCGTGATAGAGTTGGTAAGGCAATCACGCGCTCCGCATCTGTTAACAAAAAGCGGTTTTGCAGAGCCTCTGCGATCATGCAAGCAATGGTTAGGGCAAACGGATGAGAATATTCTTTACGCGTACTAATGTCAATAATGCCTAATAGCTCACCCGCTGGTGAAAAAATAGGTGCCGCTGAGCATGTAAGAAAGCGATTTTCCAAGAAGTAGTGTTGCTCTCCCTGTACCTGAATCGGCTGTTGTGCAATCAACGCTGTCCCAATCGCATTGGTTCCTTTGTAGTTTTCTGTCCAGTTCGCTCCGATTTGCAGCTGTACTTTTTGTGCCTGGTTGGCGAAGACCGGGTCCCCGATCGTTTGAATAATATTGCCTTCCCGGTCAGACAAGAGTGCGATGTGCTCTGTCGATAACAAAAAGGGAGCAAGCTTGTTAAAAAGCGGGAGACTCTCACGAATCAGAGGGTGATTATCCTGAATGATTTCTTTGATTCGTCGGGCAGAAATGATTTGATCATTGGTCTTCTCCGTAGCCTTGAGGTTCGATTCCTGACAGCGCTTCCAAGATTGCTGAACAATCGTCGACAACACGATTCCCTCCCCCAAAAATCATTCCCCCTCAGTATAACATGAGAGTCTTTGCTATAGAAAAAACCAGTCCAACCACGAGCACATTTGCCGTCTGGCTGCTAGCCGTCATCGGTCATTTTCCGACAGTATCCACCCTTTTGTCCTAATACGGAACATGGCATGATCCATTATGGAACAATTTCTACCCTAATCCACGCAGGAAAACGCTGTCATTTCGAGCTTTTTCACGTTGGTACGAGACTTGCTTTTAGAGAGGGCTGTAAAGAAATATGTGATAAATGAGGAGGCGCTCGCAATGATCTATGCTCAGCCCGGTCAAGCCGGTTCTAAGGTGACTTTCAAAAATCGTTATGAAAACTACATCGGGGGTAATTGGGTTCCGCCAGTAAAAGGTGAGTATTTCGAAAACGTATCACCTGTAACAGGCAAGGTTTTTTGCGAGGTAGCCCGCTCGACAGCCGAAGATATTGAGCTGGCACTGGACGCTGCCCATGAAGCAAAAGACGCGTGGGGCCGTACCTCTGTTGCACAACGCGCGAATATTTTGTTAAAAATCGCGGATCGGATGGAAGCAAATCTGGAGATGCTTGCAAACGCAGAGACGTGGGAAAACGGCAAGCCCGTTCGTGAAACACTCGCGGCCGACATCCCGCTGGCGATTGACCATTTCCGTTACTTCGCCGGAGCGATCCGCGCGCAAGAAAGTACACTCGCCGAAATCGATAACGATACGGTCGCTTATCATTTCCATGAGCCACTCGGTGTCGTTGGTCAAATTATTCCTTGGAACTTCCCGCTCCTCATGGCTACTTGGAAGCTGGCTCCAGCCTTGGCAGCGGGCAACTGCGTCGTCCTCAAGCCAGCGGAGCAAACACCTGCTTCCATCTTGGTGCTGATGGAGCTGGTCGGCGACCTGCTCCCTCCTGGCGTCGTCAACGTCGTGAACGGCTTTGGTCTGGAAGCGGGTAAACCGCTTGCTTCAAGCAACCGTATCGCAAAAATCGCCTTTACGGGTGAAACGACGACAGGTCGCTTGATCATGCAATACGCTTCCCAAAATATTATTCCGGTGACGCTGGAGCTGGGCGGAAAATCGCCAAACATCTTCTTCCCGGATGTGGCTGCAAAAGACGATGCCTTCTTTAACAAAGCCATTGAAGGATTCGTACTGTTTGCGCTCAACCAAGGCGAGGTTTGCACATGCCCATCCCGCGCGCTCATCCACGAAAGCATCTACGACCAATTTATGGAGCGTGCCCTGCAACGCGTAGCCAATATCAAGCAAGGAAATCCGCTCGATACAGATACGATGATCGGCGCACAGGCTTCCTTGGAGCAGGTAGAAAAAATCCTCTCCTATCTGGATATCGGCAAACAAGAAGGAGCCGAATGCCTGATTGGCGGCGCTCGTGCACAGCTTGCAGGTGAACTCGAGGGCGGCTACTACATCCAGCCAACTGTCTTTAAAGGCCACAACAAGATGCGTATCTTCCAAGAGGAAATCTTCGGTCCAGTCGTCTCCGTAACGACCTTCAAGGATACAGAAGAAGCGCTCGCTATGGCAAATGATACGTTGTATGGCTTGGGTGCTGGTGTATGGACACGCGACACGAACACAGCCTACCGCATGGGCCGCGAAATCCAGGCTGGTCGCGTATGGACCAACTGCTACCATGCTTACCCGGCTCACGCAGCGTTTGGTGGTTACAAAATGTCCGGCATTGGCCGCGAGACACACAAAATGATGTTGTCTCACTATCAACAAACGAAAAACTTGCTGGTCAGCTACAGCGATCAAGCTCTGGGCTTCTTTTGATCAATGAGCCAGCCAGAAAAAGTGCTCGCGACAGATGCTGCACTGGCACTAATTGAACGGCTTCGCGCCAAACACGGTGACCTGATGTTTCACCAGTCAGGGGGCTGCTGCGATGGCAGCTCCCCTATGTGTTACCCGCTCGGTGAATTTCTCGTGGGTGAGCAGGACGTTCTTTTAGGCGAGATCGGTGGCTGCCCGTTCTACATGGGCAAAGCTCAGTATGAGTATTGGAAGCATACGCAGCTCATCATTGACGTCGTGAATGGGCGTGGCGGAATGTTTTCGCTGGAAGGACCTGAGGGGGTACGCTTCCTCACACGTTCACGGGTATTTCCAGACACGGAACCAGAATAAAAGGAAGACCGCTCCTGCCTTTTTACTGGCTGGAACGGTCTTTTTTTGCTTGGATAGCTATCTCGATTTTTTGCGAGAGGTACGATTTGCAGGAGCAGAGCTTGTCCTTTTGCCTGCTTTTGCATTCGGACGGGCGGAACTGCGTTGTGCAGATACTGGCTTCTTGCTAGAGCCGCTAGACTTGCGATCAAAACCGCTTGCTGCACGGTTTCCTTCCTTCGGCTTATGTCCAGTACCGCCTGTTGCTCGGTTACCATCCTTTGGCTTGCCATCGAAGCCACCTGTTGTTGCTCGGTTACCTTTCTTTGGTTTGTACTCAAAGCCACCTGTTGTTGCTCGGCTTCCGTCCTTTGGCTTGCGCTCGAACCCGCCTGCTGTATGGTCTCTGCCCTTTGCCTTGCCCTCAAAGCGACCTTCTACACGTTCACGTTTCCCTGAATTACGCTCAGAACCGCCACCTTTTGCTTGGCGTCGTCCATCTCCATCACGACGCCCCCTAGAACCTTGCTCCCTTCCCTCAGCTGACTTTCCTTTCCCTCTTCCCTGCTTATCCCCTTGCCGATCTGCTTTCTCGGCTCGCTCCCTCTCAGGCTTTTGCTTTTTCTGATCGCCCGACTCTCCACGATCCATTTCACGCCGCTCCAGAGACAGATTGATCCCTTGTTCAATCTCTCTTAGCTGCCCCCAATCCTTCGCTGCTACCAAGGTAAAAGCAGTCCCTTTTTCCTTGGCTCGCCCCGTTCTGCCAATCCGGTGTATATAGCTGTCCACATCTTCCGGGATATCATAATTGAAAACGTGCGTGACTCCCTCGACATCAAGCCCACGCGCTGCCACATCAGTTGCGACCAAATACTGAATCCTAGCCTCGCGGAATCGCTTCATGACATCCTCGCGTTTCGCCTGTGACAAATCGCCGTGCAGCTCGTCAGACATATAATCGAGACCTTGCAGCTCCGCATTTAACTTACTGGCTCTGCGCTTTGTTCGGCAAAAGATCACGGCCAGAAACGGTCGTTGTTCATCCAGCAGACGGCACAGCGTAGCTTGCTTCGCACGATCTGTGGTCTCCACTGCAATTTGGCGAATATCATCTAACGTAATTCGCTTGCCCTGCACTTTGATGTTTTCCGGCTTTTGCATAAAGCGCTTCGCAAGAGATTGCACCTGCTCTGACATGGTGGCCGAAAACAGCAAGGTTTGTTTTTCAAAAGGCGTGTTTGCCATAATATCTTCTACCTCAGGCAAAAAACCCATATGAAGCATTTGGTCCGCCTCATCCAGGACAAACATCGAAACTTGCGATAAATCGATCGTCCCTCTTCGCAGATGATCCAGCAAACGGCCCGGTGTCGCGATGACCACATGTATTTTTCCTTTCAGCTTTCTCAGTTGCTGATTGACATCTTGTCCCCCATAAACCGCGAGTACTTGAATGTCTTCCAGCTTTTCCGTCAGCTTCTTTACCTCTGCCGTAATTTGCAAGGCAAGCTCCCGCGTAGGGGTAAGAATCAACGCTTGAACATGCGTCGCTTGTGGATCTACGTTTTCCAAGATCGGCAGGACAAATGCGAGTGTCTTCCCGGTTCCCGTCTGTGCTTGCGCGATTACATCTTTTCCTTCCAGCACAACAGGAATTGCTTTTTCCTGAATCGGTGTAGGCTCGGTAATCCCGTTTGCTTGCAGAGCATCTATCAGTTCCTTATGTATTCCCAATCCCAAAAAATCAGCCAGTTTCGCCATCTCCATTCATAAATCAAATCCGTTATTATTTCGTACATACTGCCATGCCGATAAAGTACCGTATGCCATCACGAGGTATTTTTTCAAAGGTAACGCCTCTCTGATAGTACATATCCACGTCAGAATAGCGTACAAACAGCTCCGCGAACTCTTCCGGCGTCAGCTGATGAACATGGAAGGGCTCACTCGTCTCTTTGCCCCGCCCTCTGCCAAATGGACTGGAAAGCACGAGCGTACCACCTGGTTTCAGCATCCGATACAAGTTATCCATAAACAGCAAATCGTCTGCGACATGCTCAATGGTCTCAAAGCTCAAAATCGTATCAAACAACCCCAATTGCTCGGGAAGCGCTGGATCAAGCGCGTCACCCTGCTGATACGTAATCTTTTGATGGTTGTATTCCCGATTGGCATAAAAGATCGTCGCCTCATCGTTGTCGACACCAATCAGTTCTGTCAGCTCTCGTTTTCGATCCTTTGCGATCATATGACATCCGTAGCCGGTACCGCAAGCGATATCCAGCACTCGACCTTTTACATAAGGTGCGGCAAAATAATATCTGGCTATATGCTCCAGCAGCATGCCATTCGTAGGTTTTAACAGCTTGGGGATGATTCTCTCCCCTGTCCATTCCAGCAAAGCCATCACCAATTTTCTCGTATTCTTCCTCACATCTTACCTTATTTATCGGCTTGATCCTATCAGCTAGCATTTCCTGAACGGGGTTTATTAAGAAATTTGTAAGACATTTCATTACTGTTTTGTTAGAGCTGGGCGTTAAGATAGTACCATGAATGCATTCATAAGGTGGGACGAATCATGACCAAATATCAAGTCCTCGTAGTCGACGACGAGGAAGAAATCCGCGACGCAATCGAAATCTATCTCAAAAATGAATCCATGACCGTATTCAAGGCTAGCAATGGACAGGAAGCGCTGGACGTACTGGAACGCGAAGAGATCCAGCTCATCCTGATGGACATCATGATGCCAAAAATGGACGGAATGACCGCCACCTTTCAAATTCGCCAGAAAAAAAACATCCCGATCATCATGCTGTCTGCCAAGTCAGAGGATACCGATAAAATTCTCGGGCTAAACATCGGTGCCGATGACTATGTGACGAAGCCTTTTAATCCCTTGGAGCTCATCGCCAGGGTCAAATCTCAGTTAAGACGTTTTACCAATCTGGGAAGCGCTCAAATAACAGAGGATGAGATTCAGGTGCGCGGCTTGACCTTGAACAAGAGTACAAAAAATGTAGCAATTGACGGCAACGAGGTCAGGCTGACGGCTACCGAATACAAGATCCTGGAGCTGTTGATGGAAAACAAGGGCCGCGTTTTTTCTATAGAGGAAATTTATGAACGGGTCTGGAGAGAGCCTTATATGAACGCGGAAAACACGGTGGCTGTCCACGTAAGACGCATTCGGGAAAAAATAGAGATCAACCCGAAGGAACCTAAATATTTGAAGGTGGTATGGGGAATTGGATACAAAATCGAAAAATAAACGCTTTGCGGTGCCCGTGCTCGTTGTTATGATCGTGAGTATTTCGCTTGCTCTCCTAACGATGGCCGATCTGTACCATAAGCGCGAGAATCTCCAAGAGAATAATTATTTTCAAAGCTCAGGCTTCAATCGTGAATTAGAGACATTTGCTGAGCTGGTGAAAAAGGTTCATGTAGATTATACAGGCTACACTCCAGGAAAGCTCGACGAGAAGACAGCGAATCAGCTGAAAAAAGAGCATGAGGAAACCCTTCGAACGCTTAAGGAAGATAACCAGTTCTTAGATCGGATAAAAGAGGCAAAAAGTGAGGGGGACAACGAGAGAGTCGCCCAATTAACCGAGGAATATTCACAAAGCTTGCAAGAAGACATCGCGAAAGCAACGTTGCATTATCAGGAGCAGGTGAACAACAGAATCACCGAAAAAGATGCCGAGTACGAGGAACAAAAAAACAGCCTCACCTTGCGAAGCGGCTCCTTCAAATACTATGTCACCGATAAAAAGAACAACAAAGTTTACACCAATCTCGCGCAAGAACCTACAGAATGGGAACTGGCCCGATATGCGCGCTATACAATCAACCTCCCTAATACGAACGGGGATTTGGAAAGCATCAATCGCACTTATCAACTGAATCAACTAAGTGGTATCTTTTATATCCCAAAAGAACCAGACGGATATAGTCAGGTCCACACAGATGCCCTTTACTATGATTCCATTCGGGATCGGCTGATTGGCGAGTTTGTTCTGCTCGGGGGCACTCTGCTCATCCTTGCATTCTGCTACTGGTATTTGCCAGTTAGCAAAACGTTAGAAGTACCGATTGTAGTGAAAAGCATGGCACTGTTCCGCTTCATCCCGTTGGATATTCGGATGGTACTGTCGTTCATGCTTGGCATCACGTATCTGATTATGATCGCGAACGTGCGCTTTTTCTTCTTGCCAATTGATGGGGAGCATTTCTTCACCCTTGCGTTCGTTTCGTTGTTTACTGCTTACCTGCTTCTACAATTCATGGAGGCATGGCTTATGTACAACCATCCTGAGAGATTTACGCAGCAGTGGCAAAAGAGTATTTTCTCCAGACAACGTGTCCTTCTTCAAGAAAGCTATGCCAATCGCGGCATGTTCTTTAAAGTATCCACGTTGTTCATCCTGACTGTTATGTTCGGGATGAGTATCGGTTTCGGATTCGTCGGGCTTGTCGAAGGGTCTGGTGGCTTACTGTTTTTCAGCTTTTTGTATGGCATGTTTTACATGGCCGTGGTTTTCCCATACGCGCTTAGACGCTTGGGACTGATGAACCGCATCATGCGAGGTGCCTCCGAAATGGCTGGCGGTAATCTGAACACTACGATCCAAAAGGTAAGAAAAGGGAAGTTATCTGATCTCGCGCACTCTCTCAACAACATAACAAAGGGACTCAAGCACGCGATGGAAGAGCAGATGAAGAGCGAGCGCATGAAATCCGAATTGATCACCAATGTTTCTCATGATTTAAAAACACCGCTGACGTCGATTATCAACTACGTTACCCTGCTCAAGCAGGAAGATTTGGCACCTGAGGACCGCAAGAACTACGTCGATGTCTTGGATCGCAAAGCAGATCGACTGCGGGTCCTCATCGATGACCTGTTTGACGCAGCCAAAATGTCCAGCGGCGCGGTTGAGCTGAATATCGAGCAAGTGAATGTAGCCTCCCTGCTCAACCAATCCATCGCTGAATTCAGTGACAAAATCGACCAATCGACGCTCACTTTCCGCGTAACGACGGAACAGCCGAAGATCGTCGCTCCTCTGGATGGCAAGAAAACATGGCGTGTATTCGAGAATCTGATCGGCAACGCCCTGAAGTATTCCATGCCGAACACGCGCGTCCTGATTCATTTGGCAGAGACAGAGGACGAGGTTATCCTGACGTTCAAAAATGTCTCCGCCTACGAAATCGACTTTGATGCACAGGAACTGTTTGAACGGTTCAAGCGCGCTGATCAATCCCGTCATACCGAAGGCTCTGGCCTCGGCTTGGCTATCGCAAAAAGCATCGTAGAGCTGCAAGACGGCAGGCTGTCTATCGATATTGATGGCGATTACTTCAAAGTCACGGTCGTATTCCGCAAGCACGCGTAAGGATCAAATAGGAAAGCCAGTGCCCGATCGTCAGGCACTGGCTTTATTACGTGGTTTTCTCCCTGTTAGATGGCAAAGTTCCTTTCAAATAGGGCCTCAATACTGGCAGCCACTTCCTGCTCATCGGCCCCCTCCACCTCAAACATAATTTCATCTCCGGTCTTTGCCCCCAGAGCCATTACGCTGAGGATGCTTTTGCCATTAGCCTGCTTGTCATTGTAGATCATCTTGACTGACGAGCTGTATTGATTGAGCAAGTTCACCAAGACAGAAGCAGGGCGAGCATGGAGACCTCCACTCACGGCTACTTCCAGGTTCATTCGGATCAATTTCACGCCTCCCTTCCTGTCCTTGTATATGCAATCTTCTCACAAGAAAAACTTCTCGATGACTTCTGCCACCCCATGCCGATCATTCGTTTCCGTGACATGCCGAGCCAGCTGTTTCAAATCATCGGGAGCATTGCCCATCGCCACACCCATTCCGGCGAATTGGAGCATCTCTGCATCATTGTAGTTGTCTCCTACAGCAACGATCTCGTCAGGCTGAATCGCAAGCCTCTCACTCACTACCGCAAGACCACTTGCTTTGGAGATGCCCACAGGCAATATTTCCAAATTATTCGCGCCTGATGCCGTCACGCGAATCCCCGAAAGCTCGGCTTTCTCAAGCTCTTGTCTTGCTTCCAACAGACGCTTCTCGTCTCCCGTGACGAATATTTTCGGAGCACACACCTCATGTTTTCGAACGTATCCGGCTATCAACCGCGAAGCCTGGATTTTGAGCGGGTATTGATTTTTCCAGAGCTGGCGCAGTGTCCAGGCATTTAACAGAGGAAACAAATCTGTCAACTTCCAGGTGCGATTCGTGACAGCATAAGCCTCATGCAGCAACATGACATCCAGGCCATGCGATACGAGTATATCTGTAATCCTCGCCGCTATCTCATGCGGAATACGCTGTACATACAGCACCTGATCCGTCTTGGGGTCTGCGACGTATGCGCCATCATGGGAAACAAGCGGTGCGCTGATCTGGAACTGCTGCGCTAACGATTTGGCCGATGGGTATGCCCTGCCGGTTGCCAGTGTGACGTGGACTCCTTGCTGCACTAACTGGGTAATGGCCCGCTCTGTTACTTTGGATAAGGTGTGGTTCGACATCAAAATCGTTCCGTCCACATCTAAAGCGAGGAGTTTGTATTTCAAACGAGTTCCATCCTTATGTGACAGGCTTGAAAAACTGGGGCAGATGCTCCTTGTGCGCCTCCAGCATTTCATCGAGTATTTTTTTGGCGATCACATCAGACGGCACCAGCGGGTTAATATTCATCGCCAATAGCGCTGTATGGTAATCACCGGTTACAGCCGCCTCAGCTGCCACTCGCTCAAACGATTTGATTTGCTGTACGAGTCCACGCACGGGAACAGGCAAGTCACCAACAGCCAAAGGAATCGGCCCTTCTCTTGTAATCACGCAGTTCACTTCGACTGCCGAATCATCCGGAATGCTGGCAATCGCCCCATTGTTGCGAACATTTACCGTCTGGATATCGCGCTTGTCGTTGTAAATGGAGTAAATCAGATTGCAAGCAGCCTCACTGTAATAGGCCCCGCCACGTTTCTCCAACTGCGGAGGCTTGATATCCAAGTCTGGATCTTCGTAGAGCGCAAATAGCTCCGCTTCTACCTGCTTGACCACTTCAGCCCGCGTACCCTTCTGCTCCGCTTCTTCCAGTTCATGCTCAAGCATCGTGCGCGTCTGGTAGTAATAACGATGATACGGGCACGGGAGAATCCCCAGTGCTTTGATGAAATCCTTATCCCAACCAAGGTCCAAAATGTTTTGCATCGTAATGCCCGATTGGTCGCCCGTTATTTTATCCATTACCTGGGAAATGACATTTTCCCCATCCAGGTACACACCCAGTCCGAAGATCATATGATTCAAACCGGCAAAGTCAATATGAACCCGTGATTGCTCGACGCCTAAAACAGAGGCAACACCCATTTTCATCCCGATGGGAACATTACACAGTCCAATGACCTTTTTGCGGTTGGTATACCGCAGCACTGCCTCTGTGACCATTCCAGCCGGATTCGTGAAGTTAATCAGCCAAGCATCTGGACATAGCTCTTCCATGTCACGACAAATGTCCATAATGACCGGAATGGTACGCAGGCCTTTGAACAAGCCGCCAGGTCCATTCGTTTCCTGACCGATCACCCCGTATTTCAAAGGAATCCGCTCATCCTTGATTCGCGCATCCAATAGACCCACGCGCATTTGTGTCGTAACAAAATCTGCGCCCGCAAGTGCTTTTCGCCGATCCTGCGTCAAATGGATCTCGATAGGCACCCCTGCCTTCTCTACCATCCTTTTTGCCAAGGCACCTACTGTTTGCAGCTTTTTCTCGCCCTCTGGAATATCAACCAGCCACAGCTCTCGCACGGGTAATTCATCGTAGCGCCTGATAAAGCCCTCCACCAGCTCAGGTGTATAGCTAGACCCTCCACCGATCGTTACAATTTTGATTCCGCTCATACTCCTGCCTCCTTGCCTGCATGGATTTGGCTGTACAGCTCTACAAACTCCGTTGCCAAATCCTTGACTGTAATTGCGTTCATCAAATGATCCTGGGCGTGAATCAAGAGCATGCTGATCTCAGTCTTTTCGCCCGCAATCTCCTTCTGGATAAGTGCCGTTTGATTTTGGTGTGCAAGACCGAGCTCTTCTCCCGCACGCTTCAGCGCATCTTCTGCTCCTGGCAAGTCTCTATTTTTAGCCAGAGCGATCGCTTCCATTGCCAGACTCCGTGCGTTTCCTCCGTGAAGTATTAGTTGAAAAATAACGTCTGTATGGTCCAAATCTATCTCCACCTATCCAAGTTCGCTAAAAGTCACGAGCTGTATTTTTTGATCACGAATGTACTGCTTTAACTCTGCTGCTGTTAAGATCTTCAATTCTGTGGTTCGTTGCTTTGCGTATGAACTGCCTGTCAGTACCGCTTCGTCCAAATAGGCAGGGTGCGTCATGATCTCAACCACAGGATAATCTGACATATCCTCTACGATCCTGACGAAGGATTGTACGGTTAGGTCGTCTCCATAAAAATGATGAGAAAAGCCTTCTGTCGTCAAAACACTCGATTGGTCCCGCTGCTCCTGTGTCCCGGACATCCAGGGATAGCGAACTGGCACCCTATATTCCTCTGCCAGCTTCAGAACAATCGGCAAAACAGCTGGATGTGCATGTACATGGTGGTGGCTGTCGATATGCGTCAGCTTGAGCCCCGACGCAACAAACCTCCCCAATTGAGCCCGCAGCTCCCGCTCAATCTCCTCCGGTGCAGCAGAAATCAGATGATCTTGCCCACGTCGGAAACGCCCCTCTCCATCCGTTAGCGATGGTACATCCTGACTAACTGGCGATCCGCATGTGAGTACCAGATGAATGCCTACTCCGAGCGTCGGATGTTCTTTGGCCAGCCCTACAGCGTGCTCGAACCCCTCCATATTGACCATCAAGGTCGCAGAAGTAACGACTCCTTCCCGATGTGCTTCGACGATGCCCAGATTGACGCCTTTGGAATACCCAAAATCGTCTGCATTCACAATCAATTTCATAGATAGCCTCTCCTCTTGCGTTTACATAGACACAGCATTACTATCGGAAGCAGTGCTGGCTTTTTCTTCGCTTACCTTTTGTTTATCCCACAGACGGAAGAACGGATAGTAGATCGCGAGCGCTATCACGAAGTTCACCGCTTGGAGAACCATACCCGATACCTTCCCACCAGTAGCCAAATATCCACTGATCAACAATGGTGTCGTCCACGGAACTGCTACCCCGCTTGGTTTTGCCACCCAACCGAATGACATGGCCAAATAGCTGATAATGACCAATACGACAGGCGCCAGAACAAATGGGATGATCAAAAGTGGATTCATGACAATTGGCATACCGAACGTGACAGGTTCATTGATGTTAAACAAACCAGGTCCAAGCGAAAGACGGCCAATGTTTTTCATCTGTTTACTGCGTGCCCGAAATACCATTAAGACGACGAGGGCTAACGTAGCACCCGATCCCCCAGCGAATATCCACATGTCAAAAAATTGCGTAGTGACGACGTTTGGCAATTCACCGTTTGGATTAGTCTGGAATGCGGCTCGGTTCTGGTCCATCAGCGTCAGCCAAATGGGACTCATAATGCCACCGACAATCGCCGCACCGTGCAAGCCAATGGCCCAGAGAATGTGAATAAGCAGCACGCATAAAATGGCCCCAATCAAGCTGCTGCCAACAGCGCTGAGTGGTCCGACGAGCAAATCCTTCACAATATTGTGAATACTTTCGAAGGACGTGTTTTCAAGGAGGATACGCAATAACCAAACCACCAAAAGCACCGCACCAGCTGGGATCAATGCCACAAAGGAACGGGAAACTGCGGGAGGCACTCCGTCTGGCATGGTAATGACAATTTTCTTTTGAATGATTTTGCGATAAATCTCTGTCGACAATATACCCAATAGCATCGCGACAAATAATCCCTGACTGCCCATCAGTGTGAGAGGAATGACTCCGCCCACCTCTTGAGCTGCACTCGCTCCTTCCGGGGTGAACATGATTTTATATGGAGTAGCGAGCAAGAAGGATGCGACAGAAATGGCTCCTGCCGATAGCGGGTCGACCTTGTATTTCTCCGCCAGTCGGTAGGCGACACCGAAGCTGACGATCAAGGCCATGACGTCAAACGTAGCACCTACGGGATACAGCAGCTTGGTCCGCCATTTTTCACCGAAAATCCCAATCATGAATTCGTCATAACCAGGTATAGGTATGAAGCCAATGATGAGGAACATTGAACCAATGATCAACAAAGGCAATGTAAGGATAATTCCGTCACGAATAGCCTGCAGATGCTTTTGCTCCGCAATTTTTCCCGCTACCGGCATCATGCGGTTTTCCATAAATGAAACAAATCCGCCCACACGCATCCCCCTCCTACTGTTTTAGACGAAGCGCAAACTCAAGCACGTTTTTCCCGTTCAATGTACCGTAATCGACCGTGCTGATTACATCTACAGGAATTCCTCTGGATGCCCCTTCTTTTTTCATCTCTGTCAGCTTGTAACGAACTTGTGGTCCCAGCAAGAGCACCGCAGCTTGGTCAATATGATTTTTTACCTCATCTGCGGAAACTGCCCATATTTTAGCGTCCAACCCTTTTTCTCTGGCAGCCTCCTCCATTTTTTGAACCAACAAGCTTGTCGACATACCCGCTGCACAACACAATAAAATATTCATTGTACCCCCTCCTCTCAACGAGTGATGCCTTACTGAAAGAGCAAGTTTCGTGCCAAAACACCAAAAATGTATGCGCTTACCAAAATAACCGCATAGTCAGGCATATTTCGCTACCTCATCGCCCGTCACTCTCACTAGTGTTTTTATGTAAGCGCTGTAGTGTTTGATTTTGAATAGGGAAAAGTCAAAAAACAAAACACTGGTTACGCCAGTGCTTTGTTGTGTATGAAGAAATTCATGATAAAACAAACATCGTCTTCGCTGATTACTACCTCATACTTATCTTCCAGGGGCAATAATTCATGTCGGATTAAGCTGTACAGCTTGCGGTTCTCCAGCAAAAAACTGTCTTTTTGAATATACGCCACGGATTGCGTCCCTGCTTTCAAGCGATCAACCAGGCAGCAGATGTGCAAGTAGGCCCCAATTCGCGTGTCAAAAACCAAATAATTGTTCAGTCGCTCCTCCATACGGCCGACACACATCCTCACGTCTGCGAGAATATCTTGTCCGTCTACCATTTGTAGATGCTCTCCTAGCGACTCTTGCATCTTCAAGTAGGCCTCTTCCAGATCGATCACTTGCTGGATATCAGACATCGCCTCTCCATTCAAAACATCGTCCATGCTATGGTGGCGCAACTCGCGGTCGAGAATGTAATTGCTCACAACGAAGAGAATTTTTCTCTCCTCCTTGATTTTTCGAAGCTGACTGCGGGCTTGAGCCTTATCGATCAGTTGCAGCGGCACAAATTCCAGCAGGCTATCATCGTACCTAAGCCTCGATTCCAGCAGCTTTTTCAAAAACAAGGCACTGCCTTCCCCAGACAGGCAGGCAGCGACGATCGTCAGTGCCGGAATATGCTTTTGCACCTGCTCCTTCGGCTGCTCCTCCCGCTGGTAGAGCGAAATGCCCAAAACATCACGGTAAACATCCTCGAGTGAATGACCGAGCATGGCTTTTCGAGTGGCTTCAATTACATGCGGCGTGCTGACCATCGGAATGACCTTGACCGGAATGCCGATCTCCCGCTCAATAATCTCGCCAAAGCCGAGCAGCGACCCCATATCTACGAGCAACAGCAGTCCAGCCTTGCCGATCTCTCTGGCTACTTTCAGTGCTTTTTCCAAAACACTCATGGAGTCTTCTTCAAGCGGCAGATCGATGGCTCTCGCATATTGTGTGACCAGCAATCGGTTCGTCACATCGACCATCGCTGTCGCACCACCGCTGCCGTGCGTAATAACGAGCACCCCGATTGTTTCCCGTTCTTCCTCCATGCTGACATCGTCGAGCACGAAAAACATGGTCAAATATCCAGCCTCACCAATCGGCAGATCCATGAGTATCGCTTCTTCTATCATGCGCACGCATTCTAGCGCCACAGCAAACTCTTTCTTGTATTTGATTCGGACGTGGTTGATTTGCGGATTCACGATTTGCTTGCCTTGTGCAAGGCGCTCCTTCGACGTCTGAATATGCAGCGCGAGACCAAAGATCACCTTCTGGCTCAAAATCTTCTCCAGCTTGGCCTCTGCAAAGCGAACGATCTCTTCCACGAGATGAATGATGAACGGGTCAATAATTCGGGCCATGTCGCCCTTATTCACGCGTTGATGGACGCCTTTGATAAAGGTTGTAAAGTAATTCTCGATGTCAAACTCCAATTCTTTTTCACTCACACCGAGGTTTTGTAGCTCGTATATTTTTTGCTCGATTTTTTCATAGACACTGTCCGTCGTATCCCCTGTTTCTCGTCCGATCCAGATGCCCTCTTTGGATGGCTGCACGATAAAGCAGTTGTGCTCCGTCCCAATGATTTCATCTAGCTCCTGCTTGTAATCCTTCACCAAAAGCAGCCCTTGCTTGACATGATGCGGCAAATCCTGAACCGATACGTGCAGCTGATTCTTTTTTAACGAAATGAATTCGGCATAGGCGCTGGCGCAGGTGAGCTGAATATCCGTTTTTAACTGTCCAATGTTATTCGGGCAGTGATAGCACAAGAATGCCTGCACAGCATTGGCCGATATCTGAATCTCTCTCCCCAACCGAAAAGCCTCTTCTTGAAAAATCTCCATCGTAATACGAAAGCGCTCTTCCAAGCCACGCTCCACTAAAGATGGCAGCTTGATGACCATGGGAATTCGCCTCATGAACGTTTTTAAGAGACTCGACTCCGGATTTTCTGTCGTGGCCATGACAATCTGTACCTGAGCCGTCCGCTCCATCTCTGTTTCCCCTACGCGGCGGAATATGCCTTTATCCATAAAGGTAAAAAAGATTTCCTGTCCTTCCGCCGGCAGTCGATGCACTTCATCGAGAAAGAGAATGCCACCATCCGCCTTCTCCACAAGTCCTTTGCGATCCATCTCCGCTCCGGTGTACGCCCCTTTTTTGACTCCGAACAATTGACTGATTAAGAGCTGCGGGTTGTTGGCATAATCGGCACAGTTAAAAATCACGAAAGGAGCATGCTTTTCCAGGCGTCCAATATCAACGGCAAACTCGTGAATCATCCCGGCGAACCACGACTTCCCTACACCTGTTTCTCCCAAAATCAAGCAATGCATCCCTCTCGGCGGATACAAAACGGCCGCCTTTGCCTGCTCAATACGCGTGATCAGGCTCTTGTTGGTTTTCGCCAGCCTGTCCAGCGACGTCTCCGCCAAATAGAGCGAATCGTTTCCTTGCTTGGCAAAAAACAGCGTCGGACGGCCTTCTTCCTTCTCGATTCGGCCTTCCTTCCACAAACGGTTCAAATCACTGCTCACATTCGCTCGACTCAAACCAAGCCTCTCAGCCAAATCTGAAGCGCTTACTTTTTTATCAGGACCAGCGTCTACTAACGTCTGGAATATTAAATCTAATCGTTTCACTCTATCACCCGCCGTTGAATAGATAGAAAGTCACGAAATGCACAACCAATCCTTTTCATTTCCACGAATATTTGGAAAAACCTGCTTGCTGCTTTTTCCCCTTCCCCCGTTTTTGTCCCGATGATTTATTTTTCCGTCTCCTTTCCCTGGTGTACGATATAATAGAGAAATAATGATTGACAGGAGATAGCAAATCCATGATGGTTTTTATCTTGTTTACCATATGGGCGTTAGGTCTGTTTGTGCTGTTCACAGACCCGAAACGAACGTCGATCCGCTGGGCTTGTGCGACTGCCTTTGTTGGGGCTGGGGGCTTTATCTCAGGCGTGATTGACGAGACGATCATGCCCTATTTTGCAGAATATCTGGCCGCACAGCCCGGGACCACGAACACCCTGATAATGGCGAGCCGCATCTCCTCCTTTATTTGCCAGGTGGGTTTGCCTTACACGTTTCTCATGTTTGCCGTACACTCAGCTGAATTTTTGTCTCGCAGAGTAAAGCTGACGATACAATATGCTGCGCTCATCCTGCCGCTTGGGATGCTTTGGATTACACCCGTTTATCCCGAGCTGCTTTTTAACTACTGGATTATGGTGGCATGGGTGATTCCGTTTTTTCTATTCTCCTGTACGCTGCTTGTCGTGCAGTACATGCGAGAAAAAGATCCACTTGTGAAAAAGAACAGTTTTTTCACGAACGTACTCATCATCATCCCGTTGTTTTTCGTCTTTATTTTCATCTATATCATGCGTATCCAGAACGATTACGAGGCTTGGCGCTACAACATGCTCGTGGTCACGATCCAGTTTATCCTGATCGTTGCCATCAGTCTGAAATACGGCTTCCTTGGCGTCCGTCTCCGCGTGGAGAAAAAACGTCTGGACAGTACCTTGCGCGCCTTGACTTCCGGTGCACAAATCATTAACCATACGATCAAAAATGAAGCAGGCAAAATATCGCTGTATGCCGACCGTATCGAGACATATGCGGATGAAACCAACCAGCCGTCGCTAAAAGAAGACGCGCTTGTGCTGATGCAATCCTCGCAGCATATGCTGGACATGATGAATCGGATTCAAAACCAGCTGCGGGACGTCGAGCTGCGCGAAGAACCATGTGACCCCGGCCAAATCATCGGGCAAGTCACACAAAATTTAACGCCCTATATCCTGAAACAACAGGTAGAAGTCGTTAGTGAAGTGGACGAAACACTTCGCTTGTATGGGGATGGCGTACAACTGCGCGAAGTCATCACCAACTTGTGCATGAATGCGCTGGAAGCCATGAAGTCGGGTGGCAAGCTCCATCTTCAGCTATTTATGTCTCACAAGCATCTCATTATCACGGTCGCAGACACAGGCACAGGCATCACAAAAGAGAACCTGCCTCATGTGCTCGATCCTTTTTTCTCGACAAAACGGACAGGGCAAAACTTTGGGCTTGGGCTCTCCTACTGCTACAATGTCATGCAAAAGCATCAAGGCCAACTGGAAATCTACAGTGAGCAAGGCAAAGGAACCACCGTTTTCCTGTTCTTCCCGAAAAAGCGCGTCATCATAAACGACTCTGAATAGCGAAAGGACGCTCACAATCATGAATCCAATCAGGGTATTTTTAGTAGAGGATGATCCCGTCTGGCGCAAAGGTCTCATTGACTTCCTGAACAAAGAGCCGGATCTCACTGTAGTAGGGGAAGCCGGGTTCAAGGCAGAAGCAATCGAGCGCTTTTTGCCTGCCAAAGCGGATGTCGTCTTAATGGACATTAACTTGACCGAGAACAATCTGGACGGGATCGAGACGGCAATCGAATTCATGGCCCTCCAGGCTGACAGCAAAATCATCATGCTCACCTCTCTGACAGACGAGGCAGTGATCGTGGAATCATTCTCAGCGGGTGCCGTCAATTACATCAGCAAATCGAACTTCAAGGAAATTCCCGACGCTATCCGTGCCGCTCACAACAGCCAATCTTCCATTCACCCTACGGCAGCTGCGGCACTGCGCAACGAATTTTTGCGTTTGAAAAACGATGAAAATCAAAAGCTCTTATCTCCCGCAGAACGGGACATCCTACAGCTAATCCACCAAGGTCATACGCAAACGCAGATTGAACAATCTCTCCACATCACGAAGCGTACGATCAAAAACCACATCAACCGAATCCTCAAAAAAATGGGCGTCAAAACAAGCAAGGAAGCGGCCGCAAAAGCCAGCCAGAAAAAGCTATTCTAGGTCTTATTACCAGGTACCAATGAATGTTGGTACTTTTTTTACATGCTCCACTCTTTACAATTAAAAGTGCGAGATCAAAAAGTCGACTTTTCAGCATCGAGAAAATGGCGAGAAGCTGAAGAAGGAGGAGCGGAATGTAGGGGACCTACATGAGCACCGGACTTCGAAGGTGAACGCCAGTTTCGATGCCGAATAAGCTTTCTAAACTACTTCATGATCAAAAGTCGGCTTTTTGATCAACCTCTAAAAGCTATAGAGCAACTCACTTATCCCTTGTAAAGGTGTGGTCCACATGGCCCTTATTTATTCTTTCTTAAAATCGATTCTGATGCTGTGGTTTCGTCCTCGTGTGCTTGGGCTCTCCAAAATCGACTTGTCGAAGCCATCTCTTATCACTCCCAATCACGTTTCCTTGTTAGATGCGGTACTCCTATCCTTTTGCTTGCCAAAAGAAGCGACCTTTGTCGTCAACACGGAGATCGCCAAGCGGTTTGCGTTTTTCCTCCGCTTCCGCAAGCATATCGCGATCGATCCGCTGAACCCGTACTCCATCCGCCACATGCTCCGCGTTATTCGCAACGGACAGACGCTGGTGATTTTTCCAGAAGGCCGGATCACGACGACGGGCGGCATTATGAAAATCTACAGTGGTGTTGGCTATCTCGCTCTGCGAACTGGTGTAACGGTTTACCCAATCATTATTAGTGGTCTGGAACGTTCGATCTTCTCGTATTTGAAAGGAAAGCTGAAGCTCTCCTGGTTCCCTGATGTGACCATGACAGTAGGCACTCCGTTCACGATCGAGCGCGATCCAAAATTGTCGATGCGCGAACAAAAAGCCACGGCCAATGATCGTATTCTGCGTACTCTTCAAGAAGGCTTGTTCGAGAGCCGAATGAAGCAAAACGTGAATCTGTTTGATGAAGTTCTCGAAGCAGCTCGCCTGAATGGTGCAAAAATGGAAATCGCCAAGGACCTGACGTCCGCGATCGACTACAAGACCTTGTTAATCGGCAGCTACCTACTCGGCAACAAATTGCAGCCAATGCTCCTGGGAAAGCCGGTTGTCGGTGTATTCCTTCCCAATTCAGTGGGTCATCTCGTAACGTTGCTATCGTTGTTCCGCATCGGAGCCACTCCAGCCATCCTGAACTTTTCGCTTGGTATTCGCTCCTTGATGGATTGCTGTGAGACTGCCCATATCGATACGATCCTGACATCGCGTGTATTTATTGAAAAAGGAAAGCTCGAGCACATCATCGCAGGTCTTTCACCGAGCATGAAAATCATTTATCTCGAGGATTTAAAAGCATCCGCGACTGCTTTTGACAAAGTGTCTGCACTCTTCTCTTATTTGCGGAAGAAAAAAGCTTCAGCGACAAGTAACGAGCTGATCCTCTTCACCTCCGGCAGTGAGAGTAAGCCAAAGGGTGTCATTCTGACGCATACGAATCTGTACGCGAATATTCAACAAGTGACTAGTGTGATTGATATTACGAGTCGCGACAAGTTTTTCAATGCCCTGCCTATGTTCCACAGCTTCGGTCTTACTGCGGGAACACTTTTACCGGTCGTGAAGGGTATCCCGGTTTATCTGTATCCAAGTCCGTTGCATTACAAGGCGATTTCGGAATTGGTTTACGATCAAAACGCAACGATCCTCTTCGGAACCTCGACCTTTATGGCTGGTTACGGACGTATGGCCCATCCTTACAACTTCTACACCTTGCGCTACGTATTTGCAGGTGCAGAAAAGCTAAAGGACGATGTGCGCAAGCTGTGGATGGAAAAGTTCGGTGTGCGGATTTTTGAAGGCTATGGGGCAACGGAAACAGCTCCGATCCTGTCGCTCAACACCCCGCTGGCTAACAAACCAGGAACCGTCGGGCGTTTGATGCCAGGGATGTCCGCCAAGCTGGAACCAGTAGAAGGAATCGATGCTGGCGGAGAGCTTTTGGTGAAGGGTCCAAACGTCATGAAGGGTTATATGATTCACGGAAAGGGCTTTGTTCCCGCTGAGGAATGGTACCACACAGGTGATTTGGTTACCGCTGACAAGGACGGCTTTCTCAGCATTCAATCCCGCTTGAAGCGCTTCGCCAAAATCGGCGGCGAGATGGTTTCGCTCAATCTGGTTGAAGAACTGGCTATGCAATGCTTCGGACACTCCGGTTTTGCTGCAATCACAGTGAATGATCCGCGAAAAGGTGAGCGTGTCCTGCTATTTACCACAGATGAATCGGTTCAGCTGAGCCAATTACGCGCGTATTTGACGGAAAAACAATACTCGCCACTTCTCATCCCAGGTACGATGCAAGTCATCAAGGCTCTACCACTTCTCGGTAGCGGAAAAACGGATTACGTCAGCCTGAAACAACTGGTCGAAACGGGAGGAAAATGATGTGAATATACGATTAAAACCACTACAAGCCCTGTACTTCACTCAGTTTCTATCGGCCTTTGCCGACAACATGATTTTGTTTGTCATCGCGAATCTGCTGCGGGAGAACGGTTTTTCTCCCGCGATGCTTGCACTCGTATCGATTTCATTCTTTCTCCCTTACATTTTTCTCGCTCCATTAGTTGGGCCTTTTGCCGACAAGCATGCCAAGTCAATCGTGCTGGTGATCGGCAACCTGATTAAAGCGCTTGGTGTCGTCTTGCTGTTTTTCATTGACCAGTCGAGTATCATCATGCTGATGTTGTGTTACTTCACAGTAGGAGTCGGAGCGGTCGTGTATTCTCCAGCCAAGTACGGAATTTTGCCGGAGCTGACTCGAAATGAAGATGAACTGTTTCATGCGAATGCACGCATCGAAGCCTATACGATCTTTGCGATTTTGACAGGAATCGGTGGTGGTGGAGCCATCGCGAACATGACGGCACCGCTTATCTCGTCAGGAATTTGTCTGCTGATCTATCTGCTGTCGCTCGGTATGACTTTCTTCATTCCGCGCATGAGAGGGAATGCATCCATTCGCTATGGAGCAGAAGCCCGACGCTTTTTCATCGACTTCCAGCACTTGATGAATCGTCCGGAAACGAGCTTTGCCCTGATTGGAACCGGAGCATTCTGGATGTCCTCAGCTGTCCTGCGCGTGGCCGTTTTGGCCTGGATTCCTCTCGCGCTAGGAATTAACCCGGAGAGCTTCTCTGTATCGCTGATTCTCGCAACGACATCCATTGGAATTATCGTGGGGGCTTTTCTCGCTCCGAAGCTCATTCCTTTGACTCATTTCACTCGATCGCTGACATACGGATTCGGAATGTTTCTCATCATCGTGCTATTTCCTTGGACGAATCTGACCTTTGTTGCCATCAGTTTATTGCTTCTCGTCGGGTTCATGGGCGGCGTGTTCATTATCCCGATGAATACGGTCTTGCAGGACGAAGGCAAACGGATGGTCGGTTCAGGAAAAACGATTGCGATTCAAAACTTCATCGAGAATCTGCTGATGGCAGTAGGCTCCGGCATTTACTACCTGATCACCTATATCGGCATTTCTATCTCCGGTGCGATTGTTGGTCAAGGGCTACTGCTGCTCGGGTTCCTGTTGTACTTGGTGAAGTATCGCAGACGTATCGTGCGTTGACAGATTGGCGTGATAGAAAAAGAAAAAGCCGTGACCACTAGTGTCACGGCTTTCTGGCGTCTATCTATGTTATTTCTTTTGCTGGGTGTTAGTTGTCGGTGTACCCGATTTTTCCGCAGCCTTTCTCGCTTCGTTCAGTTGATGATAAAATTCACCTTTTGTTTTGAGGGTCGAAAACTTCGCTGCATTGATTTTTACTTTTGCAGACAGCTCGGTGATTTCTTCTTTGGTTACCGCGTCCTTGATGTTGATGGAAGCGATATTGGTGTATTTGCCATCTGCCGTTTTCGGAACGCTCAAAATGCCTGCATTGATCAGCTCTACTATGTCCTTGCGTACAGGTGCTGTGGTGTCCACACCTGTAATCTTCCAATTGTTTTGTACTTTTGGCTCGTAAACGCCCTTTTTCACTTCTTTCAGGTACGCAATCGCACGGTTGCGGATCGTTCCACCTGTTTCACCAAACGCAGTATTGTCTTTGGAAGACCACAGCTGTTCGAACTTGCGTCCTTCCAACGCGCCACCTTTTGCCTGCAAAGCTTCCATCCGGTATGCGTTCATTCCGAGCTTCAAGGTATCTGTAGCCTTGATCGGTGTCTCATCGAGCTTGCGCAGGTTCGTGATGCGGCTACCGTATGGCTTGGTCAGGTCGATTTCGTATTTCACGCCACCGAAGAAATCGTTGGTGCTGTATTTGGAAGCGCGGCGTTTTGGATCAAAGCTGACTGTCACGTCGCCAGGGCGCGTGGAATTGAAGTAGCCCACAGCCCATTCCATATAGTCCTTCAAGTCTTTTCCGGTTACTTTGTATACGGTAATCTCGCCACCCGCGTATTGGTAGTTGTAGGCGATATCCTTTTTCTTGATCGGACCGACATCCAGCTTGGCTTTGTCGTTGTCGATCTGGTGAGCAACCATGTCTGCTTTACTGTAGTAGAGCATCACTTCATGGAAAAAGTCAGACAGTGGCGTCTCCTGAATTTGGACCGTCGGGATACCCTCGATCTCGTTTTTCTCTACCAGGTTCATGCCTTTGAGCTCTGCTACGACGATGTTGGCATCTGCACGCGCGAACTCATGAAAAGGCTGGAGCTTGGTCTCCAGCGCTGGATCAGATACCGCTGGTGTGCCATCTGCGCCTTTTACAGGGACCGCAGTCGCTTCCTTGTCAGTCAGCACGAGCTTGCCGTCTTTCTTCTCAAAAGTCAGGTCAATGCGAGAGAGATGTGTACCGTATTTGTCCGGCTCTGTAATCAGAACGCCGTTGATCTCTTCTTTTTTCACGAGCTTGTGCATGTGCCCGGCAAAAATCGCAGTCAGTTCTGGAACGGCGTTCGCGATATCTGCAACGCCCGTACCCGGAATACCGTTTTCATTCTCAATGCCCATGTGCATGAGGCCGATCATGACGTCTACTTTGCCTTCCAGCTCTTTTACGGCTTTCTTGGTTTCTTCTACCGGGTTTTTGATCACGAGGCCATCCAGATGGTCGGTTCCTTTTTCGAAATCGGTAATCATCGGTGTGTTCATCCCAATGACGCCGATTTTTATACCGCCACGCTCAATGATCGTGTACGCAGGCAAGAAACGCTCGCCATTTTCCTTGTAAATGTTGCCTGCCAAAACAGAGCCTTTGTATTGGCTACTGACCTTATCCAATACATCGAGTCCAAAATTAAATTCATGATTGCCAAAGGCCCACGCGTCATAGTTCATTTCGTTCATCGCGACCATGATAGGAGACTGCGGTTGGTCGTTGAAAAGCTCTGCCGAGTTGTCTTGGATCGAATCGCCTGCGTCCAGCAAGACGGTGTTCGGATTTTCTTTGCGAATCTCTTTAATCATCGTGAACAACTGCGTCATGCTGCCATTTGGATTCGGGCCATCCAAAGCATAATCCCACGGCATGAATCGTCCATGAATGTCAGATGTACCCAGCAGCGTAATTTTGGTAGGTGTTGCTGCGGCCTTTACTGGTGCGGCGATCCCCATCATCGCACTGCCTAGCACCATGGATGTAAGTGCTACACTTAATAAACCCTTCGCTAGTTTTTTCATGTTTTCCCCTCTGTCTCTCTTAATCTGTCAAAGCCCCTCGATGGTGTTACTCTAATTGTCCTCCTGTTCTATTTTGTAAGAAAATTCTGGGTGCTATCTAACTATAGCAGGCATGTGAAAGGAAAAATAGCAAAAAAAGCCGTGACGTACATGTCACGACTTGATCGCTGCATAGTTCTGCAAACACTCCAGAAAGAGTTCTCCGTACTTCTCAAATTTCGCCTCGCCTACTCCTTTGATCTGGAGCATGGCCTGTTTGTCAGTCGGGCAAACACTGCTCATTTCCTTCAAGGTACTGTCTGGGAAAATCACATACGGCGGTACTTTTTGCCGCGTCGAGATTTCTTTGCGCAACGCGCGCAGGTGCTCGAACAGCTCGTCATCCTCTGTCAGCTGCACAGGACGTATCGAGATTTTTTGCACAACGCGCTCTTCGCCCCGCAGAACAGGCAATGCCCGCTCCCCCAGCTTTACGATTGGATATTGGCTCTCCGTTACTTGCAAATACCCTTCGGCAATGAGGAGCTGAATCAAGTCTGCGATCTCTTTTTCCTTGTACTCCTTCATCAAACCATACGTCGGCAACTCATCGAAGGAAAACTGGGTGACCTTCTTGTTTTTGGAGCCTTTCAGTACCTGCGCGACGAGTGCGGCACCGAAGCGCTCTCTCATACGTTTGACGCAGGAGAAAATCTTCTGCGCTTCGAGTGTAATATCGGACAGCTCGGTCTCATCGGTGCAGTTCGCACAGCGTCCGCACGCGACAGCATCTACTTCGCCGAAATATTGCACGATGTTTTGCTGCAAACAGCGCGGCGTCCGGCAATAGTCGATCATCGCGTACAGCTTTTTGTACTCCAGCTCCTTGCGTTCGTCCAGCAGTTGATTTTGCTCGATAAAAAACGTTTGCGTCTGGATATCCTGGGGCTGAAACAGTAGGATACACTCACTTGGCTCCCCATCGCGTCCTGCACGGCCTGCTTCCTGGTAATACGCCTCCAGGTTTTTCGGCATGTTGTAATGAATGACGTAACGCACATTGGACTTGTCGATGCCCATACCAAATGCATTGGTCGCGACCATCGTCCGGACATCATCGTACAGAAATGCTTCCTGGTTGGCCGCACGCTCCTCTTCCGTCAGTCCTGCATGGTATTTGGTCACAGCAAAGCCACGCTTGTCCAAATCTGCATGCAAAGCGTCCACGTCTTTTCTCGTTGCCGCATAAATAATCCCCGCCTGCTGCTTATTCGCCCGCAAGTACGCGTGGATGAATTCTCGACGGTTCTCTCCCTTGCGTACAGACAAGATGAGATTGTCTCTGCCAAACCCTGTGATAAAAAGGCGTTCGTCCTGTAATTCTAGCTGTCGCTTGATGTCCTCGGTTACCTCCGGTGTCGCTGTGGCGGTCAAGGCTGCGACGAGCGGACGCTGTGGCAAGGATTGAAGAAAACGGGCAATTGCCAAATAGCTCGGACGGAAATCGTGCCCCCACTGCGAGACGCAATGCGCTTCGTCCACTGCCACAAACGAGATCGGAACATCTTGAATCAGGTTTTGGAACGCTTCGGATTCCAAACGCTCTGGAGCGATATACAGCAGCTTGTACTCTCCTCGGGCCGCCATACGGAGTCGGTCGCGAACCTCGCTATAATCTAGTGAGCTGTTAATTTGGGTGGCGGGAATGCCCATGCTGACCAGTACGTCGACCTGATCCTTCATCAGTGAGATGAGCGGGGAGATCACGATGGTTACGCCGTCCTGAAGCATCGCTGGGACTTGATAGCAGATGGATTTCCCGCCGCCGGTTGGCATGATGCCTACTGTGTCATGTCCGGCTAACAGGCTCGTGATGATTTTCTTCTGGCCTTCTCGGAATGATTCGTAGCCAAAGTACTTTCGTAAAATTTCTTGCGCTTTATTTAACAAAGAGAATCACCTTCTCTTTCGACGGATTTTCAATGGGTTTCTTACTAGTGTAAACATAGGTATTGGGACAAAACAAGGGGGGACTGCTTTGTTTGAGTCAACATGGTGGAGGAGAAGAAAAAGCACAGTTCTCTTCGACTCTGACACGCCCGCAAGAGGGGATTCACTGGCCGTCTACATTTCAAAAAGGGGACCGTCGACCAAAGCCACCCTACGGGCGGACGTTTCTCAAGGGAGAAGTGTTCGACAAGCGTGGTCCCCTTTTTGAAGTTCCGACTGGGTAGGCGTTGTCAAGGTCTGCGAGCCCTGTGCTTTTTTTCTCGCCAGCTTTCTTTGCTCACCCACACCTTTTTTAATAATAAAGAAAAAAGCACCACAGGGGTGCCTAATAAGTAGCCTAGGAAGAGACGGACAAAATGAACCGTTTTTTCTGTAGAATCCAGATGAACAAGTAGAACACATATCCAATTATACCGCCCGCTGTATTTAATAGCAGGTCATCGACATCGAACGTTCCTACGTTCATTACGAGTTGTGTCAGTTCCACGCCGAGGCTTAGCATTAGGGATAGCTGGATGACCCTGAACAGGGAGCCGGCTTTTTTCGGGAACAAGAGTGACAGCAGGAAGCCAAATGGCATGAAGGCGATTACGTTGCCTACGAAGTTCACTGCACTGTGCCAGCTTTGGTTATTTCGTATCAATTTGATATAGTTCTCGATTTCGTGAAAGGGCACCAAATTGCTCCGGTATCGTAAGCGCTCCACAATCACAGAGGGATCTTTCCAAATGATTTTACACTGATCCAATAGCAAGCTGCTATCCAAACTGCCGAATTTAAGCAGCAGTACCTTCACGACGAGAAACAAGTAAAGGGCAAACACTGCATAACCTGCAATTACAAGCAGTTCTGTCGGTGTCTCCACTTTTTGCACGTTATCCATTGTCAAACCCTCTCTTCATCAGTTTTTTGAGCCGCTTCTTGTAACCTTCATGTAGTCAGGATAGACTTTTCGATTAAAATTTACAGAAACGAAAGGTAAAGAAAAAGTAAAGCTTTCTCAAATGCTTGAGATTGTACGTGGTAGCCAAACGGTAAAGGTCGTCCATTCGCTTGTGCTTTCGGCAGAAATGCTGCCTTGGTGCAGATCGATGATGCTTTTGGCGATAGCGAGACCAAGACCCGAGCCTCCTGTCTCTTTCGAACGGGAGCCCTCCACCCGAAAAAAGCGTTCAAACAAGCTCGGCACATATTCAGCCGGGATCGGCGCTCCGTTATTGGCAACAGAAATCGCGACACCTTCTCTTTGACAGAAGACACGTATGATAATTTCCGTACCATCTTGCCCGTATTTCACGGCGTTGGAAATGAGGTTTTCCAGAACGCGAACGAGCTTGTCAGTATCTCCTGCCATTTCGATTTTTTGATCGGGCGTATCTACGATTAAGCGCAGCCCTGCCTCATTCGCCACGAGTCGAAAGCCGACCGATACTTGCTCAACCAGTTCTACCAAGTCAAACTGCGTTCGCTTCAAATACGCCCCGCGATTGCGGACCTTCGTGTACTCAAATAGATCATTGACGAGCACGTTCATCTGTTTGGCCTTCTCATAGGCGATATGGGCGTAGTGCTTGAACTTCTCCTCGTCCTTGTGTTTGTTCTGCTCAATCAGCCCAAGGTAGCCAATGATGGAGGTCAACGGCGTTCGCAGATCGTGGGAAACGTTGGTGATCAGCTCGTCCTTCGATTGTTCCAGCCTCCGCTCCTCTTCCATCGCATCCAAGGCGCTTTTGACCAGAGCATGGATGCTATCGACGACTTGACCCAAGCTGCCGTTCGGACGAATGGAAATCTGGTGATGATAGTTGCCTTTTGCAATGAAATGCAGCTCGTTTATGATTTGCTCCATCTGCTTTTGTTCCAGATACTTGCGGATACGAACGACCGACCACGCCGCAAACATACCGGTTGCCAACAAAACAATTGGGATTTTAAAGGAGTTGATATCGAAATTGACCCGCAACTTCCAAATGAACTCTCTGATTTCCGGAATGGTGTACAAATAGTTGTTAGCAAAAAAATCAACCATTTGGAAAACTGCGTAGATGATCATGAGGCCAAGCAGCAAATCAAAAAGGATGCGAATAAAATCCTTGGCTCTAAGCTTCAATTTTATAGCCGACCCCCCAGACCGTCTGTATCACCTTCTCGCCATTGGTCGCCTTCTCCAGTTTTTCCCTCAAGTTGCTGATGTGAACCATTACCGTTTTGTAGGAAACGAAATTCTCCATTTTCCAGCAGCGGTCAAAAATTTCTTCCGAGCTAAATACCCGATTCGGATGACTTGCCAGAAGATGCAGGACAGAAAATTCCAATGCCGTCAGCTTGATCGGGGTGCCTTCTTTTGTCTGAACGAAGTGGCTTTGCTTGTCGATAATCAGTGGCCCCGCCTCAATCACATGATCCTGTTTGCTCGCCTGTGTGTAGTTCGACCGTCGCAGGAGAGACTTGACCCGCGCAATCACTTCCAGCGGATTAAAAGGCTTCGCCACATAATCGTCTGCACCCGTCATCAAGCCCAGGATTTTGTCCATATCATTCGTTTTAGCACTCGCCATCAGGATGGGGATGGTCGAGTTTTTTCGTATGCGCTTGGTAACTTCCAGCCCATCCAGATTGGGCATCATGACATCCAGAATGACGAGATCGATGGGCTTCTGCTCCAGCCTCTCCAGCGCTTCCAAACCGTCAAAAGCCTTTTCAATCTCATACCCTTCGTTGCTCAAATATATCGCCATCAGCTCTACAATCTCTTTGTCGTCATCTACAATCAAAATCCTCACAGACAAACACCTCCGAACGCGTGCGTAGTAGATATAGATAGCCTTACTATAACAAGAATTGTTAAAGAAAAGGTAAAGCAAGTAAGACCAACCGCCGAATGAGAGAGCAATATTTCAAACATCCCCTTGTGTTATAACTAACTTGAATTTCAATCAAGGGAGATGAAACCATGGGTAATTTGAAGGAGAAAATTGCAGTGGTAACCGGAGCAAGCCGTGGGATTGGTCGTAGCATCGCATTACGTCTGGCGCAGGATGGCGCATTGGTCGCCGTACACTATGGAAGAAGACAGGAAGAAGCAGAAGCAGTCGTACGTGAGATTGAACTCGCTGGAGGCCAGGCATTCGCAATCGGCACAGACTTGCGTACCCTTGACGGCATTCGTAATTTTTATTCGACATTGGACGAAGCACTGCAGAAACGTACAGGAGATCATCGTTTTGACATTCTCGTCAATAATGCTGGGATCGGACAAATCTTAACGTTGGAAGAGGCTACCGAGGAATCGTTTGACGAGGTCATGAACATCAATGTCAAAGCACCGTTTTTTATGATCCAACAAGCTTTGCCCCGCCTAAGAGAGGAAGGCCGTATCATCAATCTCTCATCCCTTGTGACTCGTGCAGCTTCCCCAAGTGTGTTCACTTACAGCATATCGAAGGGGGCTGTTAACACACTAACGCTAGCTCTGGCTAAACAGCTGGGGAGCCGTCATATTACAGTAAACGCGATCCTGCCTGGCATTATTAACACCGATATGAATGCTGGTACGTTGCAAAATAATCCGGATGGACAGAAGTATGCCGCTGGACTTTCCACCTTCAACAGATGGGGAGAGCCTGATGATGTAGCAGATGTTGCCGCCTTTCTCGCTTCTTCGGACAGCCGTTGGGTAACCGGACAATTGATTGATGCCAGTGGTGGTTCCCATCTGTAATGGTTCTCAAAATAATAACCGATGGCCACAAGCGCGGGACCATCGGTTTCATTTATGAAGATCTTATTCTTTAGGATGAATCATTTGTTCAGGGCGCACGACTTGATCGAATTGCTCTTCGGTTAGCAAATTGCTCTTGATCGCTGCTTCCTTGAGTGTGATGCCTTCTTTGTGTGCCAGCTTCGCAACTGCTGCCGCATTTTCATAACCGATATGCGGGTTTAGTGCCGTCACCAGCATCAGTGAGTTGTTCAGATTTTCTTTGATCACTGTCAGATCAGGCTCGATACCTACAGCGCAATTGTCGTTGAAGGACTTCATCACGTCTGCCAACAATCTTGCGGATTGCAGGAAATTGTAGATGATCACTGGCTTAAACACATTTAGCTCGAAGTTCCCCTGGCTTGCAGCAAAGCCAATCGCAGCATCGTTTCCCATCACTTGGCATACGACCATCGTCATCGCTTCGCTTTGGGTCGGATTCACCTTGCCTGGCATGATGGAGCTGCCTGGCTCGTTTGCTGGAATGATAAGTTCACCGATTCCGCAACGTGGGCCGCTCGCCAGCCACCTCACGTCATTGGCGATTTTCATCAGATCCGCAGCCAGTGCTTTGAGGGCACCATGTACATGAACGAGCTCGTCATGGCTGGTCAGCGCGTGGAACTTGTTTTCAGCGGTTACGAATTGGTGCTTGGTTTCCGTGCTGATTTCTGCCGCGACCATTTCACCGAAGCGCGGATGCGCATTGATTCCTGTTCCTACTGCCGTGCCGCCAATCGCTAGCTCACGAAGGTACTCCTTGCTCTCTTTAATCATCTTTTCGGATTTTTCCAGCATTCGTACCCAACCACTGAATTCTTGGCCCAGCGTCAGCGGAGTCGCGTCCTGCAAATGCGTGCGACCGATTTTGATGATCTCCATATAGGCTTCGCTTTTTTCTTTCAGCGTTGCCTTTAACAGCTGGAGTGCAGGCAGTACTTGCTCCTCAATAGCGACCAGTCCAGCCATGTGCATCGCTGTCGGGAATGTATCATTGGAGCTCTGCGATTTATTCACATCATCGTTGGCGTGGATGCGTGCCGAGCTGCCTTTCGCTTCGAGCAATTGATTCGCGCGATGAGCAATGACTTCATTGACGTTCATGTTGGATTGCGTGCCGCTGCCCGTTTGCCAGACAACCAGTGGGAAATGCCCATCCCATTTTCCTTGGATCACTTCATCTGCTGCCGCCACAATCGCTTCTGCCTTTTCATTGTCGAGCTTGCCCAGCTTTTGATTCGCCAGCGCAGCGCTTTTTTTCAGGATGGCAAACATGCGAATCAGTGGAAGTGGCATTTTTTCTTCGCCGATTTCGAAGTTTTGGAAGCTGCGTTGTGTTTGGGCGCCCCACAGCTTATCCGCCGGAACCTTGATTTCTCCAATCGTATCCTTTTCAATTCTGAATTCCATCTCGTATCCTCCTTGTTATCAAGCGTTTTCTTATGTAAAAAAGGATAAGGCAATTCTTCTTCATTAAAATGATAATGATTTTCATTCTTGTTAGCAAGGGATGAAGTGCTTTTTCGGAAAAAATGAAAAAGAATGCTGTCTTCAAACGGTTGGGGTCGGGGGAAGCCCTGCCACATGTCTTCCAGTCGCCTGTATCCTCTCTTCGTTCGGGCGGTCTCCTTCCAGACATGTGACAGTGCTTTCGTACAGCTTATGTGTAGTAGGAGCTTTTACAACGTTTTGTAAGTATTTCAGGAAGACTTCATGAGTTCACTCTCAAGAATGGAAACAAAAGCTACGTAGAAGAAGCGCATTTCCAGTCCAAGCGCCTCTGGAGCCCTACTCAGCGTAGGAAAAAATGGCGGGGGTTTTCAGCTTCACTCATGGAATCCTTCTTCGAACCATCTACGTTTGAAGCGCTCCCGCCATTTTTTCCGAAGCGGACAGTCTTCACCCCTTGCTGGGCGGAGGCCGAAGCGTAGACTGGAAATGCGCTTCTTCCTTCACGACAGCCACTTGAATAATGAAATGAAAAAGACGAAAGCTACATTAGCCTCCGTCTTCTAGTATTCCATATTATCTGCTTTCTACTTCTACCGAAATGACATGATCGACAGCCTTCAACAGGCTGTAAATGTCCGTTGTATACGTATTTTCCGACGCTGTAATCATCATTTCCAGCTTTTGCAGACTATTGTCCAAGTCTTTGACCTTCACCCGCTTCACTTGCAGTTCGAGGTGCTTAATCTGCTTGAACACCAAATCCAAATTGCCCCCGCCTTCGACCACAATCTTGATCGACAAATCTCTTTGTCTGAGTGATTCTGGACCAACCAAGCGAAGGATGACCGGGAACAAATTAATTGCCAAAATAATGAGGATCGTCGCAGTTACTGCCTCAAAATAAAATCCTGCACCTACTGCAATCCCAAGTCCAGAAGCCGCCCAGACCATCGATGCTGTGGTCAAACCTGAAATGACATCATTACTCCGGCGTAGAATAACACCAGCCCCAAGGAAACCTACACCGCTCACAATTTGAGCAGCCAAGCGCAGCGGGTCCATATTCGTGTGTCCGGGCAAGGAGAACCGATGAACGGATTCAATCGAGACAATCGTAATGAGACAGCTCGCAACCGAAATAACCATGCTGGTTTTTACACCCAGTGGCTTGTGCTTGAGCTGCCGATCCATACCAATCATCAAGCCTAGAAATAATGCAACTCCTAGTTTTAGCAAAAAATCATACGTCGTGAATACCGAGAGTGACATGAGTCTCTCCCCCCCTCTGCATTGATGTCAGGTTATCTTCCATCGCCTATGATAAGAAGTATATCTGGTCTTTCACTTAGTGTAAACGGGGCTTTCATTCTTCATGCAAAAAGCGGAAAACCCCCACTCCAGGGATTTTCCGCTTATCTGTTTCCTTATGAATGGCTGCGAATCATGCGTTTCTGTAACGACAGCAGACGTCCAAAAAGGAAGATGGCTCCGGCAGCCAATCCCGTAATCAGACCAATCCAGTATCCGAATGCGGCAAGCGAAGTGAATTTCGCCAGAATGTATCCCAAAGGCAAGCCAATCACCCAATAAGATATCAGCGCAACGATAAAGGTAATGGTCACATCCTTGTACCCCCGCAGTACCCCTTGAATAGGGGCCGCGATGGCATCAGAGATCAGGAAGAGGATCGAGTACATTAAGAAATGCTGGGCAAGCTCCAACACCTCGATGTCGGTCGTGTAAAAACCAGCCACCTGTTCGCTAAACATCAGCAAGCTGATTCCGAACAAAAGGGCGATAACAACAGCGATGCCTATACCCAAATAACTGTACTGCTTCGCGTCCCGGAACCTCTTGGCTCCCACCTCAAAGCCGACGACAATCGTCAACGCCATGGATATGCTCAATGGCACCATGTACAGGAAGGATGCGAAGTTCATCGCTGCCTGATGCGCAGCAATCGTTATCGTGCTGTATTCACTCATGAACAAAGTGACGGCCGCAAAAATGCTAACCTCGCAGAAGATCGAAAATCCGATAGGAAGCCCTAGCTTCAGCAGCTCTTTCCATGCTTTCATCGAGATGCGATGAAATTTGGAGAACAAACCGAACTCAACGAATGGGTGCACGCGATTCACGACAAATAGAGTAATCAGCAAAATACACCAGTATGTGATGCCAGATGCAAGCCCGGCACCGATTCCACCCAGTCGAGGCAATCCGAAGTTACCAAAGATAAGAGCGTAGTTCAACAAGACATTAATCGGCAACGAAAGCAGGGTAATGAACATCGTTACCCGTGTTTGTCCTAATGCATCGATAAAGCAACGGAGCACCGTATAAAGAAACATCGGAATAATGCCAAGAGCGATGGCATGCAGGAAGCCGCGAGCAATCGTACGCACCTGTGACTCCAATTGCATCCAGTTCAGGATCGGATCGAGCACCAAACCACCGACGATGATGACACCAACCGCAATCCCCACACTCAAATACAAGGCTTGCATAACCGTGTAAGACACCTGATCTTGTTTCCTTGCACCAACCATCTGTGCAACCATCGGCATGACAGCCATCAGAATCCCCGTCAAGCCTGCTTGAACAGGTGTCCATAGACTAGCCCCAATCGCTACCCCCGCCAAATCTGTCGGACTGGCGTGTCCAGACATGATGGTATCGGCGAACGTCATCGAAAACAGCGCAAGTTGTGAGATCAAGATCGGAAGCAAAACAGCCAAAAACTGTCGCCATTTTTCTTTTAGCGAATAGGTTTCATTCATTTTTCATTTCCTTCTAACCTTATAAGATGGGCTTATCGTTCAAATTATAAGTATAGCAAAACAAGTAGGAATCGGCAAAATAGTGACTGCACTTAGACGAACAAAAGCCCAGGCAGTTCACCCGGGCTTTACTACATTATTCAGCCAGCTTCCATACATCGGCTTTCCCTGGCTCTTCGCCCTTGGTCCACCACTTTGCCTTATAAATCTTGTCTTCGTAGTTCACTTCCGCTCCACCATCATACGCTTTGCTGGAATCCCACGACAGTACGACATCGCTTACCAGCTTCCACGCATCGGAACGGTCTGGCTTTTCACCAGTTACCCACCATTTTGCTGCGTATTCCAGTCCCTCATACAAGACGCGGTTGCCCTGTACATACACAGCAGAGGAATCCCACTCAGCGATTTCACCTGGTATTTCAGGCTTTTTCTCCTTTGTGCTTGCAGCAAAAGGTGCGCTCTCTTCGGAAATATTTCCCACTGCATCAACTGCCTTGATCGTATACGTATAAGATGTTCCCGCCGTTAATCCTTTATCGACAAAGGAAGGTTTCTCAACTGTTCCTACGTGGGAGCCATCACGGTAAATCTCGTATTTCACCACACCCACATTGTCGCGAGAAGGACTCCACATGAGGTCGATTTCTGTCTCTGTTGGATGGTGAGTCATGATTCCTGCTGGTGCCGTCGGTGCTTCTGTATCCACGATATCTTCAGCTTTTGTGCGAACGGTAAGTGCTTTGCTCGCGTTAGACTCTTTCCCTTTGCCATCGACTGCCACAATGGTATAGCTGTAAGCCGTAGCAGGCGTCAAATCTTTGTCCGTGTAAGCTGTTTCTCTCGTTGATGCGATGAATTTGCCATCGCGATACACATCGTATTGTTTGATTCCCTCAGATGCCACGGATTTTGTCCAGCTAAGGTTAATGCTTGTAGCTGTTTGTGATACGGAAGTCACATTGTCTGGAACGGTAGGCTTTTCTACGATACCTGTTCCAGGATTAATCAGATTCACATCGATGGCCTGGTAAAAAGCCATGCCTGTATCAGCAATTTCCCAAACAGCCAAAATAATGTGGTAACCGCTACGATCTGTCGGTACATTGCACGTTTGCGTTAACGTGAATGGCGGTCTTTTCCCTCCGTCCTGGAACGAGCAGAACAGTTCCAAATCCGCTCGGGCAAGCGGCTTGTTAGGATTCCAGCCTTTTTTCGTGATGTAATATTTCCACTCCGCTGTACTATGCGGGGCTGTCAGATTCCAAGTAAACGCATTTTGTCCACCCTGCAAGGTAACCTTGGTCCAGCGATCTGCTGTTTGTGCATAAAGCTCAGGATAGCGGCCTCCACCGGTAAATTCACCATCGGCAGGACCAGATTGCGGAAACCCGCCAATACCCTCTACGCTTTGCGGTTCCCACTGGATTTGACCGCAGCCTTTGTTTTGCCCCGTCTTACACAAGTAAGAACGACTCGCTGGCGATTCGATGTACCCGTGAGCCGAGGCTTTCTCAGCGAACACGAGAGTAGCTGCGCCCGCCACCAGCATCATTGCCAGCATGAATAAAAGCGACAGCCCTTTACTGAACAGATTGTTTCTCAACCCTACGTTATCCATTTATTTATCTCCTCTTTTCTGGATTAGGATCGAATACCATGTTACAGAAAAATTTTCCAGTATTACAGATTCTGAATACCTAAACCAAAACCTGCCAAATACCCTAATTCCAGTAAGAAAATAGGAGATTATTCAGGAATGTATACCTATGCATGAAAATTTATATGCTTCTTTCGGGACTTTTTGATCATCTTAGAATAAAGTCAGGCTATATCTCTGTTGATTAGCTATGAATTATGGATCGCTGTTTTCCATCTGTTCGAATTAACTCCTCTTCGGAAAACTTTTTATTCAAATTGCCCCTTCTTATATCTCATTTTGCAAAAATTATTTCTCTTTATTCTTCAAATGATCTATTTCCTTTTTTAATTGATTTATTTGCAACTGTAGATCATTGCTGGAATTACTATTTTTATTAAATATCTTCATGAAAAAACTTGCGATTACCAAAAAAATGCCAATTATCATTATTCCTGTCAATAATAAGATCTCCATATTAGACCCTCCATTTAATTAGCAAATATTTAAAATACAAAATTTGACATTAACAACCAAAATTTGGTAGTATATGGTTAGTTTATAACAATTTAGATTTGGAGTGATATTTTTGAAAAGAAAAACATTATTAAGTTGTGCGTTATCTCTTCTATTATTGGCAAGTTCGTTGGCTTCTCCAGTGTATGCCGGAACCCCAGGTGATGGAGACTACGATAAAAAGAGTAGGTCTGTAGGCGGTGCTACTGCCACTCTTGTGCATGACACTGTCTATAGTGGTTCTGAATGCGGTATGACCGCTAAAGCTGTATATACCGGCACTGCAAATAAAAAAATGGACGCCATGGGTTTTAGCTATGAAGTATATAGTTTATTTAATCAGGAAGATCCATACGACAGCGATGCAGCAAGTGATTCTGACACTTCACGAATAAGTGCCGTTTCCAAAAAAACTGATGGTTTTTGGAAATCAGAAGCAGATTTTGATTATGCGAAAGGCGGGTCAACATGGTCTCCTTCTTCAAGAATATATAATTGTGCAGAGAACCCTGGTGTCAGAGCTAAGTCTCTAGAGTCAGATCAAATTCCTCAACCTCCTTCAGACGACAATATTGATTATTTTATCAATGTTGTAGAAAATTACCAACAACAAACGAATTCAGACAAGAAACGTTCTTTATCTAAATCAGAAAAAACAGATGAACAAGACATAGTAGAACTATTTTTCCGCGATCAGGAACAAAAGTTAAAAGAATACAATGTAAAGCTGTCCGATATTGAGATTGATGGACAACCAAAGGATTTAACAAATATAAAAAACTTTGAAGATCAAGTTACAGGTATTCAATTTGATAATGCCAAAGAATCAAAGTTAATTAAGGTTATCCACTTTAAGGAAATTGAGGCAACTACTGAGGAAAAAACATTCTCGGTTTTACCGTATGCATTTATCGATCAGACAAATAATCGAGTAGACTCAGGTTTTATTACAGAAGAAATTGCTAAAAAAAATACTGAAGAAGAAGAAGAAGAAGAAGAAAACCCCAATTTAAAACTATCTAAGATACCTTCAAAAGCACGCACCGGCGCTTATATTAAATTTGATATGTTTGATGACAAACCAACTAATCAAAAGTATTATTATAGTAAAAATAACGATTGGTGGTATGAAAAGGATTTAGCTGGACATGGTGATACTGTTTGGAAATTAAAACATCGTGGTTCAAAAGAATATTGGTCCTTTACTGCTGCAGGAAAAATTATAAGATACAAAAGTAATTAAAATATGATTTGAAATATAAAAATGAAGTGTCCTTTTAAAATTGGAGACTTCATTTTTATATTAATAAGGAGGCTAAAATTAGATGCAACAAGTGTCTGTTCTTACAGAAGAGGAATTTAAAATACTAAAAAACTACTTTATAGACTTTGACATCATCAACTGCTTTAGTTCAGGAAAATATATATCATTAATCGATAGATACCCTCGCAAGTTAACTTACGAGGAGACCAAAAACACTACTCTTTCCTATTCTAAAGATTGGCCACATTCTTCAAATTTCAAACATGAATACTTACTTAATGAACAAAAATATTTACTTTTATTGAAAATGGCTTATGAACATAACGATAAAAAAAGCGTGTATGTATTCTGTAAAGATTTTATGCATCCTGAATTAAGATGGATAGACTATCTAGATGAAGAAGATAAAGATCTAGCGAGGAACATTATCTCGTTTATTAAAGATAACAAACAGGAAATATTGAAAGTTTCCGATTTGGACATTTTAGCAATACTAACAAAAATGAGTTTAAGAGAAGCCATATATTGTAATTTCTTTTTTGATAGTACTAAATCTGCCCTTATCGGATATTACGAAATGATATTTTTACTATACTGTAAGACTCAAAATACACTAAACGAATATAAAAAAATGGCTACTGCTTGCAATTTATTTACTAGACTTCCGAATATCTAATACTGTTTGAGTCTGTAAAATATTCTGTGTAAACTCTCACCTCTAAACTACAATTAGTCTTAGAAAGATTGGGAGATATATATGATTTTAAATGATCAGATCAAGCAACATGAAGTCTGTAGATGGCGTACGACCACACATCTGCTAACCAATAAAAGAAAGGCTTCATACCCGAAGGGATACTTTGTCTATACCAGCGGGTCAATAGTTCGCTTCATCTTACACCCGCACCGAAAAAGATGTCCTAATTTGGGGGAAGAAACCTTTTCATCAACTCTGCCCTTGATCCCTATTTTTTCTCATAAATAGTGATGCAAATCAAAAAATTGTAAATAAGCCTTCATAACAATTGTCATTAAAACAAGCTACTTGCTTATGATTGATCTCATCAGCAAGTAGCTTCTTTAGTATTTAAACAAGTGTTGTTTACATCAACAACAGCGAAACTATTTTCCCGTCATTTACATCGATCAACCCCATATCCGTTAGCTTCAAGGCTGGACTGACTGGTAAGGAATGCGTGCTAATCGACATGATCGGGTTGTAATGATTGTAACCGAGCGACTCCATGGCACGGCGAAGCTGTTCGACTTCCTTTGCCGTCTTTTCCAATGGTTCCTCTGTCAAAATGCCTCCGACCGGCAAATGAAGGCTCGCGATCACTTTGCCATCCTCTACCACGTAAAAGCCGCCCTGGTTGCGGATGACTTCATTGGCTGCGACCATCATATCGTGCGGATTGTGTCCGACAACCAAGAGATTGTGGTTGTCATGCGAGTAGCTGGTGGCTACCGCACCTCGCTTGATCGTATCGCCGCTGATCAAGCCGTAACCTCGATTGCCGTTTATGCCATAGCGTTCAAAGACGGCAATCAAGCCGTACGGGCTCTCCTCCCACAAGAGTTGCCCTTCCCGTACCTCAGCGATCCCACGGTGATCCTCAGTAAATGTTGAACCGTTTTGAACGAGCATGACCCGACATGGATAGCGATTGTCCGGCACATCTACTGTGACGCGGAAGTCTTGCTCTGTAAGTGGCGATAGCTTGATGCTCTCATAAAAATGTGCAGGAAACTGCTTCTCTTTGACTACTTGTCGGTACTCTTCCTTGGAATCGTAAGCTTTCTTCCCCTTTTTGTAGACGCGCTCGATCTTGAGTTCATGCAGGTCAGACAGCAGCAGGAAGTCCGCTATTTTGCCAGGAGCAATCGCCCCCCGATCCGTCATGTTCATACGTCTGGCTGGGGTAAATGTACTTGCGTAGATCGCGCGTTCTGGCTGCATGCCCATTTGAATGGCTTTTTTCACGATATGGTTCAGATGTCCGCGATTGACCAGAGAATCTGTCATCACATCATCCGTCACAAAGCAAAAATGCTCGGAAACATCTTCTTTGATCAAATAGTCCATGACTTCATCCGTCATCGATTTTTCCTGAATTTCCAGGAACATGCCCGCTGCAATTCTCGCTTCCATGCCCTCGCGCGTCTGATGCGTATGATCAGAGTCCACTCCCGCATAAATAACACGATGCAGATCCAAATCGAGCAATTTCGGGACATGCCCCTCGATGACGAGCTTTGGATACGTCTTGCGGATATGCTCCAGGATGCGATTGGTCTTGCAGTCAGGGTCCTTGATGATGTCTACGTAATTCATGATTTCGCCGAGGCAAATGATCTCTTCGGAACGCAAGAGCTCGTCCATGTCTGCAATCTCGACAGACCCACCTGTCGTTTCCATCGAGGTAGCTGGTACAGAGCTCGGGATCGCGTACAGCATATCAACGACACAATCACGGCTCGCACGAATCATTTCTTTGATCCCTTCGATTCCGAACACATTGGCCATCTCATGCGGCTCTGGTACGATCGTCGTCACTCCGTTTTGAATCAAGCCAAAGGAAAACGTCTCCGGCGTCACCATCGTGCTCTCAATATGCAAGTGAATATCGACCAGACCAGGAATCATGTAGCGGCCTTGTCCGTCCACGATCTCTGCAGCTTCAAATATTTCTGTACTGCGCTCACCAATATAGAAGAATCGTCCATCCAAAACAGCGACGTTTCCTTTGATGAACTTTTTAAAATAGCTGTTAAACACTTGGACGTCTTGAATCAACAAATCGACCTTCACGAAAATAACCTCCTGTCTTTAGTCCACGAGTACCACTTTGTCTTTTGGAAACAGCAGATTGACGTTTAGGCCAGTCTTGTACGGCGTCTCCATCTCTTGATTGACCGTGAAGTCGCCCAGCTCTGTTTCCACGACATATTGATAGCTGCGTCCCAAAAACGTGCTCACCTTTACCGTCCCACGCAAACGGTTCATTCCCGGCTCGGTGCTCTCTTCTGTCGTCACGAGAAGGTCATCTGGTCGCATTGCGCATTTTTTGCCGGACGGATTCGCCGTACCCGGATTTTTGGACGCGGTAAAATGATGGTCACCGACACGCAAGCCAATTTCCCCGTTCTGCTCGGTGCGTTCTGCGAAGTCGATGAAGTTGGTAAAACCAATAAAGCGAGCAATAAACTCGGTCTTCGGATATTTGAAAATTGTGGCTGGATCGTCGAGCTGCTCGATCACACCCTTGTTCATGATCGCCACCTGATCAGAAATGGAGAAGCACTCCTCCTGGTCATGCGATACATACACAGTCGTAATTCCTAGCTCCTGCTGAATGCGACGGATTTCTACGCGCATGTTGATCCGCAGGTTGGCATCGAGGTTACTGAGCGGCTCATCGAACAGCAGCAGGTCAGGCTGAATCACCAATGCACGCGCAATTGCCACGCGCTGTCTTTGACCACCGGACAGCTCCTTCGGGAAACGCTTTTCGTAGCCACCAAGGCTCACGACTTCGAGGATTTGCTGTACCCGGGTCTTTACCTCTGTTTCATTGACCTTGCGTAGGCGCAAACCGAACGCCACGTTATCGAAAACAGAAAGGTGCGGAAACAGTGCATAGCTCTGAAACACAAACCCGAAGTTGCGCTTGTTGACCGGAACGCGCGTATAATCTTTTCCTTCAAACATGAATCGTCCATCTTTTGCTTCCAGAAAACCCGCAATTAGACGCAGCGTCGTCGTCTTTCCGCAACCGCTCGGACCGAGCAAAGAGATAAGCTGTCCTTTTTCGATATTGAGATTGAAGTTTTGCAAAATATATTGATTGTCATAGGCAACCGATACGTTTTCCAGCGTGAGCAATGCCATGAGTTGATGCCTCCGTTATCGTTTTGTAAAGTAGGAAAGCCCCATCAGACGTTCAATGATGAACATGAGAATAGCCGTAAAAATCATGAGCAGCACGGAAATCGCGGCGATCGTCGGATCGAAGTTGTTTTCTACGTACGTCAGCATCTGGATCGGCAGCGTGCTTACCCCTGGTCCCGTCATGAAAACAGAGATATCTACGTTGTTGAACGACTCCAGAAAAGCGATCAGAATCGCAGCAATAATCCCGGAGCGAATATTCGGCAAGACGACTTTGAAAAAGGTTTCGAGGCGACCTGCACCAAGGCTTAACGCCGCTTCTTCAATGGCGAAGTCAAAGTTGGACAAGGAAGATGCAATGACGCGAATGATAAACGGAAGCATCAGCACCGTATGACCGACGAGGAGTCCCGCATAAATCGGCAAATTATATACAACAATGACGTATTTCAGCATGGCAAAGCCCATCACGATACCCGGAATCAGGACAGGTGAGATGAAAACGCCATTCAAGATGCCTTTGCCGCGAAAATCAAAGCGACTGAGCGCATAGGCTGCCGGAATCCCCAACAAGAGCGCCAAGAGATTGCCTAGCAAGGAAACGAACATCGACGTCTTGAACGTCGTCATGAACATTTCTACATGGAATATGTTTTCGTACCACCGCAAGGAAAAACCCTCCGGAGGAAACTTCAAGACGCTACCCGGCTCAAACGACGTAAAGGAAATGATAATGAGCGGCCCTAGCAAAAACAGAAAGACGAGAGAGGTAAACAGGGCCAACCCGCGATTTTTCTCCTGCATAGCTTCTACCCCTTCGGATTTAATTTCGTCGCCAGCTTGTTCATGAAGTAGATGACGACAAATGTAATGACAATCATGATCGTGGCAATGACGGATGCCAAATGCCAGTCATTCAGCGTAATCGCATTTTGATACAGGAACGTGGAGATGACCCGCTGTTTTCCACCTAGCAGGGCAGGCGTGGTGTAGGCGGTCAAGCTTCCGACAAACACGAGAATGCTACCGATGATGAGTCCCGGTACACTAAGCGGCACAATGACTTTCCAGAAGGCAGTCAACTTGGAAGCACCCAAGCTTTCCGCCGCCTTCAGCAAGTCTGGGTCGATGTTTTCCATCACCCCTACCAGCGTAATAATGATCAGCGGCAGGAACAGATGAATCAAACCAATCATCATCGCAGTCGGCGTATACAATATTTCCAACGGCTTATCGATGAGCCCGATTGCAAGCAGCGAGCTGTTCAATAAGCCCTTTTTTCCGAGAATAATCATCCAAGAGAACGACCGCACGACAGAGCTGGTCAGCAAAGGAAAAATCGCCAATGCCAGCAGGATGCCTTTTTTGCGTGGGCCGAGCTTGGAAATGTAGTACGCGGCAGGAAAACCGATCAGAACACACGCAATCGTTGTGACCAGACTGACCTGCAACGTTGTCAGCATAATTTTCAGGAAGTACGCATCGGTAAGAAATTGGAGATAGCCTTGGATCGTAAAGCTACCCTCTTGATAAAAGGTGGACGCAATCGTCATCACGATCGGAATGACCATGAACAGCGTCAAAAACAGCACACCCGGCAACAGCAATAAATAAAGACCCGTTTTTCTCATCTGATTAACTCCTGTTCACGGTATCGTCAGGCTTTCAATGCGCCGAGAAAACGCGCAAAGAACGCATCTGCATCTACGTCCAGACAGACGTTTATGTTCGGTTCTTTTTTCAGGCGGTTTTGAAAGTCGCAAACCGTTTGCCCATCACACAGCTCACTTCTCGTTTCGATATCTACATACAGTTTCTGCGTCTTCACCAGCTTCGGATCGAGTGCGACCGCGACAGCCAACGGATCATGCATGGCGCACGCATAGATGCCATTTCGCTGAAAATAGCGATGAAGGTAATCAGACGTACTCTGTCTCACGTACTCGCCCATCGGGGTATCTCCTAGCCCGCGAATATGCTCCTCATTCAGTAGCACTCTTCGCGTTACATCCAGACCAACCAACGTCAATTGCGGGAATCCGGCATGAAATACGACCTTCGCTGCCTCTGGATCGACGTACATGTTATATTCCGCAACTGGCGTCACATTGCCATGCTCGCGGACCACTCCACCCATGAAAATAACTTCCTTGACGTGTTGAACAAGCTCCGGACATTTTTTCACCGCCAAAGCCAAATTGGTCAGCGGCCCCGTCATGACGAGCGTAATTTCTCCAGAATGAGCGAGTACGTTTTCCACAATGAAATCAGGGGCAAAGCCAGCAGTCGGTTCCTTGTAAATCGGAACTCCGGCAAGGGCACCGCCCAAACCATCCTCACCATGTACGGCATGCTCGAAAAACAACGGCCGCAATAACGGTTTAGACGCTCCACAGATGACAGGGATTTGCTCGCCGACTTGCAGGAAATCAAGAATTTTGCACGTGTTTTCCGTGGCTTTTCGCAGCGACACGTTGCCATTCACCGTAGTAATGCCAACTAAATCGAATTGCCCGCTTTTCACAGCGAGAATAATGCCAAGCGCATCGTCAATGCCCGTATCGACGTCAAGAATGATCTTTTTCACAAGTGGTCCTCCTCACGTTCATACAAATTCCTATACGTTGAAAAACGAGGGTATATCCGAATTGTCTATACCCTCGCCCATTGTTTTTCTATCGTACGTTATTGCGTGATTTCACGATTCCAACGGTCAATCCATGCTTTGGAGTGCTCGTTTACGAATTTCATGTCCAGCTTTTTCAGCTTGCTTACGGTTTCTTCCCCGTACGTTACACCTTTTGCTTCTTCTTCTGTCAGTTGAACGGTCTTGTTTACAGGGGAATCGATTTTCGCTTTTGCTGTTTTCTCCTGAACCTCTTTGCTCAGTTGATAGTTGATGAAGTCTTCTGCGAGTGCTTTGTTCTTCGAGCCTTTTACGATGTTAACCGTATTCATAACCGCATATCCGCCACTTGCAGGTTGTACGAAAACAGCTTCTGGAACAGCGGCTTTGATGTCTTTGAAGTACATTTCCATGATCGGTCCTACGCCGATTTCTTCTTGTCCAAACATGTTCACGTATTCGGAGGTCTTATCGTAGAACTTCACGACATTTTTGTTGACTTCTTTCATTTTTGCGAAGGCTTGATCCTCGTTAAATTCCTTGCTGCCCGCGACCGCAGACGCACTGTCGAGAACCATCGGGCCAGTTGTGGACGTAATGCTTGGCAGTGTCAGCTTGCCTGTCAGCTCTGGGTTCCACAGATCTTTCCAATCCTTGATCTCGGTTTTTACGAGCTTTGGATTGTAGGCAATCCCGAATTGGCCAATCGTGTAAGCTGGACCGTACTCCTCGCCCAGTGGTGCTTTGGCGATGTCGTAGATTTGATCCAGGTTCGGGATGCGGCTGCGGTCGATTTTTTCAAATGCGCCACTCTCAATCCCTTGCTGTGCATAGTAGTCAGAGAGGTAGATCAAGTCTACATCGGAGCTTCCTTGGCGGACCTTGTTCAGACGCTCTGCGTTGTTCCCGATTTCCAGCACGATTTTCACGTTATGTTCTTTTTCAAACGGCTCATATACTTCTTTGCGGAAAAAGTCTTCGGAGAAGCCCCATGTGGAGATGACCAGCTTTTGTGGCTCGCCCTTTGCTTCGCCGCCAGCTCCCCCCACTTTTGGTTGATCATTGCTGCCACAGCCAGCGAGTGCCAGTGACATCATAGAAAAAGACAGGATTCCAGCAAGTAATTTCTTCATTGTAATTCTCCTCCAGTTGGGTTCATTTGATGACAAAATATGGTGATACAATAAAAAGAAAAGTACCCTTGATTAGAACGTATCATTCTAAACAAGAGCACTTTCCTTCGTAAACAAAGAGAAGTGACACCCGTTTTTACGCAAAGTCTACGGTCTCCCCTTAAGATAGATCAAAAGAGAAAATCCGAACGATTGCGTCAGGTATTCAGTTCTGATTCAGCTAAAATAACATTCGTGATCGCCCACTGCGTAGGCGCATCATAGTCCCTGAGCACGGCTTCCAACGGCAATCCCATCTCTTCTTCCAGTCGTTCTCTCAGTCTCTTCTTATAAAGAAGGGACATGCGAAAATCGACTTCGAGCTTGAGGGCCGGTGCTTCTCCTTCCAACGCTTGTGAGCGCGGAGAGCGGCGATGCTTAGCTTGGAACGTAATCATCTGATTTTCAATCGTGACTCGGAGCAAAGTCGTTCCAAATCCGAACAACTCTTTTGCTATCTCATTATAGATGGCAGACAGCTTTTTTCTAGTTTCATTGGAGTCCACGAGAGTCATGTCATCACCTGCGATAGCTGGCATCGGGTTCATTCGTTCTCATTATACATATGATTTTTTCATTCTTCAATAGAATATTCGTATTTAGATCAATTTCACATTTTTCCACCAAGTCATTCGTTTGCAAAAACTGTTGACACCGAAAAAATCAGTCGTTATAATCCAACTATCCAAATAAGAATTAACAACAATGTTTGGAATGATAATTTCATAGCACATTCTCTTATGAAGAGAGGTTGAGGGACTGGCCCTATGACACCTCGGCAACCTATCGCAAACGATACGGTGCCAAATCCAGCGGAATTATTCCGACAGATAAGAGAGGTATTGTTGCAGTGTGGTTACATACTTGCAGTTTTCGCCTCTTCTGTCGGAAGAGGCTTTTTTCTTTTCCATCTTACATCCAGAGAAAAGGGGTATTTTCATGAAAAAAACTGGTCTACTGCTCACTACACTACTGCTCGCTGCATCGCTCGTAACGGCTTGCGGGGGCAACCAAGAAGCTGCGCCTGCTAACGGCGGCACTGTTGCTGAACAAACCTCACTCAAAGTGGGGGTCACTGGCGGCCCACACGAAGAGATTCTCAACAAAGTAAAAGAAGTCGCCAAAGGCAAAGGGCTCGACGTCGAAGTCATCGTTTTCAACGATTACGTACAGCCAAACCAAGCTCTCGACAAAGGAAATCTCGATGTAAACAGCTTCCAAACCATCCCGTTCTTGGCGAAGTTCAATCAAGATCACAAAACAAAGATCGTCGAGGTCGGAAAAACCGTGACGTACCCGATGGGCCTGTACTCCACCAAGCATAAAAAAGTCGAGGACATCCCGGCAGGCGGCGTTGTCGGCATTCAAAATGACCCGACCAACCGAGCACGCGCCTTGCTGCTCTATCAGGCAGCTGGCTTGATTAAGCTCAAGGATGGCGTGGGTGACACTGCAACACCACTGGACATCGTGGAAAATCCGAAAAATTTGCAATTCAAAGAGCTCGAGGCTGCTTTCCTGGCACGCTCGCTGAGCAACGTAGAGGTTGCTTCGATTAACACGAACTTCGCGATGGAAGCTGGCTACTCCCCGAAAAAAGACGCGATCTTCGCTGAGACGGCTGACTCTCCATACGTAAACATCTTGGCAGTCAACGAAACCAACAAAGACAACCCAGCCGTCAAAAAGCTGGTGGACATCTACCGCTCGGAAGAAGTGAAAAAATTCATCGACGAACGCTTTGAAGGAGCTGTACTGCCGTCCTGGTAAGATCGAAGCCAGGAACATCAAGAACAACAAGGAGAACTCGTTATGATACAGCTAACCGATATTCATAAGTCGTATCAAGTAGGAAACAAGCAGGTAGAAGCATTGAAGGGCGTATCCCTGCAGGTGGAAAAAGGGCAAATCTACGGGGTGATCGGCTTTAGCGGAGCGGGGAAAAGTACCCTGCTCCGTACCATCAACCTATTGGAGAAGCCGACCAGCGGTTCTGTGATCGTCAATGGCCAGAACATGCTGACCCTCAAGGAAAAAGAACTGCGGCAAGCTCGCAAAAAGATCGGGATTATTTTTCAACACTTCAACCTGCTCTCTTCCTATAATGTCTTTGACAATGTGGCGGAAATCTTGCGGATGAATCGCGTCCCCAAAGATGTCATAAAGCGCAAGGTAGAAGACCTTCTCGGCTTGGTTGGCTTGTCTGATAAAGCAAACGCTTATCCTTCTCAGCTATCCGGTGGACAAAAGCAACGGGTGGGCATCGCTCGTGCACTTGCGACCGATCCGGAAATTCTGCTCTGTGACGAAGCGACTTCCGCTCTCGACCCGCAAACAACCGAATCCATTCTGGAGCTATTGCTCGACATCAATCGAAAGTTCAACCTGACCATCGTGCTGATTACCCATGAAATGCAGGTCATTAAGAAAATCTGCGACCAAGTAGCCATCATGGAAAACGGCGTCGTCATCGAGCAAGGCTCTGTTCTGGATGTGTTCAGCAATCCGCAAGAGCAAACGACCCGTAATTTTATCAAAACGGTTTTTGATGATCAGGTACCACAGGAGATTTTGTCCAAGATAAAAGAATCCGGACCCGTTTCCAAAATTGTTCGCGTTGCTTTTCGCGGAGATGCCGCTCTCGATCCTGTTCTAGGCACCTTGTCCGCACGCTTTCCGATTAGCACCAATCTGTTATACGGCTCAATTACGACCATTAAGGGAACGGCGCTCGGCATTTTGCTTTTGCACATTTCTGGTGAAGACCAGCCCATTCAAGATGGCATTCGCTTCTTGCGCGAATCCGTCTACCGCGTAGATATTGTGTCACCAGAGGAGGTGCGGAGCTAATGGAGCGTTTGATTGAAATGATTCCGGTATTCGGGCAATCCCTGCAAGAGACCGTCATCATGGTTGGGTTTTCCTTGTTCATTGCGACACTGATCGGGATTCCGCTCGGGATTTTGTTGGTCATCACACAGGCGAACCACCTTTTTCCGAACAAAATCATTTATCACACCTTGAATACGATCATCAACATTGTGCGTTCGTTGCCTTTTATTATCCTGATGGTTGCAATCATTCCTTTTACAGAGTTGATCGTGGGCACATCGATTGGGATTGAAGGAGCCATTGTGCCGCTCATCGTCTATACGGCGCCTTACATCTCACGCCTGATGGAGACGGCCCTGCATGACGTAGATCGCGGCGTGATCGAAGCGTACCAAGCGATGGGTGCATCCCGGACGCAGATTATTTTTCGCATCATGCTGCGTGAAGCACGGCCTGGCATCGTCCTCTGCCTGACGATCGCGACCATCGGTTTGATCGGTGCTACTGCAATGGCAGGCGCAGTTGGTGCCGGCGGACTGGGCGATCTCGCCTTGCGCTACGGCTACCAGCAATGGGACATCGAAGTCATGATCATTACCGTCATTATCCTCGTCGTCTTGGTCCAGCTCATTCAATCGTTGGGTAACTGGGCAGCCCGAAAACTGAAAAAGAGCGCGTAAATCGAAGAACCCCTGACGAGATCGCTTGTCAGGGGCTTTTTTGTAGGTATTTAAACCGATCGTCACTGAAAGTGCATTGGAATTTCGTTCGATATTCATGTAGACTTATATGTACAAGTCATTCAAATGAGAGGTGCTACTCAAATAACATGAAAAAACTCATCATGATGTTGGTTGCCGTAATGCTCGTACTCGCTCCGGCCGGAGGATTCATTGATCACGCCGACGCGAAAGGCTATAAGTCCGGGAAAAAATCTTTTAACTCTAATACGACACCTACCAATACACAAACACCCAACAAAGCCGATTCAAATGTAAACGCAACAACCAATAAAGGTACGACAACAACTCCTGCTGCTACCGCAAGCAAAAGCGGCGGATTCATGAAAGGTCTCATGATTGGTGGTCTGGCTGGTTTGCTGTTCGGATCCCTATTCGGTGACATGGGTATCCTGGGCTCCATCCTTGGCTTCATGATCAACCTGATGGCGATTCTCGCAGTGATTATCCTGATCCGCAAAGCGTTCGTCTACTTCAAAAACAAGCGTGAGAAAGAACAGGAACTGAACGCATGGAAAAGATAACTTTTTCTGAACAAGATATCATTAACGCGATTTGCATTCATGCAGCTTTCAAAAAGCAGTTGAAGCCACAAGACATCTCCGTCGAGCTGATGTGGGACGAGGAGTATGGCTTCTCTGCTGAAGTACACTGGATGGATCGCCAACAAATCTTCGTCGAGATTAACATGATTGAAGCGATTCGCTACTACCTGGATACCCAGATGCAGCGCAACCCTTATTCGGCCGGTATCGAGCTGGTATTGGACGACGATGAAGGGATTATCGCCCATATCACCTACTAACACTGGATAATCATTTATTAACCCAAGGCCAATTTGTTCACGCATGTGAGCAGGTTGGCTTTTTCATATTGAATTTGACCTCATTCCGTTATATACTTTATCTTAGTGAAAATGATTATCATTGTCTTTGTTTACACATACATGTACATACTTTCCTAAAAAGGAGTTGGCCCATTGTGGAGCGCTTATACACGCAAAAGCTGGACATCGGATACGGTGAGCTTTCCATTGTCAAAGACTTGAACATCAGCATTCCTTCTGGAAAAATCACTGCCCTAGTTGGTGCAAACGGTTCTGGTAAATCGACGATCCTCAAAACTCTCGCGCGGATTATGAAACCAACCGGCGGACAAGTATTTTTGGACGGAAAGTCGATCCATCAGCAATCGACCAAGGAAGTCGCCAAGCAACTCGCGATTTTGCCGCAAAACCCAACCGCACCCGATGGCTTGACCGTGTCTGAGCTCGTTACCTATGGCCGCTTCCCCCATCAAAAAGGCTTCGGCTCTTTGACCAAGGAAGACAAGGAGATCATAAACTGGGCTATCTCCATGACCGGCATGGCAGATTTCCATGATCGTCCGGTTGACCAGCTATCCGGCGGTCAGCGCCAGCGCGCCTGGATTGCGATGGCACTGGCGCAAGGAACAGACATCCTGTTCCTTGATGAGCCTACGACCTTCCTGGATATGGCTCACCAGCTGGAAGTTCTCAAGCTCTTGCAAAAGCTGAATGACGAAGAAAATCGTACGATCGTTATGGTCGTCCACGATTTGAACCACGCAACCCGTTATGCACAGCACATGGTTGCCATCTCTCGCGGTACCGTCGTCGCTGAGGGAAGCCCTGCTGAAGTCATGACGCCTGAGATGCTGCGCAAGGTATTCAACATCGAAGCAGACATCCTGATTGATCCTCGCACAGGTGTACCGCTCTGCCTCCCATATGAGCTGTGTCATGCTGTGGATCAAAAACAAGCAAACGAAAACACAACCCAACCCGTTTACACGGAAGAGCGCAAGCTGGTTGGAGCCAGATAACCATTAGATTCCGCAAACAAAAAGCCGGTTTTCACCACGTTTTACGGTGTAACCGGCCTGCTTTATTGGTTGAACAAATAAGAGGAATGTTACAGGAGTTTGCCAAGCGGGAGCCCCGAGTATAAATGAATCAGCACATTCTATAAAATGAAAAGGCGACAGCCCCGGGAATGTCTTACTCCCTTGGGCTGTCGCCACTTTCTTTTCTAGCCTCTTACCACTTCACTTCTTTCAGAACTTCTTCTGCCATGCCAGCGGTGGATTCCAATCCGCCACCAGACAAGTACCAGTTGCTAGAATCCAGGTAAATGATGTTGCCAGTTTTGAATGCTTTCGTGTTCTTAATCAGATCGTTTTCTACTGTTTGCTGTGTAGAAGTAGACACTTCTTTATTCTTGGAAATCGCGTTACCACGATCAATTACGAACAGGTAGTCTGGATCTTTTTCCGCGATATATTCAAAGGAAACGCTTTGACCATGATTTTCTACCGAAATGTTTTTGTCTACAGGCGTAAATCCAAATTCACCGTGCAGGATACCAAAACGGGAACCAGCGCCGTAAGCGTTCAGCTTGCCTTCGTTAACCATAACGATCAGAGCAGTTTTACCGCTTGCCGTTGCTTTTGCATTCAATTCTTTGATAGATGCATCGATTTTGCCCAGCTCTTCTTCTACTTGCGCTTCTTTACCGAAGATGGTACCCAATGTTTTCATGTTCTCTTTGAAAGATTCCATGTACTTCGCATTGTCTACACCCATGAAGATGGTTGGAGCAATTTTGTTCAGCTCTTCGTAAGCATCTTGTTGACGACCAGAAATGAAGATGACATCCGGTTTCAATGCATTGATTTTTTCAAAGTCTGGCTCTTTCAAACCACCAACGTTTGTGTATTTCGCATCTTTGAACTTTTCCAGGTACGCAGGAATGCTAGTAGACTGTGCAACCCCCGCTACTTCAACACCCAATTTGTCCAAGGAATCCAGAACACCGAAGTCAAATGCTACAACCGTTTTTGGATTCTTTTTCAGTTTTGCTTCACCTAATTTATGCTTGATCGTAACTTCTTCGGATGTTTGTGCCGCTTCAGGTGCTTTGGTTGCGTCCGTCGCAGATGTTGCAGGAGCAGCGTTATTGGAGCCGCATGCAGCCGTGAATACAGCCAACAGTACTGCCATAAATAGCATGAGTAATTTTTTGTTCACTTTCTCTCACCTCTATATAGAATGTAAAAGTATATAAAATTATTGACAGCTTGCTGATGAAACCCCCGGCAGGCCATCAAAATTTTAACGATAGGAAGATGGGGCTTACGCGAAATAGACACAGATTTTATTTTCTTCAATGTCTTCAATACGGATATCCATGTCATAGACATCTTTCAAGATCGGTTGGGTGATGATCTCGTCTGTAGTGCCTTCCTTCACGACCTTTCCATCCTTGAGAGCGACGATATAATCCGAATAGACGGAAGCAAAGTTGATATCGTGAATGACAATGACAACCGTTTTGCCCTTTTCGTCTACCAGACGTCGCAGCACTTTCATGATCTGGACGGAATGCTTCATATCCAAATTGTTGAGCGGCTCATCCAAGAGGACGTATTCCGTATTTTGAGCGACAACCATCGCGATGTAAGCGCGTTGACGCTGACCGCCACTCAACTGGTCGAGGTACTTGTGTTGAATGTCCGTGAGCTCCAAATACTGGATAGCCTCGTCTACATACTTCCAATCCTCTTTTGTCAAATTTCCTTGTGAATACGGGAAGCGACCAAAGCTGACCAGCTCACGAATCGTCAACCGCACCGTTATGTGGTTCGATTGCTTGAGAATCGAGATTTTCTTTGCCAGCTCACTACTCTTTGTCTGCCCAATCTCCTGACCCTCAATGAAAACCTCGCCTTGATCCTTGGTCAATAGGCGACTAATCATCGACAGCAGCGTACTCTTTCCGGCTCCATTGGGTCCGATAAAGGACGTGATTTTCCCCTTGGCAATCTTCACAGAGACGTTTTCCACGACATTTTTGCTACCATACTGTTTTGTGACATTCCGGACTTCTATCACGCTTTATTCTCCTTTAACAGAAGATAGATGAAGTAAACCCCACCAATAAAGTTGACGATGACACTAAGCGTCGTGGAGAACGCAAGTACACGCTCCACAATCAACAAACCGCCAACCAGTGCAATCACACTGATTAAAGCCGAGCCCACCAGCAAGTATTTATGCTGATAGGTTTTCATAAACTGATGGGCGAGATTCGCTACCAACAGTCCAAGGAAGGTAATTGGTCCAACAAGCGCTGTTGCAATCGATACGAGAATGGCAATGATGACGAGGAACCGTTTGATGACAAAATCGTACGGAATCCCCAAATTGATCGCCTGATCTCGACCGAGTGATAACACATCCAAGTACTTGATGTATCGCCAGAAGTAAATCATGATTCCGATGACCAGAGCAAAGCTCGTAATCAACAGGTCTGTTTTTACATTGTTGAAGCTGGCGAACATTCGGTCTTGCACAACCAAAAACTCATTCGGATCAATCAACACTTGCATGAACGTGGACAAACTGCTGAACAATGTGCCCAAGATCAATCCGATGAGAAGCAGGAAGTAAATGTTTTGCCCTTCCCTCTTAAACAGGAATTTGTAGAGCAAGCCTGCGAAAAGCACCATCCCACCTGTCGAGATCAGAAAGTTCACGTTGTTGTTCATCAAGGTGAAATGGGTGGAGCCAAAAACAAAGATCACAAATGTTTGGATGAACATATAGAGCGAATCAAGGCCGATGATGCTAGGCGTCAAGATTCGGTTGTTCGTGATGGTCTGGAAGATCATCGTTGAGAAGGCGATGATGCAACCGGTTAAAATAATGGCAAGAATTTTCTTAGCCCGCCGAGGAAGGACGTAATCCCAGTTGCCACCGGCGTCAATCAACATAAAAATGGCTATCAAAGCAATGGCCACAATCGACAGGGCAGCTATCTTCGCTTTCATTGTTCATATGCCTTTCTTCTCATGAGTAAGTACACGAATATCCCGCTGCCTATGACCCCAACCATCAAGCCGATAGAAATCTCGTATGGGAAGATGATGAGGCGTCCCAGGATATCACATGCAAGTACAAACACCGCGCCAAGCAAAGCGGTATGAGATAAGCTTTTTTTCAGGTTATCTCCCAAGTAGATCGTAACCAGGTTGGGAATGATCAGCCCCAAAAACGGGATTGTCCCTACTGTGAGAATAACTACCGAAGTCACACAAGCGACAATGACCAGTCCAATGTTGACGACATGCTTGTAGTTCAACCCGAGGTTGATGGCAAACTCTTCACCCATTCCGGCAATAGTGAACTTGTTCGCATACAAGTAAGCGATAATCACCAGCGGAATGCTTATGTACAAAAGCTCGTAGCTGCCTTTCATAATGGTGGAGAAATCTCCATGCAACCAAGCAGACATGTTTTGCATCAGGTCATGCTTATAAGCGAAAAACGTCGTGATGGATCCGACGATGTTTCCAAACATTAGTCCCACTAACGGGATGAAAATGGAGTCTTTAAATTTGATTCGTTCGAGAATCTTCATAAAGACAAAGGTTCCCAAGAGAGCAAATGCAAAAGCAACGAGTAGCTTCACCCAAGAGCTCGCATCAGCGAATACCAAGAGTGAAACCAATATTCCGAAGCGAACGGAGTCCTCTGTCCCTGCTGTCGTCGGAGAAACGAACTTGTTTCGGGTCAGCTGCTGCATGATCAATCCGGCGATACTCATGCTGACCCCTGCAATGATAATACTAATCAAACGCGGAATTCGGCTAATCCACAGTACTTGCACTTTGTCATCTGTGAGATTAAACAGATCCCACGGGGATATATCTTTCACGCCAATAAAAAGTGAAACGAACGATAGCAAAATAAGTGCTACAACCAAATATCTCTTTTTCATCGCGTCCCTACTCTTCTTACTTTTTCATGGAGTAATGTTCCGTATTGACTCGAGCATTTACCGGAGAGAATAATTCTCATAATCATTAATAAAGAGATTCATTCTCAATTAGAACTACATTTGTTATATTAGCACTTCTTTATCGGAAGGGGAAGCTTTTTTTCATTAGTCGGCTAATTTCTTCCTCAACCTGTCAAGATACCGCCACAACAAGAAAACCGCCAGGGCAAAAACCCTGACGGTCCTGATTATTTGGATGTGTACGAGCCTGTTACGTTTTGAACGAGTCGATCTCCGCTCCCGTCACTCTCAATCAGCACATTTCCTTCGACTGTATCAATGACAATATCACCGCTTTGGTCCGATATCGTAACATCACCCTTATGCTTCCTAATATACATATCACCGGATTGATCGTGAATCGCTACGTTTCCACCCGTATTTTCCATGACGATCTCACCTGAATCGTCTTCGATCAGTTTGAGGGCTGACGCGTCCTTGATCTTGATATCACCGGACTGGTCACGAATCTCTACCTCTCCGTTCGTATTCGTTAATCGAATATCACCAGAGTCATCCTCAATCGTGAGCTTTCCTGTTAGATTCGTCATGTCAATATCTCCTGATCCATCGGTAAGGGCTATCGGTAGCTTGGCAGGAACAATTACCGTTATCGTCATATCCACATAGTTAAAACCGATATCTGTGTTCACTTCGGATCGTAGTGTTGCCTTATTCCCATCCTTCTCGAGTGTAAGGATGATTTCTTCGGGTTTGACATTTTTCGATTTGATTTCAGCCTCTACATGAATCGCGGTTGCTTTTTCATCACCTTTGACGACCAAATCGCCCGAATCGGTCACAATATTCAACGCCTCGATGGACTCCGCAGGCAATTCAAGCTGTCTTTTTTCTTCTTCAATCTTGATCACGTTATTGTTGATCGTGCAGCCAGCCACGCCGATTCCCACAGCAATTAGGCCAACCCCTATCCACCGTTTCATTTGTTTCATCTGTTTCCCCTCGATACTTGGTTATTTTTACAAGATAAGTTCTATAACATCGTAGCAAAACTGCGTAAAAGGGAAATCAGGCTACAGGGTTGTTCTCTCGTCAGTCCGCAGACGGATATTCCATTGTAGAGATCCCGTCTTTTCCCTACACTACAAGTAAGCATATTTCTCTAATTGAGTTGTCGCGGAGGGTAAAACAATGGACTTGAATCGAATCCAACTTGTGACGAATGCTTTTCCGTGCTTTTCCTTTGTTCCAGAAGCCGCATGGCGCCATCCTGACATAACAGTGGAACGCTTTTCTCCCCAGCTTACGATGCAGCAGGGTCATCTGTTTGCCCATGCCGCTTTTGTATTGTCAGGCAAGGTCCGCATCTATATCATCAGCGAGTCAGGACGTGAGGTTACGTTATATCGGGTACAACGCGGGGGAGTCTGCGTCCTCATGATGGCCAGTATTTTAGGTGAGACGGGCTATGAAGCATCCGCACAGCTAGAAGAGGAAACCGAGCTGCTGCTTTTGCCTGTAGATGTTTTCAAAGACTGGATGGATCACTATAAGGACTTGCGTCAGTTTATTTACCGGAACATGATCAACCGAATGGTCTCCGTCACATCTCTGGTCGAGGATATCGCGTTTAAACCGATCAACGCCCGCATCGCCGAATTATTGCTCCGTCGTACCACAGATTCTCACAATCATCTTTCCATCACCCATGAAGCGATTGCCATAGAACTCGGAACTGCCCGAGAGGTAATCAGTCGGTCACTCAAGGAGTTTGAAAAAGCCGGGTGGCTTCAGTTAGGCCGAGGCCGAATCACAGCTATTCGCCGTGATGCCCTCCAGGAAAAACTTTTTCCTAGTGATTGGTGAGATTGGTGAGTAAGTTACAGAAGCAACCATTTTCTCTCTCTACAATAAAGTCGTAGTGACTACCCATGAAAAGGGAGAGGATGTTTCATGTCAAAAGCACGTTCGTATTATGAATCAACAAATTTGTCGCATATCCCAGAATTGATGAAATTGGCGCCTGACGCTGCCGCTTCTTATTTTTCTTTCGAGCGGCAAATCTACCAGCAATCCCACCAGCTTCCGGTCAAAACGAAAGAGTTGATTGCCATTGTGGTCGCTCACGTGACTGGCTGCCCTTATTGCATCGATGTTCACGTCAAAAAGTATAAAGAACTGGGCGGCACCATGGAGGAAATTATGGAGGCTCTACTCGTTGCCGCAGTGACACGTTCCGGTGCTATCTTAAGTCATGGGGTCAATGCCTTGCTCGCCTATCATGATGCTCCTGGCAAGCCAGATTGCTTTTGCTAACCGAATACATGACCCATCTGGAAAAGCTAAACAAACGAATCCAGTTTCATCAAAACTGGAATTCGTTTGTTTTTTTGTATGTTTGCACACTTTTTATGATCAAATGATTGCGACATTTTTCCTATAAGTGTTATGGTAAAATTAGACTGCTCACTTACTAAGGTTAACTAACCGTTTCGAAACAGGAGGCTTTATGGCTCGTATACTGATAGCAGACGACTCCCTTGTAGTACGAGATTACATGAAAATCATTTTGGAACGGGCGGGCCATCAAGTCATTGCAGAAGCGACGAATGGATTGGACGCCTATCAAAAATATACGGACCACCTCCCCGATGTGGTGACGATGGATATCAATATGCCAGGAATGAATGGCATAGAGACTGTCAAAAAAATCATCGGCACCTTCCCCGACGCCAACATCATTATGGTCAGCACCAACGGATTAAAGCCGCTCGTTTTTGAAGCAATCAACGCTGGAGCGCGCCATTACATTCTAAAACCGATCGATGAAGAACGGCTTTTGGCTTCCATTACGAATTCTCTTTAGTCGATCAAACAAAAAACTGAGGCACTGTCGCCTCAGTTTTTCTATGGATCTAGTGAATTTCTTCCAACGGGATTCGGAAGGTAAAGCGGGTCCCTTCTCCTTTTTGGGTATGAACCTGGAGGGTTCCTCCCAACTGCTCAACCTCTTGTTTGACAATGGACAGGCCAATTCCTCTGCCCGATACGAGACTTGCATGTTCTTGAACCGTGGCATCCTCAGCCAATGCCAGCTTCAGCTTTTCCCTATCTCCGCCACGCCCATCATCACGAATCGTGACGCACAGGGAAGTATCCTCTTGCCAAATGCGGCATTGAATCTTGCCGCTGCGTTCTTTTCCGCATGCTAATCGTTCTTGCTCTTCTTCCATTCCATGATCAATGGCATTGTTGAATACGTGAATCAGGCTCCTCGCAAAATTCTCGAATCGCTCCGGATCGACCAGTACTTCTTCCACATCCCATTCGACCGGATCGATGGTCTTATTTAGACGGATAGCGAGCTCGCTTACATAATCTTCATAACGGGACAACATGTCCTTCATGGGACGATAACGCAGCTTGCGGATGCGGTGGAGCAGCTCCTGCTGAGCTTCCCCCTGTACCAGACTGGTAATCTCGTGCTCGAAGCTTTCCCACCGCTCTTTTGCAATGGTGTGCACATGCTCGTTATGATCCAGGAATCCGACCCCGAGCTTGTGCTGCATGATCGACAAATCCTGTTGCATCGCAGCTTGAACCTCTGCGAATGACTGGTGGGCACGCACATCCTCGTCGGACAGGCGTTCCTCGGACTTTGCCCATTGAATCAACCACGACTCCAAATCATGCAGCTTTTGTGGTGTATGAATCAGGTGTAATTGGCTGAAGTCACCTTTAAACTGATGAATCTGAGCGACCAATTTGAATAGCTTCTCGGATTCCGCCATCTCTCCTCCGAGGATCTGCTTCCACCCCTCCTCAACGAAAGCGTTAAAAGCTCGCAGTACCTTTTGGAAGAGCGGAAGACTAATCGCTACCGTTACGACCATATTCAACCTTTGCCATTCTCGCTCCATCTTTGATTTGAGCGCACGCTGCTCACTCATATCAGTCAGAATCAGCATCAAGCCCTCTGGCGAATCTCGCCGATCTTCATAAATCGGCTTACATGCCAGCTTCAACGGCATTTGATTGATCTGGACTTCCGTAGGAAAGAGGCTGAGATACAGCTCTTTTTGCCCTTGGTCTTTTGCTTCAAAGTACTTTTCCAAAAGAGATTCAATGAACACGCTGTCCTCTGGACGATCTGGGTATAGGAGCTCTGCAACCGAAACTCCAGCCAGTTCTCTCCCAAAAATCCGCAGACATTCCCGACTGTATTCAGAATGGACCAGCAGGTTCTTGGAAAAAGAAAGGAAGCCTTGTCCAGCATTATTTAACAGATTTTTATTCGCCTGCAAAAGTGCCTGAATCTCATTGGTACGCTCTGTCACAATCTTTTCCAAGGACTGATTCCATTGCTCCAATTGATGATACAGTCTCGCATTTTCAATAAAGATTGCAATTTGCGAGAAGATCAGCCTGAGCGGCTCTGAGCGTTTTTCGTTGAACACATGTGTCGTCTCGTTGTTCTCCAAATAAATGACACCGATCATTTTCCCTTGCTGCCATAGCGGGGAGCATAGAATCGATTTCGGCTGGTGCTTCGCAATGTACGTATCACGGAAAAAGACGCCTTCAACCGAAGCGTTGTGGAGCACCAGCATCTCTTCTGTACGAATCGTGTAATTCACGACAGCGACAGAGAGCATCCCACTATGCTCATACGGGACAGACTGCATAATCTCCACGTCCAAATCGACAGAGCCTGCTGCTTCGATGAGCCAGTCACCATCTTTTTTCAGCAGGAGGATTCCTTTCTCCGCACCTGCATTGCTCATCACCGTGCGCAGCATCGTCGCCAACAGCATTTCCAAGCGGAGCTCGCTAGCAATCGTTTGCGACGCTTTGATAACACTCATTAAATCGACGAGATCTGCTGTCTGGTCAGTCGTAGCAATCTCAGCGGAAGCCCCCAAGCTTCTAACCCGTTGCAAAAGATAAGGGTACCGTTCCCCAATCTCTCGTGCCTTGGCGACCGCTCCCCATAGCATGTAAACCTCGTGGGCCTCCGTCATGTATGCCTTCGCAATCGTTTCCATTCCAAGTGCCAAGTAATGCTGGGCAGCCAATTCATTTGCCATTGCCTCGTTTTGCAAGAAAACATCCTTTTTGGCGAGTTGAACCGCCTGTTCATAAAAAGGACCCGCTTCTTGTTTATGCTCTGTGACACGGAGCCACTCAGCATGCATCAGCAACCACTTGTGCTGAAAATTTTCCGGGCATTCGTTTGCCCACGTCTTCATCTTTTTGAGATTTGCTTTGATTTTTTTCCCATACCTCGATTTTTCCTGTCCGTTGGCGTTCTCATAGAGCCCCGTCAATGCCAGTGTTTGCATAAAAACTTGCTGGCTAACAAGTACTTGTCCGCTGACTGAATCCATCCATTGCTCCGCTTCAGCCAGCAGCTGGGCTGCCTCCAGGTGGTTCCCGTACATGAGGTGAACCATCGATTTATAGTAGTGGTACATGTACCGTTTGTAGCTGTTTCCTTCTTTTTGCAGGTTGCTTACATAGGCAACTTCATCAAAGCCATCATGGCAAAACGCCGTTCGTTCATTGTCCGTCCACCTTGTAAAAGTATGCAGCGCCTGGCGCAATAACAGGAGCCGGTCATCGTGATCAACGACCTTGATTTGTTGAATCATATCGCTGTATTCCTCGATTTGCTGCTCCAATTCTTCTACTGGCACACCACAATAGAGCATAGCCTCCAAAAGCCCATGGGCATTGTAGGCAGCATAAATGTTTCCTCCGCCGTCCAAGCCGAGCTGAATCGCTTTTTTCAGGAGAGGGATGTTCGTCCGCGCATGCTCGCACCAGTGATTGATCAGTAGGGCAAACGCGCCATACGCCTTCGTCATGGCAATCGGATCGGCGAAGCTGTCTGCTACACGGCAAGCCAATTGTCCAAATTCATAAGCCTCTCGATAATTTCCGAATTGAGCAGCTTGTACGATCCCGTAACCGGTATAACCATTTGCCGAAGCGACTGCGTTTCCGTGCACGAGTGACAGATGAAGGGCACGCAAAATCGTTAAAGCAAACCAATTGAGATTGACATAGTAAGCAGATGGACCAGCGTAGCTGATGATGCTCATCGCCATCTGATAATTTTCATCGGGAACATCCGGCAAATACAGCAACTCATCTATTTTTCTGCCTTTGAGGCGTCGCTTGATATGAAACATTTCCATAATGATATCGAGCTTGCCAGGCTTTTTCGGAATCGGTACGCCCAATAACCCCAAGGCTTCGCTTGCGATCTCCATGACACGCGGAAATTCAGCCAGTCGTGTATACATGCGAATTTCCATTTCCAAAATGCGAACGCGTTCCCGGTCTGTTTTGGCATGCTGCATCCCGCGTTCAAACAATTGTTTTGCCTCATCCAATTGGTTACAGAGGTACGTCGTCTCCGCAGACAACGCACACAGCTCCATGGTCAGATCATGATTGTGCTGCCAGCCCTCTTCCCCCACCAGCTCGAGACCGCGGTGGAAATACTGCAAGGCTGACTCAAATGCCGCAGAGGATTTCGCTTTTTGTCCAGCGAGCAAATGACAATGCGCTACATGCATGCGCTCCGCTTGATCCTCCAGTATCTCTTTGCCCCGATACATATGATCGCAAATTTCGAACAGGAAGCCAGATTCGCTCCCTTGGGACATTTCCCACATCATTCTGCCCAGCTTGACGTGAATCTGACCGCGCTCTGCCTCTGCTAACAACGAATAGGCGGCCTGTTGAATTCGATCATGCACAAAACGGAAACGAATCCTCATCTGAGACGCCACTTCTTCTTCCACGAGCGCAGCGTATGTCAGATATTCCGCTCCTTCAATCGGATAGATGAGACCTTCCTCAATCGCAGGCGATATATGCTGAATGGCTTCTGACTCCGTTTGATTCCGTGACTTGGCTATCAAATGAAGCAAAAACGAATTGCCCAGACAAGCAGCATAAGCGAGCTGCTGCTGAGTAGAATCAGGCAGTCTTCTCATTTTTTCTACGAGAAGATCGGCCACATTTTCCGTTGTACCCAGCTTCTCGATTTCGACCAAATCCCATTGCCAGTTCCGCTCTTCTCTTCCATACCACAACAAGTTCCGATCATACAGCGTCTTAATGAATTCCCTTACATAAAACGGATTCCCGGCTGTTTTTTGCATAATAATCGTAACCAGCGGCTTCGTCATGTCCGTATCGCTATGCAATGTATCTGCTACTAACGCATTGAATTCGTGTTCTCGAAGCGGCAATAACGTGAATTGGCGCAAAATGCGGCTCTTGATGCCTGTCTCTGTCAAAATGGCAATCAACGGATTCATCATACTGCCATCATGCTCACGATAAGCGCAAATCAATAGAAAATGACTGATCTGCCTATCTGCAATCAACTCTCGGATCAGGAAAAGCGAAGAAGAATCCGCCCACTGCAAATCATCCAGGAACAAGACGAGTGGATGCTCTGGACGCGCCCAAATCCGAATAAAGCGTTGCATCACCCATTGAAAACGATTTTTTGCTTCTGCTGCAGGCAGCTCAGGTACGGCAGGCTGCTTGCCAATCACTGCTTCAAGCTGTGGAATGACATCCACGATCACTTGACCAAGGCCTTGCATGGCGTCGAGTATCATCTCTCGCCAAGCAAGCAGCTCGCGTTCGTGGCCTGCCAATAACTGCTTGATCAAATCCTGAAAGATTTGAATGAGGGCCGAATACGGAACGGCCTGATTATATTGATCGAACTTTCCTGAAACAAAACGTCCCCGGCCGCTCAAAAACGCTTTTTGCGCTTCCAGCACGAGGGCAGACTTACCCACACCGGGAGATCCACTGAGAAGAACCATCCTCGTAGCGCCTTTCGTGACTTGCTCAAATGCATCGATAAGCATCTGGATTTCTTGCTCACGTCCATACAGCCTCTCTGGAATCCGCAAGTGATCAGCACGATCTTCTAAAGCAAGCGGAAAAGGCGTAATCAAACCGTTTTGTTCAAGCTGGTCATAGCAGCGCTGCAGGTCTGCCAGTAAGCCAGACATGCTAAAGTAGCGATCCTCTGTATTTTTTGACAGACACTTCATCACAATGTCCGATAGAATCTCTGGAACGGATGGTTTTACACTAGAGGGAGCGAGCGGCTTTCTCGCCATATGAGCATGTATGAGTTCAAGCATGTCCGAAGTTAAAAAGGGCAGCTTTCCCGTCAATAACTCGTAGAGCGTGACACCAAAAGAATAAATATCGGAACGGTAATCGACGGTGCGATTCATTCTCCCCGTCTGCTCCGGCGACACGTAACGAAGATTTCCCTTCCATTCTTTTGGATTCATCACACTTTGGTATTCTTGGTGGGATTTCGTCGCCAACCCAAAGCTACCAAGCTTTACCTCATAGGTTTCAGGATGAACCAGGATATGATCGGAATTTACATCCTTATGAATGATTCCGTGCTGATGGATTTCCTTCAAACAGGAAGCCATGCGGACTGCAAGGAAGAGCATCTCCTTCAGTGACAGTCCTTTCATTTTCATAAGCAAGGAGAGCGGCACTCCCCCGAAATCTTCCGTAATCATTACCGTCTCACGGTTGTGATTAACCAGTTCGATGATCGTTTCCACTGCATGGGATTCCAATGATTGAAGAATGCGATATTCATGCTTCAGTTTCCACAGAGATTCCTTATGGGAAGGCCCTTCCATCGGTACTTTGAATAAGACAGGGAGATTGTCGTTATTTCTGTAACCCCGATAAATTCCCAATTTTGAATGAGTGGAAAGAAACTCTGCCACCCTATAACCTGGAACCACGATCATGCCGCTCATACTATCCACTCCATCTTTAGGTAGAACATCCTATCTTTCTAATTGTTGACCCGGAACAAATAATCTATATTTAATCTATATTCTGTCTTAATATAATCTCTTTTTACTATTTTTCAAGGAGGTATAGTTTTGTCAAATCTAAGTCGCAGTGTAAGCAACCCGCACAATAACGAAGTGGTCACCTTTTTAAAGACAACGGAAGAAACGAATGGCGAATATTTGTTATTTCGTACCGATCTCCCACCGGATAATGGGATTTTTCTACACTATCATACAAAACTTGTCGAAACCTTTGAAGGTGTAATTGGAAATTTAGAGGTAACCATCGATGGAAAAAAAGTAATCCTGAAGCCGGGAGAGAAGCTAAACATACCGACGGACAAGGTTCATGGGTTCCACAATCCCTCTAACGAATTCGTCAGCTTCCATGTCGAAATCCGTCCGGCAGGTACTTTTGAAGCATTTGTCCGCTGTGGATACGGGCTCGACACAGACGGGCGCAGCTTTTATTTGCCGTTTATCAAGCAAAATATCCCGAAAAATATTCTCCTCTTGGGAACGATCTTTCAGATGGGGGAGTTTTACCTCCCGATCATTCCGCGTTTCCTGCAAAAAGGCATGTTTGCTGTGCTCGCTGCATTGGCTCGTTGGACAGGCTCAGATAAGTCGCTGGAAAAGTACTACAAAACCTCTCCAGATGCACCAGTCTCCCATTCCAAGGTCGAGCAAACAGCGCAAAAGACGTTACAGGGATAAAATGAGAAAAGACACCATAGGGATTACTCCAGCTCTGGTGTCCTCCACGCTTCTTATATCCACATATTGCAGGATCAGGTAACTACTTCACCGTAGCAGAGCATAGAGCTGCTCTTGCACGTTGTTTTGGCACATGCCTCCATGATAACAAATGATGCTAGTAATTTCCAAGTTCTCAAACTTTTTTAATGAGTTTACTGCCATTTCCATATCGAGAGTGTTTTGCGGAATCGGTCCTCGCAGTGCTTCGTTCATGTACACCATAGCATCTCCTGCTATTAAGGTCTTGCTATCTTGTACATATAAGCTGATATGCCCCGGCGTATGTCCGGGAGTATGAATGATGCGGATTCCCCCACAATACGGCAGAATCTCTGCGTCTGCCAGTGTCTTGTGCACCATTGCCTTGGGCGGATTTTCGCAAAGCCATTGCAAGTACTCGCGCTCCTTTTCAGGCAACATCGCAAGTAAAGGAGCCATGTTTTTGGGGTCTGCTTTGAGGAGTGGGCGTGTGCCTTCGATGTACGGCTGATCCAGCTCGTGCGCGTATATTTCAACCTGTCCGCCAAGCTCACGAACGATTTCTGGAAGACTGCCGATATGATCAAGGTCCTGATGTGTCAAAATGATAGCCTGTAAACGCTCAGGTGGTATGCCAGCGCGGCTCATTTCCTGACGAATGATCTCCCATGAACCCGGCATTCCTGTATCTACCAATACCGCTCGGTCATCATCCCAAAGCAAGGTGGGATAGATCACCATCGGCTTGCCAAATGCCTCTCCTTGTAGCGGAATCATTTTCACACCTGTGTTCGCTTCCATACCCTATTCCTCCTCACACCTTTTTATCGCACAACTACTTTTTATCACGGAGCGAGGAGTTTTTTCAACAATAAAATATTTAATTATACCACAAATAAAAATATTTGTCAATATATAATCAAGGCGTCTTCTTGTACAAAAAAGACCCCCAAAATACGCGGTCGCTCCTACCCGAGCAGACCGCGTTGGCCTTCTATTATCTTAGGGTGTCGTTGTTTGAACAGGCGGTCCACCCGTAGATGCATCTTGGCTTCGCTCCCTAATAACACCATGGACAGGTTGGATGTCAGGCTCGTCCACCATCAACCGATAAACTGGCACGAACACAGCCGGTGGGCGAGTCGGTTCTGGCTGTGTTTCAGGTGGCTGTACGTGCGTACTCGTACCTCCCCAAACCATATAGCCTCCCCACGCTCCAGCACCTAGCAAGACAACTGCGCTGGATATCACCGTAGCTTTGTGCCGAAACAGCTTCACGAGCGGATTGGCTGTTTCGCTGCGTACCTCGTCCAAAAGCTTGCGGAAATCAGCATTTCGGATCGCATACCACCGTTTTCGCCATTCTTTATCCCGCAATCTCCTGCCTTTCTCTTCAAGGAAAAAGACCTTCAATGCTTGTCTGTATGCAGGCAGCAAATACTTCCCTTCGAAAAACATCCGCTGGCTCATCGTCCATTGGATAAAAGACAATGTAACGGCTTCCCCACCATTTTGCTGAACATATCCTAGCAATTCTGCAAACTGGAATCCTTCCTGACCAAAATGATCTTCCCTGTAAAAGACCAGTGGGACCTGTGGGAACTCGTCTGCATGGAGTGGTTTACTCAACATATTCTGGATCATTCTTTGTTGCACAGAAATCGCTTCCCGATCCCATTTTCGGAAAAACTCTGCCGGATGTGTCGTGCTTCTCTCTTCATGCAGCTTCGCCAGATTCATGAGCATTTCTTGCTTGTGGCGACTCTCCATATCCAGCGTTCCGAAAAAGCTCTGTGGCTTCTCCTCTAAGAGGGCGATGAGAACCTGGAAATCATCCTTGGATAGCGTGTCTAGCGCGACGAGCTTCATCAAGGACTTGTCCAGCTCATCCAACAGCTCATCGGCATAGCCACGTGCCCCATCGATGTTTTCAAAGAACTGGTGGATGGTAATGGCGGCAGCTAGCTTTTGACGTTCCCTTGCAAAGAGACGCAATACTTTTTCTGTTGTCGTAGCAATAAAGACGGCATTGCGTATCGCTTGCGGTTCTGTTTCTGACCAAAACCGGATTTCCTTTAGCATCTGGTCCAAGCTGGTCACGGCGGATACCCGCTCAGTCATATAATCCTCAAAAAGCGGCTTCACCAACTGCGGATAGCCGAAAATCGTCCGCATCATGAAGCCAAACAGCTCCCGGTTGCTGGACAAATGCTTGTACACCTCTGCCACGTAGCTACTCTGTCTTGCGGTCTTGGCCTTCATCAACACGTCCATCAGGAAGCGGATCAAATCCATTTGCAGGCGTTCCTGCTTGGTGACCCGGTAGGATTCAATTATTTGCTTAATCGTCTCGCCGTCGGGCAGCCGTTTGGACGAAAGCGCCTCTATTTCGATCCGCATCAGCATTTCCTGAAGCTCGATCAGCCGTTTCTTGCGGGTCAAGCTACTGTGCCCCAAATAGCTGTTCAATGCCTGCCAAACGCCCGCCCGCTTGCTCTCATACACGGACGTTCGTCCCTTTTCAATTAAATACAGTGCGCACAGCTCATAGTACGTGCGAAGGTTCAAGGCTAGTGCATGGTCTGCTCCAGCCAGCACATCCTCACAAAAATCGTGGAAGGCATCCAGAAGCCGTGGCTCATTGACATACTCCCAGGCAAAGTCGAGGTATTCGTGTCCTCCGTCCTGCAAATCGACGTTTTGAACGCGACCAAGGGAGAAGTCAAACAAAAAGTCTTTGTCGCTGTGCCCCCCGCCTGGGCGTAGGCTTCCTTTTTCCACAAACGTGACGTGGATATGCTTCTTGCTCTGTGGCTCGTTGCTAAAAGTGAGAAAACCAAAATGTCTGCGCATCTCATAAGGCAGACAACTGTACAAAATCTCCAACAAGTGAGCAGCACTCTTGGATGAGGCACTAATATCCACATCTAGGCTGATGAACACCTTCTTTTTCGCTGCGAGCGAGGACATCACCGCAAAGAGGAGCTGTTTGAATAAACGCTCATCGACACCCAACTGTCCGAGTAGCTGTTTTCGGTCTTGCGGCAAGCCTTTTTCTGAAGGGATGTCATCGACGGTAGGAAGCTCCTTACCCGCTGCATCGTCGTGACGATCTGCAAAAGTACGGACTCCGAAGATCTTGCTCGGATTCTTGATAAACTCATCTCGACGCTCTACCGGAATGACATAGTTGTGGCTGAAAAATGTATTGCGCTGCCCAGTAAAGTCCGCTCCGACAAATACACTTCTACCGAGAACCATCTCTCCTGATTCGGCTTGGAAGCTAACAAGCGCCTCCGGAAAGAGAGACAGATTGCTTTCCGCCCGCTCTTGAAGCTGTCGCGGCGCATCGTACACGCAAAACGGATGGAGCGTCTTCTTGATGAATTGGTTATCCAGCCCTGGCGTTTTGGCGACAGTATCGTATCCTTCGTTCGAACGGAAAACCCCTTGTCGCCCGCGGGTGTAGTACTGCTGCAAAATGGGCTGACGGTTGCTCACTACCGCTCCCTCCCCTCGATGTAATCAAGCTGGTGCATCAACCAAATAAACGGTTCGTCGACGCGAATCGGCGTCACGACACCACTTACCCTTTGATTGACTGGATTGCTCCCCAGCGCAGATACAGCGAAATAGGCCGTATTCGTAAAGTAAACATCCAACGCGTCTTTAAACGGTCTATCTACCTTTTCAATGAATCGGCGGATTTCTCCATCGATGTTCTCAAATTCAGCCGTATTTAAATATTGTTCATGGACAAAATTGCGGAAAACATTGCTGTTGGACTTGATGTATTCACCATCGTCTTCTTTGATCAGATGCAGCATGTCGCTCTTCGTCAACACGACAGCGGTCGGAATATGGGTTTTGCTCTGCTCCTGATAGCCGATGAAATTCTCAAACAGCGTAATGACAACCTCACGCGGCTCGTCGTACCTTGCCGTGAATTCCCCTGGCTCATCCCCAGCTTGCAGCATGACCCGATCGCGAATGGTTTTGATTTGCAGCGGATCGACCAGGAACAGAATGCCAGACGAGTTTTTCACATGCGCCGCATACAGCTCCAAATACTCGCGGTCGACCATTCCCTCGCCTGCTACGTCGAAAAACACAAGGATCAATGGTGCCTTGTCGCTATCCTTGAAAATGAATTGGAAGATGAATGGCTCCTGACGCTTTTCTTTTTGCGTGGAATCAAGCAGCTGTCCGCGCTCAAACAAGGGTGCCTCATAGTTCTCTCGAAACTTGCGGCTAATCTGCGCATTGAGCGGCATACACGCGGCATCAAAGTGATTCGCTGTCGTGTTTTGCAAGGTATGGATCAGTGAGGTCATGTACACGGACTTACCGACCTGAGACGCCCCGACAATCGAAATAATGTTGCTCGGCGCTTTCCCTGCCGTAATCGGCAGCTCGTTGTGGCATTTCGGGCACAGTCTGCGCTTGGAAACCATGCCATACCGGTCAGTCACACCTGCAAGGACGTTATCGACGTACAAATGGTTTTCCGACGGGATGGATTCCGGATCGATCACCGCTTCTAGCTCATCGATGGCATCCAGTCCGAATTTATCCCGATACGCATTGAGAATCTCATCCTCCTGCAACGCGTAGTCTTCGTCGTCCTGGCGATAATGCGTGGCACGAAAGACAACTTGGTCCGGTCCGTATTTCGCGAAGCAGTACGGGCAGACAATATCGTAAAAAGGAAGCCGTTCCTTGATCTGCGGCTTCTTCTCAAACATGTTTTTCAAAAACGACAGCATGACGCATCCCCTCCTATTCAGGAATCAGTTCGTACATTTCTCCGTATTTTTTCCCGTCCGTAAAAAACAGGCGGACGACGTCTTTTTTCCTGACCTCGATCTCCGGCATCAGATTGACACCGGGCTCGAGATCACGAATGAAATTGTATCGGGTACCGTCATCCTTGTGGGCGGGAGGAGAGCCTTCTTTTTTTACGTAGCAGAGTACGTCCCGCTCGATCGGAATCTCTGAAAAAATGCGAATCTGCAACGATTGATACTTACTGAACCAGCTTCCGCCCCGTTTGAACGAGTAGTAGATTTTGGCCTTTCCTGTGCTGACGTGGATCACATGGGCATCCCCGTCTGGCATGAGCAGTAGTGGCTTGCCATTTTCCAATCGGCAAGGAAAGATGCGGTATGTGTACCTGCCGATGCCGTCTGTTTTTTCCCGTAGCCCTTTGTGGACTTTGTATTCCTCTCGGGTATACAGCTTGAACTGACGATCATCCAGCTCGCTTATGTCAAAAGGGGCGCCAAACTGCGACTTGTGCACGTACACGCACGGAATATCCTGCGCCCAATGCCAATTGAGCACGTATTCGCTCCCTTGATGCTGGCAGGTGACGTCCTTGATGAAGATTTCTGTTGTTTCCTCCCGATTAATCATGTTTCATCATGCTCCCTTTACTCAAACCGCTTGCTGCTTTGGTTCCCGGCGTCCAACGCGCGAGGGTTTTGTCTGTTGTTCAGTCTGCGCTTTGCAAAAGACGATCCGCCACTCGTAGAAGCTGGCACAAAGAGAGTGAACAACGTCAGGATGACCGCGAGCAAGGAGCACGCCAGCAAACGTACCACCATATCGAACAAGTCGATCGACGACAGACCCATTTCCAAAACGAGTCCAGCTAACAGTCCTGATACCGCCCCGCCAATCGTGAAGCTTTTGGCCAGATGGCGATTGTCAAAAATCAGACCCAGCCCCAAGCCGAGCAAAGCACCGAGGATCAGAACACTGACTACACGGGTAATGGCGTAAAACATGCTATCTTCTGTCGCTCCAGTCCGCTCGGAAACAATATTGCGGTCTGTTCGGCTCATATCGTAAATCTGACCAAAGATTCCTGTCATTTGGTCAGCGTGTTCAACATTGAAGTAGCTACCGCCAGTCTCAGCAGCAATCTTTTGAAGCAGCGCCGTTCCGTCTGCATCGATTTGGCTCATGCCTACCGTATGGACAATCACGTGGTTTTGCTTGTAGGGCGCAAGGGCGGCAGGGACATCCAGATCACTATAGCCATCTGACATCAGCACTACGGTACTGTTCGCCATTTGATTGGCTTGGAGCTGGTCCAGCCCCGCTTGCAGTGCCAAGTCGATCCGGGTGCCTCCATCCGTGCGCGGAAATTGGAGTAGCTTCTTCACAACCTCATCCTTCACGGACTGGCTACTCAGCTCGGTGAGGGGTTGCAGCACGTTCGTTTGATCGTGAAACGTGACCACTGCTATTTTCATATCACTATCCATGCGCTGCACCATGTCGGCTGCTGCTTTGAACAATTGGTTATCCGGGTCAGACGACTGCATGCTGCCTGACGTATCCAGAACCATGACAATATTGTTGGCACCACTGGCCTGTTGAAACGATGACCCGTACAGCAGCTGAAGCAAGAGCGCCGCTACGCCCACCATCAAAAATGTGCTGGGCACGAGCATTTTCCAGGAAAAGCCCAGATAGCGCTGCTTCCAGCCGATTCCATTCAGTCGTGGCGAGATCATTTCCGCAATGAGGCACATCAATCCTACGAAAAAAGCATATTGACCAAAATAAAGTCCCATTAACAACCATTGCGGTATTTCTCCGGACAGCTTGCCGAGCATGACTTCCCCGACTAAAAATCCGATCACGCCACCTACCAGACTACACACCAGCATGAGTAAGCTTACCCTTCTCTGATTCATGACGACTCATCTCCTCCCACGCGGCGAAAGACAAACCCGCTATCCTCATAGGAAGCATGGTATTTCTTGTTATTGCGGTAAAACATCAACTCTTCCATGCCGAATCCACCCATCAGGTTCATTTTTTCTATCCCGCTTTTTTGTTCCTCGTGGATGCAGCCCAGCTTGTATGTTCGTGTGTTCTCATCCTTGTGCAGCGCATACTGGACGAAGTCGTTGTGAATATCGGCAAACAAGTACTTCTCCTCATAGCGATGCTTTTGCAAGAAATGGAACACTTCGATGTGAACCGCTGCCCGCTCTTCCAGCACCAATGCCAGATCGAGGAATAAATCCTCCTTCGTCAGCACGGTTCGGTTATCATAAGCAGCCCCGACGTTGGCACGAGCCAGCAGCTCCGCCTCAAAAGATAAAGCAAATGGCGCACGAGTGAGAATCTCGTTCCGGCAAAACTGACACAGCCTCTCCACGAGTCCGGCGAGTCGATTCCCGCTGAGCAGAGCGCCGCTGCCAATATACCGTTGTTCCATGTAAAAATCACTGCCGCGTGAAGCTTCCAATGACCGAATCGTTTCATGGACGACCGATTCGTAATATTCGTCCACGTTTTTGCCCAAGTAATCAGTCGCTTCCCGAACGCTCGTCTGGGCGATTTCCCGCAGTTGCTTATGCAAGGCTTCCAACTGCTCGACTTGCTCACCTAACTGCCGGTGAATCTGCTCTGCCTGTTTCTCATAGCTCACAAGGATAGAGAGCATCATCTCCCAATCCAGCAGCTCCAGCTTTTTGCCATAAACAGCGTCCAGCAAATGGCGAATGAAGGTCCGCACACGCTCCTTATCCCGTGTGAAAAACCCTCCTACGCGAATGTCCTGCCGATCCACCCGCTCTTGGTAGAGATCGACCAGCTCGGCTTTCATCTGTTCAATTTGTCGAGATGTCTCGCGAATGCCTGTGCGCAGCTCATCCAGCAGGTTTGCTCCATTGGCGTGTTCGGCTGTGAGATAGTAAGCCGCATACAGCCCAAGCCGTTCATCCTCGATGACATTTTTCTGAATCAAATCAGCCAAGGACTCCTGAGACAGCATGTGCTCCAGACGTTTACGCGCCCCAGAAACGACATTCGCCTCAAAAAAGGCTTGGCTGCTGCCGTCAAACAAAGCCAGCTCTGCTTCGCGCATATTCATATTGCAAAGCTCGCTGTAGCTGATGCCAGAGGTCATGAGCCCAGTCATTTCATCCAAGATGTGATCCTCAGGAAGAATGCCAGCCAATTTTCGCTGCAAATCATGCGCAGTCAATCCGAGCTTCTCTCTCGCTTTTGTTTTCGGCAAAACCTCGCCGTCCTGGAGTCGCTCCCAATAGCGGTCAAATACTGCGGACAGCACCGTCAGTGCAATCGCATGAGTCGGTCGCTTTACTTTGGAAAGGCCAGCAGACGCGAACTTGGTCTGCCCGTGTTCAACCGAGATGCTGCGCATAAATTGCAGCTTGTTATAACCGTCATTGCTTTCATGGAACTCCGGCTCTACCTTTTTGTTGTTCAAGAGCACCAGCTTGCTGATCAGCTCGTAATTTTCCTGCATGCCGCCTTCGATAAACAAGCCATGCTCTGTCTTGTCACTCAATAGGTACGCCAGCGAAAACAACGGCGCGTTCACATGCTCCACAGGTAGCTTCACGAGATCCTCTGTTACCAAAAGATTCGCTCGATAGCTGTAGTCGCTCCGCTGATAACGATTGACCTCTTCCAAAAAGCTGACCGAGAGGGCTGTGGAGAACCCGAATGCTTCCCCGTTGTTCTTTTCTTGGAGCAAGACGTACAGGTCGACTGATACGTTTTTAAACAGCTCATTGAGGTAGCTCTTGAGTAGCAGCGTCAGCTCTGGCAAAAGGATCGTGGCAGGGTCATCCGCCCTTGCCACGACGGCAATATTGACTTGCTGAAAAGCAGTGAACAACTTGCCCATTTCCGCTACACGTACGCTTGCCAGCTTCATTACCTTGTTCAGTTCCATGGTGACAGCTTCATCGAGTAAAAAACGCTCGTGGATCGAGGTACGCATCTTTTTCTTGTCGTCATCTGCCTGTGGCAAGCGGCAGCCAATTACTTGCGGATGCTCCCACGTTTTGTCCTGATACGCATGGACATAAAGAACACCGTGACCATTTTGCCAACTGCGTTCGTTGTGGGCACGAACAGCTTGCAGTGCCTCTACGCTCTTATCCCCGAGAAAAAGGAAGAGCACGGGGTTTTGAATGCTTCGCTGTCCGTTTCCGCTATCCAGTTGTCTTTCCAATTCCGTAACGTATTGGGTCGCGAACTCTCCGATCAAATCCCTCATGCTTCCTCCTCGGTTATCAAACGATCCTCATTGTTTATTGCAGCGTCTTGCGCATATCGTTTACTTTTGACCAAACCTTTTTGTAGAACTGGAACAGCTCTTCACCGTTTACGTATTCGTCGCGATCGTATTCCAGATCGTTTTTCGCTTCTTGGAAAGCAGTTGCGATTTCTTCGAGTTTTGCCAGCAACTGCTGCGTATCCTCTGCGGAAGTCATCGCGTCACTGCGTTTTGCAGCCTTGCGCTGGATGGTTGCCATGCTCTTGTGATCCAATGCGCGGAATTTTTCATAGATAGCGAATTCGAAGTGCTTGTTGACCTTCATCAGGTTGATGAATGGCTCCCACGCATCTTCTTCCTCATCCTTGTCGTAGACGTACAGCGCACCGCGCTTGCAGATGGTGCCTGTGTAAAGGGCTTCGATGAATCGGGTCACCAGCTCTTCTTCGTCCTTGATGGCACCCACGATCTGCTCCAGCTCCTGGATTTTGGCCTCGATTTCTTCGTATTTGCGCACTTCTTGTTCGATCAGACGAATCTGCTCCGGATAGCGAATCAGGTTTTCTTTTGCCATCTCTTCATTGATACTGCCGAACACGTCACGCGTAAATTCTTGCTCCAGACCCTCTTTCATGAAGCCTTTGAGCTCAACCAATGCACGCTTGATCTCGCCAGGGCTCAGCTTGGTCGCGTCTCCTTGCGCTTGGTGCTTCGCCAGGAAGGCGGCAAGCGAGAACGGCTTCGTCACGATGGATTCATAACGGTTGCTGGTCTGGCTGTCACTGCCTTTTTCGCGGATGGCTCCGTAGCGCACAGCACGGTCAAACAGTTCGCGTACTTTGGCGTTATACGCTTTGATCCGCCCGTTTTGGTACGTATCTCCCCACGATTTTTCCGGAATAGGGGATGGGAGGTACGCCCAGTTGTTCTTTTCCGTTTGAACGAGGTGGCGTCCAATACCCTCTCTGTCCAGAATTGTACGTTCGTAGCTTTCCTCGTAGACCTTCAACGGTGTGTAAGCGAACAGTGGAACACCGTTTTTCGTATTCAGCCAGAAGATGCGGTTTTTGACTTCGCTTTCTTTGACGGTGAAGCGCGATCCACTAATCGCTGTATTTTGATAGTTTTTAATCCCCTTCAAGATCGATGGTGCTTTCAGTGGCACGGATACAAAGCCCCAGGAAGGGAAATGCATATTGCCGAGATTGTTGCTCAGATGGAAGACCGGAATCGCTTCTTCATCCAGCTTGCTCGCAATCTTGCGCTCTACGATGCGGTCGAGTGTCTCGTCCTGGCCGTATTTGATCACGAGGAATTCTTCCATCGACTTGGTGATTACCTCACCGAACTTCTCCGAGAGGAATTCGGAAATCGAGCTGACGATATCCAGCTCCTGCTCTTTGACCCACTGATCGGAGTGTCGCAGCAGCTCGCTGGTGAAATCGCGGATCATGTCATCTGCATCTTTTTGCTCCAGGATGTTGCTGACGACCTTGGAGATATCCGGCACACTGACAATGTTCCAGTAGTACGTTTTGTTGCCAGTGCGGTCGCTCTCTTCTCCACCGTTGATCAGGATGTCGCCGTTTTGCTCGAAAATCTGATTGAGTGCGTTCAAAATCTCAGTAAATACGTTATAAATGCGGTTGTTTTCTGCATTCAACAAACGGTGCAGCTCTTCGTAGAATTCGATCATTTGTTCCAGCTTTTCCTGATCAGCCAGGAGCTGGTATTCGTTGATCTTCGCTTCGATATAGCTGTTTTTCTTCTTCTCCTTGGAGATGAAAGCACTGCGGGCATCACCCAGTTTTTCGTTCGCATTTTCGCGCGCACCCTCGATCTCAGGCGGGAAGCTCTCCAAATTCGCCTTGAGGCTCTCGATGTAGGAAAGGATCATTTTCATCAGGCAGTAGCCTTTGTCCGAATGAATCAAACGGGACGCATAGAATGGTCCTTGCTGCGGGTGCAGGAATACACGCGTGATCATTTCGCCAAAAACAGAGATCATGTCGCCTGGCATCTGCTTTTTGGACTTGATGTACGCTTCGCGCGCTTTGGCAAGATAGCCTTGTTCCAGCTCGTGGTCGATGCTCACGACTTGTTGGGTAATAACGTTGCTGTAGTTCAAACGCTCGCTGTTTTCATAGCCTGGCAACGGTTCAGGAACGCGCTCCTCGAACTTGCGGGAAATCGAGTCGATGTCGATTCCGAGCTTGCGGGCGAATTTCTCTGTATCTTCTTGCGTTGGTGCTACCGTGAACATTTTTTCCATCTTTTTAAACAAGCGATATGCTAGGTACGTTGTCATCTCTTCGATCGGCAAGACAGCAGAGGAAGCACCGATGACGTTGTACTGATAGTTGGCTGCGTACGCTTTTGGCATCTGATTGATGTTCGTACGGATGTTGCTGATATAGTCGTGGATTGCAAACTCTTCACCCGAGCGCTTTTCTTCGCTCGCCATGAAGTTCGTAATGTTTTCCGCGGTCACGTTCATGCAGTAATCGTACGCGTTTTCCAATGCTTTGCCTTCCAGATTGGTCGCAGAAATCAAATGGCACAGGTTGAATGGCGGCATCGGCGATTGTACGGTGAGCACGTTGCCGTATTGCTGGCGGAAACGCTCGCTTCGCTCGTCCGCATTCATCCAGTAGTCCAGCTCTTTTAAAGCCGCATAACCATTTTTCATGATGTAGTCACGTGTGTGCGAGCTGAGACTCTTATTCGACAGGTTGACGTCAGGCGTGAACAGGTAGCCCAGCGTATTCACCTTGTCTACTCCCGCACTTCCGAAGTCGCGCTCCAAAATGCCGCGAACGATATAGGCGATGTCGAGGAAGCAACCACTCCCCGTTCCCCCAGACAAACCACTCAAGAGGAATACAGTCAGCTTTTTGTTCGTGCCCTCACACAGCATCTTGACCTTTTTCTCAATGGTTTGGACGACTTGCGTAATTTTCGTAAAGAGGAGAAGTCGCCCTGCCTGGCGTACACCGGATGCGCCGCTGATTCCGTCTGTAATTGTCAGCTCTGGTGAGAGCCAGTCCGTGATGTACGGCTCCAGAATGCTGCGATTCTGCAACACACCGCCGATCTCAGGATTGGACAGGAGTACGAACTCCGTCACTGGGTCGAGTCCGATGCCTTTGTACTTTTTGTTGCGGTCATGCTCATTCGTTTCAAACGCGATGAATTCAATATTGTCCGGCTTTTCCTTGCGCTTCTTGGAAAGCTGATCTACCGGCAGCTTGAAGCGTCTGTTCACTTGGTATTTCAGGCGCAAAAGCGCATCAATTCCTGTACCGCCTAGACCGATGACGAGCATCGGGTTATCAATGGTATCTACACGAATCTTGTCACTGACGATTCCCCCGCCGAGGGATACGTCCAATTGTTGAATGTGTTCTCTCACAACTGCTTTCATATTCGACTCACTCCTAGACGATGTAATCTACATATAAGGACTTGTTCACATTCGTTAACGAAATTTTGATGCGATCGTTTTTCTTCAGCTCTTTGCCTTTGCTTGCATCGAGGACACGTCCTGCCTTTTCGATTCGGCAGCTCGAACGGTTTTCGATGATCAGCGTATCGTTTTTCCCTGGTAAAAAGATGACCTTCTCTGTCTCCGCAAACTCAGGGGCGAGCTGCATGAGCTGGTGCAGCTTTACTTTTCCTTTGAACGCGTTCAGTTTCTTGTACTGCGGATTGGACTTTTCGCCTGTATCCTCATCCACGATCTCGATGGCGATTTGGCCCGCGAAGCCCTTGTTCGCCTTGCGATAGATCGACAGTGCGTACAATCCAGCACCGATCAACAGGAGGAGAACCAAGATACCTCCTACTACGGTCAGCCATGGAAATGGTTTCGATTCTGCCGCAGGATCAGTGGTTGTGCTCGGCTTGCTCGTTCCAGAGCCTGCCGTTTTCGCAGCATCTACAAGGAGCGGCTTTGTCTCCCGGTAAAAGCTGGTGTCTTCTGCCTTGACTTTTATTTCGTAGGTATGGTCTGCCGGGATTGTGAAGCTGCCTTCGAACCCGCTGCCCGTATTGTTCAGGATGACCTCGTTTGTCTTATTGTCCGTCTTGTCATTGACGATCAGTGTCGCCTTCATTTGCTTGTACAGATCAGGACTCGCTACCTTTTGTCCGTTTGAAACAAGAGCAGCCTTGATCGGTACGACATCGCCAGCCTTGAAGCTCTTCGCTGTGACTGGCTCCATCTCCAATTGCAGATCGTAGTTGAAGATGAGGTTAATATCGATTTTTTCTTTCGGGACACCTTTTATCAGTAGCTTCCAGTCGCCCTGCTGTGGCTTGACCAGCTTGATCATCGTGTACGCATTGGACTTCGACAGTCTGACCTGGTTGGAAGGGATTTGTACTTCCTTGCCTGCTGGGTCATACAGCTTCACTTCCACTGCTTTTTGCGACATGATCGAGATGTTGGCTTCCATGACGCTGCCATTCGGGATGGGGATCGGAATCTCCTGAGCTTGGCCGTTTGCGACGAAGCTTTTAACCGGGACAACCTTCAGCTTCAGGTGATTCGCAAAGATTTCGCTCAAGATTTGCGGGAGCTTGTCCGCTGTACTCGTTTCAAAAAATTTACCATTTGTCTCCGCAGCAATCTGCTGTAATGTCGTGCGGTTAAGCTGACCGTCTGCGTTCAAGCCAATCGTGTAGACCGGATAGCCTTTGTCTTTGGCCTCTTTCACTGCTTGCTGCAGCTCTTGATCAGACTTTGCTTGGGTACGGCTTGATGCTTTGTTCAAATAGTTGTTTCCGTCTGCCAGCAGCACGATGATCGGCGCATTGTTTGGATTGCGTCCCGCATCAAGGATTTTTACTGCTTCCGTTACCCCAACAGCGATATCGGTGTAGGCTCCTTTTTGCAAGCTGTCGATGAAGGCTTTGATATCGTTCTTGTCTTCTTCGGAATTAATCTCAAGCAGTGCTTTTTCCCGCTCGATCTTGTCGGTATAGGCGACAACACCAACCTTGTTCGCTTGGATCGACGTCATGTCGACGAACATTTTCATTGCTTCGTTGCTGACTTTGTTCTTATCGCTCTGGGTCATGGAGTTGCTGACGTCCACGACCAGGACAGCGTCCATATTGTTTCCGCTCGTTTGCGCAAAACCTGGGTGTGTACCAGAGAGGACACTGACCAAGAGCAGGGCAAGACATGCTACGTATCGATATAACATTCGGAATCGTATTATTTGCATAAGAGCTCCTTTTCTTGTTCGTTACAAAGAATTTGTGAAGTGTTGCAAAGAAAGTAAGACTATGACACTATTTCAAGAAGTAGAAGACAGATGATAAAAAAGTACTAGAATGATTGCCCCTTACTCGTAATACGATACGACATGATTCTTTGTTACAGATTTCGACAACTTCGTTAGGAGAAATTTTATGTTAACTTACTTTCTTTTGTTTGCGGCTTTTTTGCTGCTAGCGGTCCGATTTCTCAAGCTGCTACGACTGAAACGGCGCAATCTCTCCAACGCCGAAATCGATCAGCATCTTCATGCCTTACTGAATGAGAAGAGGGATTCACCATGAGAAAACGAATCGGCGTCCACTTTCGCAAAACCCGTAAAACCACTCATACGTATGAAAGAATCCAAGCGTGCACGCGATGCCATACGTACCATGTCCTGTGGGAAACGCATTGCGAGAGTTGCGGGAGAGCCTACACACCGATCCGCCAGGTATCCCATACGGTGACACGCCGCTATGTGCAGACGCGCTTTTTGCTCTTGGGCTTGTTCGTCTGTCTAGCTCTCCTTTCTGCGGATACCCTTTTGCAATTGGCTCTCGCAGGTGGTACTGGCTGTGTGTTGTTCGTCTTGTTTTTCGTGATACAGAAAAAATACGGTACTTATGAAAGAGACGTACAATTCCAACACTTTTTAACACGGGAAATGGAGACGCTCAAGAAGTCACTCCTCCGTCATTTGGAGGAAGTGGGCAACGACGTCAAAGAAGGACATCTCAAGGAAGCTTATGAAAAAACGAGAGAGATCGGGCATTTCGTCGATTCCGATACGATCAAGATACGCAAAATCATGTTCCTCAATCATTACGTCCTGCGCAAAGACATGGAGCTAGAGCTCGAAACGCTCATCCCGTCTATGTACGACAAGGACTTCATGGAATATGTGCGCGAGGTCATCAAGGTCCAGCCTTCACTCGTCAAAAAATCCGTGCTTACCTATGTTAGACGTTATAAAAATCAAATATTGTTGCTGGAAAATGGGGATCAGCTCATCGGTCAAGTGGCAGGTGCGGCGCTCCGCATGAAGTCTTATGTGGACGAGTATCAGGATCTGATTATCGAATTCATCGATTTTTTGCCTCGCGAGCGCCTTCTGCGATTGGCAAAAATGGTACAAACCCATAAGGATGAAGGCTGGGAACAACTATATCATTCTACCAAAAACAGGGTGGATACGCATTACGCGTTTGACCCGGATTTCAAAGGCTTACTGTGAAGGAGGAGCCTTTTATGTTGCCTACCTCTCCCTATCATAGGTCCCTGTGGGTCCGTAATATTTTTCTCGGACTCTTTGCCTTGGGTTTGATCGCTGTTCTGTTCAAGCTCGGATTCGGGTACAAGCAGATTACGTTGTATAAACAAGCAAAGGCGTTTTATGAACAAAAGAACCTGCTGCAAGCCGAGGAAACCTTTTCTCGTGCGCATGATATGGCCGTCCTGTCCTACGGGGATGACGAATGGAACTCTATCATGCTCCAACTGGCTTCGATCCGTACTGAGCTGGATGGGCTTCAACAGCAATCGCGGGCGGCCATTTTGGAAAAGAAGGTCGCAGAAATCGGTGCGGTCTATGAACAATATCAAGCTGTCAAAAAGAATTACCAGAATCAAAAGGACGTACCAGCAATGTTTTTCCAGCAATTGTCCGCTCGCTTGGGTATGGATAAGAGCTTTTCCGATTATTACTTGAATGCCTTGCAAACAGCGAAGGCTCAGGCACAATCGAATCTCGAAAAGGAAAACTACCAGGACGAATCTTTCATCGAAACACTCCTTGCCGTTCCAGATGAATACTACGGCGGCAAAAAGAAGAAGCAGGCTGAACTCACGGCCTTGTTCCAAAACTATGAAAAGACGAAGCTGCGGAAATTAATCGCTTCTGCTCCTTTTGAAGAAGTCATCACCAAAACGGCTACAAGCATACGCCATTACGAAAAGCTGGGTATCGAGACAGATTGGTTAGTGGGTCAGTTGGAAAAGTATGCACTAGCTGAAATCAAGGAAGTCATTCGTTCAAAGGATTTGAGTGCCTTCGTTGACATAGCAGCCGCCTATCGCAAAATCGAGGATGTACTTTCCAGTGATTCACCTGTTCTCGATTCGATCACCCGCTATCTGGAAGGCAAGCTCAAGCAGGCAGAACAATACATCAAGTCGTTTGAGTTCACCAAAGCGCGTGAATTATACGAACAGTTGAATCCGCTCCAGGATACGGCTACACTTCTGTCCGATCTGAATAAACTCTGGTTGGAATACGATCCAGCACGTTTATTGCAATTGAGATATCCGGACAGGACCTTCACCGACACACTCTCCGGCACAGATCGCTGGGGAGCAAAGCTTTACGCATTTGGACTCTCTGAGGCAGATCATCGTCTTTACTTCGCAGCGAAAATGCCGAATGACTCGGTCCTCTATCTGGATCAGTCACTGGATGTCGACTTAAAAACGGCAAAGGCTAAGATCGACGATAAGCTCGGAAGTAAAGAAAAGCCTGTGATTATCGTAAGTGCTTCCGGCAAGGAGCGTGCTAACGCCTACGCGGCACTCTCTCCGAATTTGACAAAAGAGTCACTCGAGAAGCGCTTTTCGGTCGAGGCAGATGAATTCAGCGTAGAAGACTCCGAGCATGTGATCCTAAAAAATGCGGTGGGGAAAGGGGAAAACGAAATCGCTTTGTTCAAGCTCGAGGACAATGGCTTGGCTTACATCGAAAAGCTGGCTGACTTGGAGGAGAGCTCCGAAGAAACGACCGAGGGAACTGGGTCAGGAGAAGCTCCTTCCCCTGCTGACAGCTCAACAGAAGCGACGGATCAACCTTCCCCTGCCACTCAAAAAACCGATGTTTTTGCAGGTCCGGGTGAAGAATATGAGAAGATCGGTCAGGTAGCAGCAGATGGTTCCTTCCAAGTCATCGCAGATCTGAATGGCTGGTACCAGATTGTGTTTGACGGAAAAGAAGGCTGGATACGCGCTACCGAATCAACGCCGTAATCAGTCCGCTTGAATAAGGGGCTCCTCTCGCGATCATGGCACACACCCTTGATCTGCGTCAGGAGCTTTTCCTCATTTTTCGCATTGCGCCAGGTGTCTGATTATTCTATAATTTATTGTTGTTTTATAGACAGATGAGGAGTGAGAAGAGATGTTTGGAATCGTTCATTATGAAGCATTTCTGATGACCGCAATCATGCTGAACCTGATACCCGGCTCAGACACAATGTACATCATCACCCGCAGCATTTCGCAAGGAAAACAGGCAGGTATTCTTTCGGTTCTCGGCATTTTGACAGGCTCACTCATTCACACGCTCTTGGCTGCTTTCGGCTTGTCGCTCCTTTTGGCGCAATCCATCGTGCTTTTTAACATCGTCAAAATATTGGGAGTCGCCTATCTCGTTTATTTGGGCATTCGCATGCTCATGACGAAGGAATCACCAGCTTTTGACGCAGCCGATTCCAAGAAGCTAAAGGGTGAAAAGGTCTATCTGCAAGCGATCCTGACGAGTGTCACGAATCCAAAGGTCGCCCTGTTTTTTATCGCCTTCCTCCCGCAATTTGTTAGCGCGACGGAAGCCGGACCCCTCCCTTTCCTTATTCTCGGCCTTACTTTTACCGTTACGGGTGGCATCTGGTGTAGTCTCCTCGCCCTGTTTGCTTCCTTCGCTACGCAAAAATTGCGTAATAATCAGAAGTTCTCTGTCATTCTCAACAAGCTGACGGGGATTGTTTTTATCGGGATGGGGTTGAATCTGTTGCGGGCGAAAGCGAATCCTTAGGAGGTTGTCTATGAAAAAGATTACTTCTGTACTCGCACTCATTCTTTGCTTTGCTTTTTTCCCTGTTCAAATAATTGAGGCGCATCCAGGCAGAACAGATGCAAATGGTGGACACACCTGTAGAACAAACTGTGAAAAATGGGGATTACAATATGGGGAATATCACTATCACAACGGTGGCGGTGGTTCTTCCAACAGCCAAGTGAAAAAATCGGCCCCTCCAAAACCAGCGGCCCCCCGTACACAACCAAAAACACTCCCTTCGAAAACAATTGTAGCTGTAGACAATGCTACCGTTTATTCTGCTCCATCCCTTGATTCTGACGTTGCTGCAACCCTTTGGTATGGCTTTGAAATCAAAGCATCCGGTACACAGCCGGAATTTATTGCCATGGATCAAGGCTACATTTCCAAAACAGTGGTCACCTCGTATACACCGATTACTCCTAAGACTGTCAAGATCCAAGGAGAGAAAGGCTACTTCTTCTCGACCCCTTCCACAGAAAGTCTAGGCAGGGGCTACGCTATCAAAGATGCACTTGTTCAAGTAGTCGGTGAACGTGGAGATTGGTATTACGGCTCCACCGTTGATGCAAACGGGAAGGCTTTAGTTGGATTTGTTTCGAAAAGCGTCGCCTATTAACCATAGAATGAAGACCAAAAAAGCCAGAAAGGAGATTCTTTCTCCTCTGGCTTTTTTCATGTTCAGAAATTGTATAGTTCGAAAGATTATGATACCTCTAGGCATTTTTTCACAATTGGAACAGCGGGTGAATCTGTTGTTCTCGACTAGCAAGACTTGTACAACGAAGGATGCCCTTGCCGAACATAGTTAACGAAAAATTGGGACAAGGGGGGAAAGATGAATTGAGTTAACGGTGCGAAAAGGGAGTTGAAGAATGTGCGAGTGCTGTTAAGTGCCGGGTTTATCCTGGCAGGCTTATTCCTCCTTTTCTATCCTCAATGGGAAACGGCGGTATCTGCACAAAAGCAGGAACAGCTCATCGAAGCGTTCGAACAACTGAGCAACGTCAGCGAGCAAATAGAAACAGCTACATCTGAGGACCCACCAGCTCCTCAGATACAAGAGCCGCTCGCTATGTTGGAAGGTGCCAGAGGCGTGATTCGGATTCCCAAAATTGATCTGGAAATGATGATTTTTGAAGGCGCGGACAAGCATGCCTTGAGTAAAGGTGTTGGCCTGATCGAGCCAGACAAGGAATTCGGCGTGAACAATGTTGGACTGGCAGGTCATCGCGGGATTACTCACGGTAAGCAATTCAATCGCTTGGACGAACTAGCACCTAACGATGAGATTGAGATCAAGACGAAAACGGCAACCTACCAATTCGTTGTCGTGAAAGCCTTTATCGTAGATCGTACACAAGTAGAAGTTCTAGAGGATCAAAAGAAGCCATTGATCACCTTAGTCACATGCACCCCTGTTGGAGCAAAGGATCCGAAGGACAGACTGATCGTTCAAGCTGAATGGAAACAAACGACTTCATCTCAGCCCTAACACGTCCTACTGAAAGACGGAATGAGCTAGTTTTATTTAGTACAGGAGGAGCATATGCAAAGGAAATCTTGGATCGTTGTGGTGGCACTTTTGCTCATCATCCAAAACTTTTTCGGTTTCACGACAACCACGTATGCCCAAACACAAGGTGAGGTTGTCGTAGAGAATAGTGGGGAGCCGGGAACGGGTAACCCTACTGATCCGGGCACAGGGACTCCTACCGATCCGGGAACGGGCAACCCTACTGATCCGGGCACAGGGACTCCTACCGATCCGGGTACAGGTACCCCTACTGATCCGGGCACAGGTAACCCTACCGATCCGGGTACAGGTAACCCTACCGATCCGGGTACAGGTAACCCTACCGATCCGGGTACAGGGACTCCTACCGATCCGGGCACAGGGACTCCTACCGATCCGGGTACAGGAACTCCGACTACGCCACCTGTTGAACCACCAGTTCCTCTACCAGAGGTTCCGGTACCAGTTCCAGACCCTGAAGACAACATCATCAAAGACAACATCATCACCAGCGTAGTCATGAAGGACAAAGACGGAAACAACATCGAAGACATCCGCCCTGATCAGGGCTCCCGTGTTCAAGTTGATTTCACTTGGAAAATCCCTTCCAAGCACCCTTACTCAGAAGGTGCCACCTTTACCTTCCCCCTCCCAGATAAGTTTCGAACCGATCGCGTTTTGACCGGAGATCTGAACGGAGGCTACGGCACCTATGAAGTGACAACGGACGGCACCGTCACCTTCACTTTCAGTGATGCCATCAATGATGGCGCTGAGATCAATGACGGAACATTCTTTGTGTGGCGGGAATTCGATGAGAAAAAGTTTGAGGGCGGCACGAGACAGGAAATCGATTTCAAATTCGATGGCATCGCCCCGATTTCTGTCCATTTCAAAGGCAAAAACAACAATGAAATCGACAAGAACGGAAAAGCAAACAAGGGAATGAATCCTAGCTATCTCGACTGGACCGTCGATTTTAACTTAGGTGAAAATCCGATTAAAGGCGCTGTCTTTACGGATGAGCTTCCAAGCGGTCTGGATATCGACATGAGCTCGATTAAGGTCTTCCCATTAGACGTTCAGTTGAATGGCTCTGTTAAACCAGAGGCTGAGGTAACTACCTTCACTCCTGAGAAATTGACAGAAGGAAATGGGTTCAAAATGAACTTTGGCGACATCGATGGTGCTTATCGCGTCACGTACAAGACCAACGTCACCGGTACGACAGATACAACCTACACGAATAAAGCCACTGTCACAGGAACGAACCTTCCAAAGGATTTAATCGATTCCGCAAATGTCCCTGTCCGATTCAGCCAGCCTCTGAACAAAAAAGCGATTGACTATGATTACACCAAACAGACGATCACCTGGGCTATTCAGTACAACTACAATGAAAAACTGATCAAGCAAGGTGATGCATGGCTCGAGGATCGCTTTGATACCAGTCATCAAGAGCTCGTGAATAATTCTTTTACCGTTCATAAAATGACCATCGACGACAACGGAAACGGAACAAAAGACGGGGCTGCCATCACAGGGTACAACGTAACCGAGTCGGCTACCGGCTTCCGCTTGGAGTTTGATCATGACGTATCGGCTGCTTACGAAATCACCTACCAAACCAAAGCTAAAAATCGGGTCCACCAAGACAGCTACCTCGTGAAAAATGAAGTAGAGATCTACGACGGAACCAAAAAAGATGCATCCAGAGAGATCACGCAAGCAATCTTCTGGAAAAACGCCAAAAAAGAAAAAGTTGATTACCTGAATAAAACGATCGAATGGACGCTGAGTCTAAACGAGGACAATCAGGTCATGGATGAAGTCGTCATTACCGACAGTTATGCGGGTCAAGGGCTGACTCTTCTTCCTGACAAAGTAAAAATCAACGATTGGACAAAGGATTTGGAAGAAGGTCCTGACAAAGACTACAGCATCTCTCCGAATCCAAAGTACGAGGATGGATTCAAGATCACCTTCCACAAACCAGTTACAAAAGCCCTTGTGATTACGTACCTGACGAAGTTCGATCCTACTTCCAAGGATCGTCCATCCGCGTACAAAAACAAGGCTGAACTGAACTGGAAGGAAAATGGGAAAGCACAAGACCCTATCACGAAATCCGCTACTGTTAAACCAGACAGCTACACCAGCAATAACGGCAACAAAACAGGTAAATACGACGCCCGCACAAAAGAAATCACGTGGACAATCGATGTGAACTATAACCTTCACAAGATTAACAACGCGATCATTCGGGATTTTTATACCGGAGAACAAACTTTTGTGAAGGACTCGTTACGCGTGCATAAGTTGCTGCTTACAGGTGGAGCAGACGGTGTGAAAGTGGTCGAAGGACCAGTTGTTCCTATCAAATTCGACCCATTAACCAACGGTTTTGAGCTGCATCTTGGCGAGATCGACTCGGCCTATCGCATTACGTACACAACCAGTTTGGCTGATCTGCCTGTCGGAGAAGTGTACGAAAACAATGCCACTATGCATGATAGTGACATAACTGGCACTCCACTCTATAAAGGCAAGACGACCGTCAGACCGACATACGGTGGGCAGTACGTCCTCAAAACAGGCGCACAAGGTACAGGAGCAGATTCAGAGTATGCAACATGGACAGTAAAAATCAATCCGAGCCAGTCGTACATTTCGGCAGGTGCTGCATTGACCGATACGCTGTCCAGCAATCAAATTCTGATGAAAGACTCCTTCAAGCTCTTTACGACAACCGTCTCTGAATCCGGTACCCTGACTATCGGAAAAGAAGTGACCTCTGAGGACTACACATTAGAAGTAGTCGGCAACAGCTTTAAACTGACTTTCAAAAACGACCTGCACACTGCCTACATCCTGGAGTACCGCTCCTTTATCAATGCTGATCATGGAGAGGTCATCAAAAACGAAGCCTCTTTTGCAGGGAAAACAGTTGTAGGTAAAGGGAAAGACGGGCAAGAAGGTGTCAAAGTCAGCTTGTCCGGAGCTGGTGGCGGAGCCGGCACGCCTGGTAAAGGCGACTTGAAAATCATTAAAACAGACGCAGATACGAAAAAAGCATTGTCAGGAGCCACGTTTGGTCTGTACGACAAGGCAGGGAAAACCTTGCTAGAAACAGTCGTGACCGATGAAAATGGCATTGCTACCTTCAAAGGCTACAAATTTAAAGCGTACAAGTTAAAAGAATTATCCGCTCCTGTTGGCTACGTCATCGCAGACGAGTACAGAAACGGAAAAGACATTACGTTAAAAGCTCCTGCAGGTGCTGACCCTGCTATTCCAGTTACAATCGAAATGACCATCGACAACAAGCTGCTCCGTCAAGGATTTGAGTTAACCAAAGTTGACGCGGAGAATGCTGGAAAAGCACTGGAAGGCGCTGTCTTCAATCTGAAGGTTGAAAAAGGCGGAGCATTCGAAACGATCGCTGAGCTGACAACCGGCCCTGACGGAAAAGTCTCCAAAGGTGATCTGGCAGAAGGAAACTATCAGCTAGTCGAAACGAAAGCTCCGAAGGGATACAAGCTGGATGCGACTCCGATTTCATTCAAAATCGCTTCCAACCAGACAGAAATTGTAACCCTTACGAAAAAGAACGCCAAAAATATCGGGTCCGTTCAATTGTTGAAAGTGGACCACTACACCAAAGAGCCACTTCCTGGCGTAACCTTTGAGCTTCAAGATGCTGACGGGAAAGTACTGCAAAGTGGACTCACAACGGATAAGAACGGTATCCTTCTCCTCGAAAACCTGAAAGCAGGATTCTACCAGCTCGTGGAAACAAAAGCCCTTGCTGATTATGAGCTTGCTGAACCACTGAAATTCGAAGTGACAGAGGAAGGCATTGCCTCTCTTACGTTGACCAACAGATTGAACCCAGGGTCTGTGAAACTGACCAAAGTAAGAACGGGATACCCAAATCATAAGCTCAAAGGAGCTGAATTTACGCTCCGAGATGAAAATGGTCAGGTAGCCAAAGATATGAACGGTCAGGAGTTTACCAAGCTGACAACAGATGGCAACGGAGAGCTGATTGTCGAAGGACTGAATCCGGGCAAATATGAGTTTATCGAGACGAAAGCACCTGCTGGTTATGTAAAAAGCAGCAAGCCAATCGAATTCGAGATTAAAAGAAACCAAGTAGCTGGCGACCATGTGTTGGTCACTGTCGAAAATGACGCGACCTCCGGTGGTGGAGGCGGTGGTGGCGGAACTCCTGAGCCAAAACCTGAACCGGAGCCCGAAAAGCCAGAGCCGAAGCCTGAACCAGAACCCGAGCCAAAACCTGAACCGGAGCCCGAAAAGCCAGAGCCGAAGCCAGAGCCTGAACCAGAACCAAAACCAGAGCCCGAACCGGAAAAACCAGAGAAGCCAGAGAAGCCGGATAGACCAGACAAACCGGATAAACCAGACAAACCAGACAAACCAGACCAACCTGGCAAACCAGACCAACCTGGCAAACCAGACCAACCTGGTAACCCAGACCAGCCTGGTAACCCAGACCAATCCGAAAACCCAGACCAACCTGGTAACTCGGATCAACCTGGCACTCCTGATGCAAACAACAACACTTCAGGAGAGTCGAATCAAACAGGAAATACGACCAAACCGAACGATTCTGGAGCTGCTAATAACTCCAACGTCCTGGAAACCAGCAACGAATCTCCATCAACCGGTAAAGTATTGCCTCAAACGGGAGAGCAAGCGAACCCACTCCCTATCGTTGCAGGTATCGTTTCGATCTTGATCGGTATTTCGATCATGTATCGCAGAAATAAGAAGGCGTAGTTCATCTAAAGAAAGGACCGAGTCCAGGGATCTTCCCGGCTTGGTCCTCTTTTTTCCCTACTCTAGCAATTGCCGGAGAAGCGGTTCACTTTTATACAAAATCTCCAGATGTGTAGCTTCAACGTAATAACGCTCCCCTTCTAGTGCAAATACACTGTTCGCCATGACACTCCCATCCCCAGCATCACTATTGATCGAGCCCACTACTCTTCCATCGACCCATTTATCGGGAGATAGCGAAGGGACTGTTCGCAGGTAATGAATCGTTTCATGTCCGATGCCAGCTACCAGCGTGACGCGAATATTGCGGGCTGCGATAATCCCCATCGTTGCGTTCAAATTGTCCATGTATTGATTTTTCACGACCATCTGTTCATAAGGCACAAAGGCTTCTACTCCCTGTTTTTTCTCCAACAAATAATCACCATATGCAGCTGACGGAGTAAGGTCAAGGAGACTGGGAAAGTGTCTGTGAATAGCTTGTATGCGATGAAAAGGGATACTTTGCTCCAAATAGGCCAGATATACACTCATGTATAGCTCCACGACATTTCTTTTGCCAGAAACAGAGCGCGGCAGCTTCCCTCCTGCCCAATAGCTGTAGGCAACAGGCGATCCTGCGTTAGGAGTCGCAAAGATGAGCATTTGATCCACATCGTTTTGATAAAATTCACCCTGGACATAGGCTCTAGCAACAAGCCCCCCCATGCTATGGCAAATGAGATTGACACAAGGGGCACCAGTCGTTTGCTTCGCCCGCTCGATGACAGGCAGTAAAAAGCGCTCGGCTGAAATATCGATCTGCCTTCGCCAATCATAAAAAGCTACAAACAATTGTTCATTGAGGGGGTAACCCATTTTTCCAAGCAAACGGATAAATGGCTCGTAAGCCGTTCGAGCAAACCCGAAGCCCCAGTCACCAGTACCCGGAATAATTTGATCACTCATCGACCCAAACAGCCCCGGAACAAAAACAATCGGTGCCTTTGGCGCAAGAAAAGAACTCATGCTTGCACTCCTTTCCCTCTCTTTTGTCCCATGACCAGAAGGAAAACAACATATGCTTTTGCCTATGCCAGATCAGCTTGGGTGGTTCCCATGCTTCGATGAGTCTCACCATTTTTTACCGAAATGGAGCGAATCGTTACAATAATCTTCCCACTTGAGCGTAACAAAGCGATATAATAAAGCGTCTAACGAATTGGCTAATGTAGTAAGCAAATCTATACTTGTCGGAGGATTGGCAAAAATGAAGGTACGCAAGTGGTTTATGCTTTTGCTAATGTTCGTACTATGTATTCCAACGATGGGGATATCCGTGCAGGCTGCGCAGACATCCTCTGGCATCAGCATCTATTTGGACGGGCAACAAATCAAAAGTGACGTCGCTCCGTACATTGTTCCAAAAGCAGATGTAACGATGGTTCCAATGCGGGTGATCGGTGAAAATCTGGGAGCCGAAGTAAATTGGGAGCCAAAGTCTCAAACCGCAACGATCAGTAAGCAAGATACCTTGTTGTCGCTGACGGTTAATCAAAAGAACGCTCGCGTGAACAACAACAGCATCCCACTCGATGCTTCCGTTCAGAACAAACAAGGGAGAATTATGGTTCCGCTGCGTTTTGTCTCTGAGCAGTTGGGCCTTGCGGTAAACTGGGAAGACAAAACAAGAACCATCCGCCTGCAAAGCGGCAACGTCGCTACCATGACTCCGCCACCACAGGATATATTGAGTGAAAACGGCGGGATGGAGCCAGGCACACCTGTCGTGACAAATGGAAATTTGCGCGGGGTATGGATATCTACAGTCTACAACTTGGACTGGCCATCTTCCGGTTCATACGGAAATCCAGCAAAGCAGCAACAAGAATACATACAGCTGCTCGATGAGCTGCAAGCCATGGGAATGAACGCTGCTTTCGTGCAAGTTCGCCCATCTGGAGATGCACTGTATCCTTCTACACTCACTCCATGGTCGAGATTTTTGACGGGAACTCCAGGGAAAGATCCTGGCTACGACCCGCTTGCCTTTATGGTACAAGAAACGCATAGACGCGGGATGCAATTCCATGCTTGGTTCAACCCGTTCCGTGCCACTACAGATGCAAAAACAGACCAATTGCCAGCGAATCACGTGATCAAGCAGCATCCTGACTGGATTGTGAATGCCAACAAAAAGCTGTACATCAATCCGGGTGTTCCCGCGGCACGTCAGCAAATTATTAATGAAGTAATGGAAGTCGTACAACGCTATGACATCGATGGTGTCCATTTGGATGATTATTTCTATCCTTCCAATGTCGCCTTTGCAGACGATGCAGCATTCAAGGCTTACAACAGCAAAAAAATCGTGTCCAAAGCAGACTGGCGCCGCGATAATATCAATCAGTTTGTTCAACAAATGAATCAGTCTATCAAGAGCGTCAAGCCTCACGTTCAATTCGGGATCAGTCCATTCGGTGTATGGCGCAACAGCAACGTCGATCCGACCGGCTCCGATACAAAAGCTGGCGTTACTGCTTATGACCACATGTTTGCCGATGTGCGCACGTGGATTCAACAAGGCTGGATTGATTATGTGACTCCGCAAATCTATTGGAGCTTTTCCTTCGCACCTGCCCAATATGACAAGCTCGTTACTTGGTGGGCAAACGAAGTACAAGGCACGAACGTCAAGCTCTACATCGGTCATTCTCCATACAAGCTGGGAACGGCCGAAGCTGGCTGGCAGAGTGCCCAGGAGATTATCAACCAGTTGAATTTCAACGCGATGGTTCCGCAGGTTCAAGGCAGCATTTTCTTTAGTGCCAAGGACTTGCGGAAAAATCCATTGGGTCTGCTCCCAGCTCTTAGCAGCTATTACAACCGCTAAATAAATTTCCCCCGAATACTCGTAGCAGAGCATACTTGCTACATGTGTTTCGGGGGTTTTTCTTCTACGTTGTTATTTTTTACTGCCGACAAGCCTTTTCTTCGCGGATTGACTTCTTACCGTATGCCGCGAAGCATGTTCGCGACATTGGTAACTTTATTTTTTTGGCATCATGGCATTTACAAACTCGCTGATGTTTCCTTTAGTCAATACATCCCCAGTCGCGACTACTTCGTACTGCATCTTCTTGCCAGCGTACTCCATCACCCACATGATGCTCTTGTCAGTCCGGTCTTTTTTGGCTTCCTCTGAATAGAGCACCTCGATTTGTCCTACTTTGACTACCTCTTTTTTCTGTTGATCCAGATTGGCTACATAGGTTGTACTTCCTTCTACTCCCTCATAATTTGTGATGTTCAAATTAATATAGCTTTCTCCAGATTGATATGTCGTATACAGATACTCCAATTCATTTGTCCACGCCAACGGCTGCATGACGTATTCTTTGTTCTCTTTTTCCGCCTGCTGATACAAAGTAGTTTTGTCATATTCGTTCTTGATGCCAAACTCGAGTCGGGCATCCAAAAAAGCATGGCGTCCTGGTAAAGTTTCTGGCAAGAATATCTGATCTCCCACTTTCTGTTTAACATCAGCCAAAGTCTTATAATCAAATGGAGCCGTCATCGTCACGATTTGTTTTTGAGGATTGTGAGGAACTATGTAGACAGCTGCGGCAGTTCCTGGCTCCATATTATCCTCGATTTCCCAACGTTTATTTAAGAAGGCATCCATTTCTTGATCTGGCTCTTTTACTGTTTTGGCGCCTGATTCTTTTACATCTTTCTCTTGATACAGCACCTCACCTTGCGGGCTCTTCAACTGATAGAATTGAACAGCAGCATACCCCGACGAAATACTTGCGATTAATCCGATTGCAACCAAAATGCTCACCTTGTACTTCACAAAAAACCTCTCCTTCTCTCGTTTGATTTTTGTCATTACTTGATGGCTAATATCAATCTCCTGCGGGATGCGCGGGTCGTTAAACAGGTCCTTAATACTCTCGTGCGATTTGTTTCGACTCATCGTGAGCTGACCCTCCCTTCCCTAAAGGAGAATAAGCGGATCGGAACTTCGATGCCGTACGCTCGAATTTTTTGCGCAGACTCGCAGCGTTTTTGTTCATGATCAAGGAGATTTCCTCGTACGTCTTTTCTTCCACGCCTCGCAGCAAGAGAAGCGTTCTTTCCTCTACCGAGAGTGTCTGCATGGCAAGAAATACATCCTCACTGAAATAAACATTTTCAATATGCCGCTCGATGTCTGATTGAGACTCTTTGTCTTGCATCAAAAATGGCAACAATTTTGTCCATTTCCTTTTTCTGATGAGATCGATGCAGTGGTGATAGGCTATTTTATAAAGCCAAGCTGCGAACGGCATAATTGGACTGTATTTTTTCAAGTTGCGATAAGCCTTGAAGAAGACCTCCTGTGTGGCATCTTCCGCTTCGCATCGATTCCCCAAGATGTGATAGCAGTAGTGAAATATCGGCGTTTGGTAGCTTTTCATAATGATAGCGTAGCGGTCATCCGCTCCCTGAATGATCTCATCCACGAGTTCTTCTATCTGTTTCGTGTCCACTCTCTCCCTCCTTCCAACTGGTATAACGCACCATAACACCCTGTATGTGACATCTCACGCAAAAAAATGCCGCGAAGCATGTTCGCGACATTTGAAGACCTTATTTTTTGCCGAGCTCCAGCTTGTCCTGGTAAAAGAAATTCGGCGTATGGATTGTGTTGTCGTATAGATTATGGAAAATGTGTGTAGCTGTTCCGGAGATCGGTGGAACCAGCCATGTCCAGTCACCCGTAACGGCTCGACCACATTTCTCTTCTCTTTCCTCAAATCTCTTGAATTGCTGGCTCGCCGTATGGTGATCGACAATCGATACTCCTTTTTCCTTGAAGGAATGCAGGACGGCTACGTTCAACTCGATAAGCGCCTTATCTCTCCAAAGGGTAACTTCCCTGCTCGTATCGAGCCCCATGACCTCTGCGACCTTTGGCAGCATGTTATATCGCTCTTGGTCAGCGAAATTGCGTGCACCGATCTCCGTTCCCATGTACCAGCCGTTAAAAGGCGCGGCCAAATAGTCGATACCGCCAATCTCCATGCGCATATTCGAAACAATAGGAACCCCGTACCATTGCAATGCCAAATCAGCAAAGCCCGGCAAATCAGGATGCACGATCGGCACCTCCAAGACCAGCTCCTGAGGAATCTCAAAAAACTGCGGCTTCCGATCTCCAATTTGCACGACAAGCGGCAAAACGTCGTAGTTTGTGCCTTTCCCTTGCCATCCCAGGCTCTCACATAGCTTCGTCAGCGAAAGCGAAACTGGATCACCCATTACGCCGTACTCTGTCTCGTATCCCGCGTAGCGAATCAGTTGGTCATTCCAGATACGCATGGGAGCTCTGCCTGCTACAGCAGGGGCAAAAACGGTGATGGTCGGGCGTATTTTCCCGCCATTGGTGGCAAAGTCAATGTGTCGGAGCATGGCCTGCGCCATCTCCTCTTCTGTTTCGACATGCCGCTCATCTATCACCACTAACGATTCCCAAAAGAATCGCCCAATACATCGATTGCTGTTGCGCCAGGCCATTTTCGCTCCATGACGAAGCTCCTCAGCTGTATGCTCATAGTATCCCTGCTGGTGAATCAGCTGTCGTACTTCTTGTAGCCGTTGCTCGGTTTCGTCCGTCGTCTTGTCCAGCTCACGATAGCATATCCGGATAAATTGCTCTGCCGCTTCCATCAATTGAATTGGTTCCATATTACCCTCTTTTCACGCTGAAGGGTGTCACTTCGCTGCTATTTTCTTCATCGTAGAATTTGTTACCTACATTATAAAATTACTCTTGTGTGATTACCAATCATGTAGGCATATGGACACATATCTGTAAGAAACACGGAAGCATTCAACCTAACTGTAACGTCAAGGTCTTTTCGCCGATGAATAAATAAAGATCACCCAGAGAATGTCAAGAAAGGAAGGTAAGTACATGAACCGCATCATTCTCTTACTGGCACTTATTTTAGGACTAACGACCTTTCAACAACCTGTAGCACTGGCAGCACCAGCATTTAAAGATGTCGATCCCAAGCAATATGGCTGGGCAATGGACGCTATCTCCTTTATGGTAGACAATGGGGTCGTCAGCGGCTATCCCGATGGAAGCTTTCAGCCGGGAAGATGGGTGGACAAAGCTGAAATGACGGTGATGATCTATCGCCTGTTTGATCGCTACAGACCTTTCGATCCGAACGGTTACTTTTACGTTTCGGATTATTATCATATTACGCACTTTGCTGATGTACCAAAAAACCACTGGGCCTATCAGGAGATTAGTTCAATCGTGACGAGGAATTGGCGGAATGTAGTTTTTCCTTCACCGGACGGTTACACCTTCTATCCAGACTCCAAATTGAATCGCATCGGTACAGTTAACGTCCTCCCTGTTTTATGGCTTGAAGCGCTTGACGAAACAGACGACACCTCTATCTTTGGGATCACTTCTACCTTGCGAGATATTCCAGTCATCATTACCTCCGATACGGATTTATCATCCATAGATGATTTTCTCTCAGATGGTCGCTCCTATGAAGATGGGAAAAACCAGACTAACACACTCTTTCCCCTTCTTGTCTTGAAAAAAGGAGACGAACACCGCTTCTATGACATCTACAGCGGAGAAACAGCTTACAAAATCGCCCTCTTGCAACAAAAAGGGGTCATGACTGCATGGAATGGAGAGTTTGAGCCTAACGAAATGCTAACCCGCGCAGAAGCAGTAACGATTTTGTACAGAATGTATATGAGCATGAAGGAATCAGGCTATGTAGACCTATACTCTAGCAAATAGAAGACCAAACTTGTTACTCCCATAAAAATACCTACTCAGCCCCCTCCACTACATCAACTGGTATGGAGGTGTTTTTATGTAGACGAAAAAAGACAGGTGCTTTCACACCTGCCCTTTCTCCTAAACAGTCATATGGTTCCACATCTCCGACTTACTCAACGAAACAGCATCCGCTCCACTCTTCAACGCTTCGTTGACCTGTTCCATATTCCAAATCAACCCGCCCAAAATAATCGGCTGCGACAAATGCTCCTTGATATACGAAATAATAGACGGCGCTATCCCCGGCATGATTTCAATCGCATCCGGCTGGTTTTCCAAGACGTTTTTGATAGTCGTCGTGAGAGAGGTCGAATCGATCAAAAAGACTCGCTGGATCGTCAGCATCCCTTCCTTTTTGGCCGCGCGAATCATCGGTCCTTTGGTAGTGACAATGCCCGTTGGTTGGATATAGGTCGATAAGAAACGAAAAGCCTCTTTGTCATTGGACAAGCCATTCATGAGGTCTGTGTGCAAAAAAATCGGCTTGCTCGACTGACGGATGGTTTCGGCTTCCTCCATCAGCTTAGTCAGCTTTCCGTACATCAAAAGGATCGCGCAAGCTCGGGACGTCATCGCCTCTCCCAAGCGATCCTGTTCGGTTGCCGCAATAACCGGATTCGTTTTCAAAATCGTTTGCATGTCCATGCTATTTGCCTCCTGCCCTCAGTAGCCGTTCAACACTTACCTCAGCGCAGCCAAGCTGCTTTGTCTCTACAACCCAATGACCCGCAAAGCCATTGTCTTTTAAAAGTGACAGGATAGGCTCGAACGGGATCGTTCCTTCCCCCACTGCCAAATGATCGTCGAGCTTGCCAAAGTTATCACTCAGGTGCAGAGCGGACAAATAAGGAAGCACCTCCTGCAATGCATTGATCGCATATCCTGAACGAATCAAATGGGCATGGCCCACGTCGTACACGATTCCCACGCGAGAGGAGTTTACATGACGGCATATACGCATGAGATCCTCGACGCTCCACCCCAGCACTTTTGGATAAGGGGGTACATTCTCGACCGTCAGTATGGTTCTACTCTCTGCGGACAGCTCGGGGGTCAACACGTGGAGTGCCTGACTCACATTTTCCACACCTCTGGCACGCTCTGTTTCCGCGAGTCGATCTTCTACCTCCCCTGCATGCATCACGACGTGCGTGCAGTCGAGAAAGCTGGCAATCTCTAGGCAGCGCTTCATCGTGTCCAACGTTTGATCCCGGGTTGGTCCTGCATCCGCCGCCAGATTGCAGCCACTAATCGGCGCATGAATTGACCAAGCAATCCCTCTCTCGTTTCCCTGTTGCTTCAACTCTTTCAGCTGCTCCCAGGACCAGTCCAAGAGGTCGACATGATTCTCTTCACACATAATCTCGATGCCCTTCCAGTCTTTTTGCAAAAGCTGAACAATCGCATCACACAAGGACAGATCAAATAACGCATAGGTGGATACGGCAAACGAGCCTTTGTCTCTCATGATTCAAGACCCTCCCTCTTATTTCACGCCGGAGTGGATGAAGCTGTTGATAAACTGCCGCTGGAACAACAAAAATGCCAGCAACAACGGAAAAATCACCATGACCGTTGCTGCACTTACCTCGGCCCACTGCGCCCCCGTCTCAAACGATTGGGCAAAAATCGCCAGACCGACCGTCAACGGACGATTTTCCACGGAATTCGTAATAATCAGCGGCCACATGAAGTTGTTCCAATGGTAGCTCACCGAGACCAAACCAAAAGCAATGTAGGTCGGCTTCGCTAGTGGAACGTACACCCGCCACAAAATCTGGAACCAGGAGCAGCCTTCCATCCGTGCCGCCTCCTCCAGTTCGTTCGGGATTGTCTTGAAGGTTTGCCGCAACAGAAAGACCCCGAAGGCTGAAGCGAAGTACGGCAGCATAATGCCGATTTTGGTATCCAGCAAAGACAAGTCACGCAGGACGTTATAGTTGGGGAAAATCAAAATATCCGCCGGGACCATGAGCTGGACCAGAAACAGGACAAACAACACATCCTTTCCCCAAAATTGCAGCTTCGCAAAGGCATAGGCTGCCAGTGTAGCCGTAATCATTTGCGCCACCAAAATACCGGTCACGATCAAAAAGGTATTGATGTAGTACTGGTCAAAGGGCGCTGCGTCCCACACTTTTGCAAAGTTATCGAGTGTAAAATCTGTACTGAACGACCACGAAGTCGCCAGCTCCCTCGGGCGAAAGGAAGTCCAGACCGCCCAGAGCAAAGGAAACAACCAGAGAACGGCCAAGCCGTACATTCCAACCGTTGTGATTTTGCGAAGCATCTGCCATCCCCCCTAGTTGTAATGAATCTTTTTATCCATACCAAAAAACTGAAAAGCAGCGACTAGCAAGAGCAGCACGACCATGACAATCGTCAATGCCGAAGCCATTCCTTGATCCCAGAAAGAAAACGCTGTCTCGTATATGTAGTACAGCAAGAGATTGCTGGCATTATCCGGCCCGCCTTTGGTCATGATCACCAAATGGTCTACCAGCTTGAAAGAGTTGGTGAAGGCGATAATACTGACAAACATCGTCGTTGGCATAAGCAGTGGAAAGGTAATGCGGCTAAAAACCGTCCACGACGATGCTCCTTCCATGGAGGCGGATTCGTATAGCTCCTGTGAAATGTTTTGCAGCCCCGCCAAATAGAAGATCATGAAATAGCCCGCTTCCTTCCAAATGACCATGAAGATCATCGCCCACATCACATTTTTCTGATCACCGAGCCAGTTCATGTCGCCTTTTCCGAACCACTCCATCACATGACTAAGCGCTCCGTACTCCGGTGTGTAAATAAACAGCCAGATGTTCGCCACGGCAATCATCGGAACAACTGTCGGGTAAAAATAAGCCGTGCGGATAAAGCTCTTCCCTCGTAATGCCTTGTTGGCGAACAAAGCCATAGCCAGCGCGAGAGCCACACTCGTCGGCACTGTTCCGATGGCAAACCAGATATTATTGGTCAACACCTTCCAAAACACTTCATCTTCCAGCATTTGTTTATAATTATCTATCCCGTTAAAAAACGGCTCTGGAGAACCCAGATCCGCTTGATGAAAACTGAGTATGAACGTTTGTATAACCGGATAGAAGGTAAACAGCAGCAGGAAGATGAGGGAGGGAAGGAGCAAGAGCCAGGCGTACATGTTCACTTTCGATTTTGCGCGTAGTTCCCCCATTGTCGCTCCCCCATTGCCTTGCTTGATTATTTGTTGAACGGCGCCAGCATCTTGTCCGCTTCTTCCTGCGCTTTTTTCAATGCTTCCGCAGGCTCAGATTGACCAGTGATCACGGATTGCAGTGTGTCGTTCAAGAGCTTTGTCACTTTGCCGTTATTGTGCGTAGACAGCTCAGCATGTCCGTATTCCAGCTGGTCACGAGCTACTGCTGCTGCCGGGAAGTCCTTAACGTATTGCTTCATCGTCTCTTCTTCGTATGCAGATTTGCGTGTAGCAACATAGCCAGTATCGACACTCCACTGAGCAGCCCGCTTAGATTCGGTCATGAAGCGAATGAACTTCCATGCGGCTGCCTGTTTCTTTTCATCGGTTCCTTTGAACATGTAGAAGTTACCGCCACCTGTCGGGCTGCCGTAGTTCTTTTTCGCTGGCAAAAACGCTACGCCAAAATCAAACTTCGCGCTTTTCTTCACGTTCGTCAGATTCCCTGTCGTATGGAACATCATCGCCGTTTTGCCTTCCAAGAAATCAGAAGGTACAGTCGCCCACTCGTTGACGCCTTCAGGCATGACTTGATGCTTTTTGGACAAATCTACCCAAAATTGCAGAGCTTCTACATTTTCTGGCGTATCCAAGAACACTTTTTTCCCATCTTCGGACATCAAGTTCTTGCCGTTTTGCAGGGCCAGCGCTTGGAACATCCAATACGTAAAGCTCGAGGAAGGAATCTCGACGCCGTAGCGCCCGTCCTTTTTCAATTTGGCCGCGTACGAAACCAGCTCATCCCAGGATGTCGGCGGTTTTTCCGGATCAAGACCGACTTCCTTGAACGCGTCCTTGTTGTAATAGAGCACGATGGTGCTGCGCTGGAACGGAATGCTGTATGTCTTGCCATCTACTTGAGAGTTCGCCAGGAAGCCCGGGAAGAAATCATTTACGTATTCGCTGCCGCCATCCTTGGCAATGAGGTCGTCCAACGGAAGGATTGCATCCATATCCATCATCGTATGCAGCTCAGTAGAGAGCATCACTGCTACGTCGGGAGGAGTCTTGCCCTGTACAGCCGCCTGCACTTTTGTCGTTGTATCCTGATAACTGCCCGTATAGACTGGCTTGACTTTGATATCTGGATTTTCTTTGTTAAATTCTTCTGCCATTCCGTCCACGATCTTGGTTAAAGGACCGCCAACCGCAACTGGATAATAGAAGGACAGCTCTGTTGTGCCAGACGAATTGGCTCCTTGCGTCGCGTTGTTTGTGGACGAAGAATTCCCACTGGAGCAACCCGTGATCAGACTCATACTCATGACGACCGCAAATAAGCTTTTGACAACTTTACGCATCACAGTACCTCTCCCTTTTCTTTTCTCAATTGGTCGTAACCGCTAGATTTTTTCCGGTTTCTCTATCAAACACGTTCACCTGAGCTGGATCAAAACGAACATGCATGGTTTCGCCTCTTTTGCAGTGCCATTGCCCGTTCCATTTGGCCTTCCACAGCTTGTCTCCCACGGTGAATTCCACAATGGTCTCAGAACCGAGAATCTCTACTCCTTGTACCGTGACAGGGAACTGGAAGGAAGCACCGACAGATTGCCCTTCAAGGGCGGGTTGAAGTGACTCTGGACGCAAACCGAGAACGACCGGGGTCTGGTCCTTGATACTGTGAAACATAGGGAGCGGCAAAAACTGCTGACCTGCCAGCTCAATCCCTGCCTGATCGCCTGCCCGCCAAATGGCAGGAACCGTATTCATCGGGGGTGCCCCCGTAAACTCGGCCACGAACAAATTCGCTGGATGGTTGTAGACATCGAGCGGTTTTCCGACTTGCTGAACCTCGCCGTCGCGCAGGACCATCATGCGGTCTGCCATCGTCATCGCTTCCACCTGATCATGCGTAACGTAAATCATCGTGATGCCCAGCTCTTGCTGCAAGCGACGAATTTCCGTGCGCATGTGCCCGCGCAGCTTAGCATCCAGATTGGACAAAGGCTCGTCCATGAGGCAGATAGGGTGCTGACTGACGATGGCCCGTCCGAGTGCAACACGCTGTCGTTGTCCCCCGGATAATTCCTTCGGCTTGCGTTGCAAAAGATGCGCGATGCCCAGCATCTCTGCTACACGCTCCAACCGCTTGCCCTGCTCTGCTTTGTCTACCTTTCGCACCTGCAAACCAAATAAAATATTATCTTTTACCGTCAAATGCGGATAAAGTGCGTAATTTTGAAAGACCATGGAGATGTTTCGCCCGCTGGGAGGGACTTGATTCATCGGCTTGCCGCCAATCAACAGCTCTCCCGTGCTGATCTCCTCCAGCCCGGCAATCATGCGCAGTGTGGTTGATTTCCCACAACCAGAAGGCCCTACCAGCACGAAAAACTCTCCTGGTAGAATACGAGCACTCACTTCATTGACTACCTTCTGGCCCCCATACATCTTGGAAATGCGCCGCAATTCCACTTCAGCCACGACTTTCCCCCCTGAATCTCTCGCTGTTTTTTACGTATCCCTCGACTATACCAATTGCTTACTAAGGTAATATTTGGGTATTGTAAAGTTTTTGTGCATAGTCGGTAATAATCCCGCCGACTCCCGCCTCGGTTGCCCGCTTCATATCTGCTTCCTCGTTGACTGTATACACGGTCAAAATGATTCCCCGATGCTTGGCGAAGCGGATTAGCTCTGGCGTGACAATCTGATGGTTGATATAGTATTGGGCATTCAGTTGAACCGCGTCTGTTATCTGCTTTTCGGCGTACTGTTCCAGCTGTTCCTTCGGCTTGGTCCCGCTCAAGGTAAAGCCGAGTCCCAGTTCCGGATTGAGCTTGGCAAAGCGCTCCAATACTTCTGAGCTGAAACTGCTGACAATCACATCTTCAACCATGTCGTGCTCCTTGATGACCTTCGCCATTTCCTTTTCGTACCCAATCCCCTTTGCTTCCAGAATGACCACCGCTTTGCCCTTGGCCGCTTCCAGCAATTCATCCATGGTAGGAATGACAGCATCGGTAATTTCAGGCTGGTACCAGGAAGGATTTGCTGGGTCGAGCTTGTTCGCATTCAATTCGCGCAGTTCCTTCAGTGTGAAATCCTTTACCTTCCCGGTCCCGTTAGTGGTACGCTCCAGATCAAAATCGTGGATCAGGACAAGGTGACCATCCTTTGTTTTGTGGACGTCTGTCTCGATGATTTCCACACCCAGCTTCATTGCTTCTTCAAAGGCGTACATCGTGTTTTCCGGTTTTAAGGAAGGGATACCTCTATGCGCCATAACCATCGGAGGTTGCGTGATGCTTTTCTCTGGGTAAGCAGCAAGTAACTCATGCACCTCTTTTGGATCGTGTGAGACAACCCCCGCCACCCCCATCTCGATCATTTCACTCGCTTGGCTTTTGTTCGCCCGATCCATTCCCCACACGGACAACCCGCGATTGCGGAAGTAACGAATAACATCCTCCGTCATGGCAGTTTGCGAGAGAACGATCACATTGGAACGACTGCTCCTGGCTGAGCGTACGAGTTCCTTTTGCTTCTTTTCGTTCAGCTTGCCGTCGATATACACGAGAGCACCACGGTATTCATTGTTTTTCTCCCGCATCTCTTGAACAATTTCCGGTCGGGAAGACACAATGTGCACATCCGTGAGATTCTCTTTCTGGAGCAGACGATCAACCTCGGCTACCAATTTCTTGTCCTCGATATGAATCACCGGAATCGCCTTGCCCTTGATCTGCTCCAGTACCTCGTCCAGCGATGTGCCGTCTTGGGTGACAACTCCGTTCTTCCCGGATTTTTTCACCGGAATAAAAATGGAAGACGCTTCTGCATCCAGAATCGCATCGAGCTCGGACTTCTTGTCGTACATGGCAATCACCGTCGGCGGAAGGACAATTCCCGTCTTAGGTTCAGGGACAATCAGCACGTCGTCTTTAAGATCAGAGACCGGAATCTTGTCTTTTTGGGCATTCGGTCCAAATAACAGCTCACCAGGGGTTGGCTTGGGCTGATCAACAAAATCTTTGGAAGCATCATTCGTATCCTTTTCTGTCAGGCGTTCCATCGAGTGTCCGCCAGCTACTCCCGGATGAGAGATGACTCCCGGAACCTTCGCATCCATATAAGCCATCGAATCCACCACATTGTACGCAGGATCCATCAGAATGACGTGGTCGCCGCCATTGGCCAAATAAATGCTGCCTGTCGCCCAATCCGTCGGCAATAGCTCAGGGACGTCCTCCATGGAATCGAACAATTCAAAATCTGGCGTGACGCCATGGCGTTCCACGATTCCGTCTGCATAGCGGGAAATGACAATCGTCTGGTAAGGCTCAATCATGGTGCCTTCCGGAAACGCATGCATCCCTTCATTTCCGCCACGCTTTTCCTCGTCGCCGATCATGTATCCACTCAAATCAATCGAATCGTTAGAGATATTGGTGATTTCGATAAACTCGCCTGTGCTTTCATCAAAAAGAGGATCATTGACAACTTCTGTGATGAGCAGGGTTTTGCTCACCGCGCTTTGCGCCATAACGGACGGCATACTGCCTGTCACCAGACTTGCTGCCATTATTGACCACAACCACTTTTTGCTGCTCTTTCCCAACTCCATCTCCCTTGCCTCCTCGTTTTTCCTACTCGACTTACACCATGGCTTCCATCGTCGGAAGGATGTAATCTGGCTGAATCTCTGTGGCTTCCAGTTCGCGGCTGGTCGTCACACCCGTCATGACCAGCGCTGTTTTCATGCCGCTGTTTTTCCCAAGTAAAATATCTGTCTCCAAACGATCGCCCACCATGACGCATCTTTCTGGCTGTACTTGAAGCTGTTGAAAAACCTGCTCGGCGTAGTACCGAGACGGCTTGCCAGTCATCGCCCAGACAGAGGCTCCACCAGCCGTTTCAATCGCTTTCGCCAACGCCCATGTATCAGGAATGGCCCCCCCTGGCACCGGACATACCGGATCGGGGTTCGCTACGATCAGGAGGGCTCCCTTTCGTACAGCGTCAGCAGCCTGTTGCAGCTTTTCATACGTAAATCCACGGTCCATTCCAACCAATACATGCGTAGCCTCCTCCGCATCTTGCACCTGCTTTATATGAAAGCTCGCAATCTCTTCCTCCAATGCAGGCTCTCCAACGATCAGGACACGCGCTTGCTCCGCATTTTCTTGAAGATACAATCCCGCTGCGTAGGCAGCCGTCAAGATTTCTTCCCGCCCGGCAGCTAATCCGAGCTTCTGGAGGCGAGTTTGGCAAGCTGTTCTTGTCTGTACCGTCGTATTGGTCAAAAACATGATTTTCTTCTGCTTCTCCCGCAGCGTGGCAAGTGTCTTTTCCACCCCAGGAAGCAGTTCATTCCCGAGAAAAATCGTTCCATCCAAATCAAAAAAATACGCTTCGTACCTATCTGTATCTAGCAAATCCCCTGCTCGCTCCTTTCATTCGAAAACACAAAAAGCCCTCATACACGGCAATAGCACAAAGAAACAAACCGATCGAACGGTCTTTTTCGAATCTATTGCTGTATGAGGGCTTTCTCCACGTCTCGACCCACTTACAGACGTTATTCATTTGGTTGATAGCTCGATCATAACAGGTCATTGTTAAGGGATTGTTGAGCTATTTTTGGTTTTATGTGAACAACACCAAAACTAACCATTGCTAGTTAGCCAAAAAAAGATTGCAAACTGTCTAAGAAAGAGTAAAATTCTTTGTGGATGATAATGATATTCATTATCGTAATATAATCTTATAATTATACACTTATATCATATGAAGGGATGTCTTTTCATGATACAAAAATGGAGTTATCCACTCGCGGCAGTTGTTCTCGGCTCTTCCTTGCTCGCTGCTTGCGGAAACGCACAAACACAAACCGAAGAGAAAAAACCAGAAGCCACGCAGCCTGACAAGCCTGCCGCTGCTGATCAGTCTGCGACAGCGAGCACTACTCCTTCTCCTGAGCTGCAAGCCTCTATTGATCAATACCGAAAATGGGTCGTTGACCAAACCGACCAATTCGTAAAAGCAACAGAGAGCTTTACCAACGCCGTCAAAGCAGGCGATATGGAGAAAGCGAAAAAGGAGTATGCTCCAGCCCGTGCTTACTTTGAGAAAATCGAGCCTATCGCTGAATCTCTAGGCGATTTTGACCCTTGGATCGATGCCCGCGAAGGCGATGTGCCTGATAACGAATGGCGCGGCTATCACAAATTGGAGAAAGCTCTCTGGGAAACCAAATCAGTTGCTGACCAAGGTAAAGTGGCGGATCAACTGCTGCAAGATGTGAAGCAGCTCCGCGTGAAGGTAGAGAGCGTCGAAATCGATGTGCCTATGCTGGTAACGGGTTCGGTAGAGCTCTTGAATGAGGTATCGTCGAGCAAAGTCACTGGTGAGGAAGAACGCTATTCCCACACAGATTTGTACGATTTCGCTGCGAACGTGGAAGGCGCTCACGAAATTTACAAAGTATTGAAGCCTGCTGTTACGGAAAAAGACGCTGCTCTTGCAACTGAAATTGAAGCTCGCTTTGCTGATTTGGACAAAGCCCTCGCACCATACCGCAAAGGCGACGGCTATGTGCTATACACCGAATTGAAGGAAGACCAAGTGAAAAAGCTGAGTCAGTCCCTCGATGCATTGGCTGAGCCTTTATCCAAAATGGGTAAGATCGTAGGAGGCTAACAAGATGAATGACAAGCATCTCGAAAACACCACAGCGAACAAATTCACACGTCGAGAAGCTCTGAAGTTGGCTGGTGTCGGGGGGATTGGACTGCTGTTAGGAGCGACTGGGGTTAATACCCTTATGCCCTCCTCTCCTAAAAATGAGCAGACGAGTGCCACTCCGACCGGTGCAGATGAGGTCATTCCCTTTTATGGCAAGCATCAGTCCGGGATCATTACACCTATGCAGGATTTTATCTGCATGGGTGCTTTTGATTTGACGACGACCTCGCTAGGGGATGTCCGCAGCTTGTTTCAAAGCTGGACGCAGGCAGCAGCACGCATGACTGCCGGCAAAAACGTCGATGAAGAGAGCGATCACGCCCTTCTTCCTCCTGTCGACACGGGAGAAGCCATGGGCCTGCGCCCGATGAAATTGACGATCACATTTGGGCTTGGCGCTTCTTTCTTTGACGAGCGCTTTGGTCTGGCATCCAAACGCCCAGCTCCTTTGGTTGATTTACCTCGCTTCAACAGCGATGAAATGCGAAAAGAATGGTCTGGTGGCGATATTGTCGTGCAGGTCTGTGCCAACGATCCACAGGTCGCCTTCCATGCCCTGCGGAATTTGGCCCGGATCGCTCGAGGCAAAGCTGTCCTCCACTGGCTCCAGGAAGGCTTCCAGCGTACCAGTGCATCTGACCCGACTGGCTCCACACCACGAAATCTGCTGGGCTTCAAGGATGGCACGAACAATCCGCCGGTGAACGATCCTGCTACCGCAAATGAAGTCGTCTGGGCTAACACGGCTGAAAGTCCCGCGTGGATGGCAGGCGGCAGCTACATGGTCATGCGTCGAATCCGCATGAGGATCGAAGTCTGGGATCGCTCCACCCTCACCGATCAGGAGAATACATTTGGTCGTCACCGTTTAACCGGTGCTCCTCTTGGCAAAGCAAATGAGTTCGACGAGCTAGAGCTGGATCGAAAGGATGCCAAGGGTAAACCCGTTATTCCTGTGAATTCCCATACCGCCCTGGCCCATATGGAGGGCAAAGTGAAAATTTTGCGGCGCGGATACTCTTATTCAAGTGGAATGGACCTTAAGACTGGTCAGCTCGATGCTGGGCTGTTGTTCATTTGCTTCAATCGTGATCCACGCAAGCAATTCATTCCGATGCAACAAAAGCTCGCATCTGTCGACCGACTCAATGAATATATCACCCATGTCGGCAGTGGTTTGTACGCCTGTCTACCTGGTGCAAGTGAGGGCGGATACATCGGGGACACGCTATTTTAACCAACTACCTGGGATGGAGTGAACACCTTGAAACGCTATCTGTTTATCCTTTGTACATGCATGCTGCTATGGACATCTGCTCTGTCTGCCGCTGTAGCCGCGCCGCTGGTGCCAGAGCAGCTCAAGCAAATGATCGCCCTCTCTAGCGATGCCTTGATTAGCAGTGGAGATAACAACTGGGAAGAAGCAGCGAAAGCGATCAGCGGTATGAAGAGCGTCTGGGAGGGCAATTCGGAAGAAACCTCGGCAGATGCACAAGCTTTGACGCAAGCAATCGCGGAAGCAGAAAAAGCCCTTGCTCAAGCAAAGGCGAATCCCGACACTGCAAAAGCAGCCATCTCCACTTTGGCAAAAGCAACAGATCGTTACGTTTCGTCCAAAGAAGAAGGCGGTCAGCCAAAAGAACGCGCACACAAGCAAATTGCGGCATTGCTACCGCTCTTGCAAAACAGCATGACAGCCATCACGGAAGGCGATCTGACAAAAGCTAAGCAATCATACAACAGCTTCGTCGCCGGCTGGTACAAGGCAGAGGGTCTTGTTCGAACGGAAAATGCCGCCGTCTACGGGGATATGGAAATCAAAATCAGCGGTGCACGCATTGCCCTGAACACAGAACCACCCGATCCTAAAAAGAGCGCAGAGAAAGTACAGGCACTCATTACTACCGTGGACAATTATTTGTCAGGAAAGGCAGTCAAACAGGACGCTGCGAGTCCTTCTTCCGAGCAGCCCACCATCTCGTCTCTACTGGCACTCCTTGCATCGGTAGAAACCGATATCGCCAATCACGACGCAAACGCTGCTTCGGACAAAATGGAGACCTTTATCACCTCTTGGCCCTCTGTAGAAGGCGTAGTCATGACCAAATCGCCTGCTACCTACAGCAGTATCGAAGCCAAGATGGTCGCAGTCCCGACACTCATCCTGTCCAATCCCCCGCAATGGGAAAAGGCGTCCGCTAATCTTGCGGAAATGAAGACAGAGCTTGCGCCATTTGCGACAGCGTCCTCATACACCGCGTGGGATGCGGGACTCATCTTGTTCCGCGAAGGACTCGAGGCTATCTTGATCATCGTCTCTCTCCTTACTGTCCTGAACAAGTCAGGCAACGCCGACAAGCGCAAATGGATCTGGTCTGGGTCAATTGCCGGGATTGTAGTTTCCGCTATTCTTGCCGTCATCCTCAGTGTCGTCTTCTCCAACCTGTCCACAGGCAACTCGCGAGAAACGATTGAAGGAGTAACCGGACTGGTTGCCGTCTTCTTTATGGTGACGATCGGTGCCTGGTTGCATAAGAAGTCCAATTTGCAGGCATGGAATCAATTTGTCGAGAAATCTATCGGCTCTTCTTTGGCAACAGGAGCTCTGTGGTCACTCTCATTTACCGCGTTTCTCGCTGTCGCCCGCGAAGGGGCAGAAACGATTATCTTTTATATGGGAATGGCCGCTACAATCTCCATGACAGACCTAATGATCGGCATTTTGAGCGCGCTTGTCGTCTTGGCCGTGATTGGCTTTGTCATCATCAAGCTCAGTGCACGCATTCCGGTGCGTCCGTTCTTTTTTGTTGCCAGCCTATTGCTCTACTACATGGCATTTAAATTCGTCGGCGTCAGCATCCACGCTTTGCAGGTGACGGGGAGCTTATCTGCACACAGCAGCGATTACTTGTTGTACGCACCGACTCTCGGCATTTACGCGAGCTGGGAAACGACGATCCCGCAATTGATCGTACTCGTGATCGTTCTTTTCAATTTGTTCCTGTATTCTCGAAAAAAAGCCGCCACTCCTATTCCACGAGTGAATTAAAAAGAGAAAACCTGAAAAACGCAGCTCCATCACGAGGGCTGCGTTTTCTTATAAACCCCGCTATTATTTTTGACAATCATTCTTTCTCGCAAGTTCACATTTTTTCTGGTATCCTTAAATTTTTATGGAGGAAGTTATGTTACCATATTACAGGTGTAACCTTCTTTTTACATTTTCCGTCATTAGAAGGTACAAGATTCGATATTAGGATAGGGGTTAGATATGGGGGCAACATCAAATTCTGTTAAAGTTGACGTCAAAACAACGCCACGCGTTCGACAAAATATGGTCTACCTATTAGTGAAGCAGCTTCGTCCACATCAATGGACAAAAAACTTGCTTGTCTTTGCTGCCTTGCTATTTTCCTTGCACAAAGTAAGTCCGGATGTCATTGGAAAATCAGTGCTGGCCTTCCTGCTGTTTTGTTTTGTATCCGGCTGTGTGTATATCCTCAATGATTTTGTCGATATCAAAAATGACCGAAATCACCCGGAAAAACAGTTCCGGCCCATGGCTTCTGGTGCATTGCCGCCAGCCCTTGCATTAGCATTCGGTGTGTTTTTGTTATTAGGTTCCCTGTTTAGTGCTTATTACTTTGACCGATTATTCGCGCTCGTACTGCTGGTTTACTTTGTGCTCAATGTCGCTTATTCGCTGAAGCTGAAGCATGTGGTCATTCTGGACGTCATGATTATCTCAGCTGGTTTTGTTTTGCGTGCCATCGGAGGAAGTCTGATGATCCAAACACCGTTCACGCCGTGGTTTTTGCTCTGCACGATGCTGCTCGCGCTGTTTTTGGCCATCAGCAAACGTCGCCACGAGTTGATCTTGTTGCAGCAGGATAAAGGAACGCATCGCAAAGTGCTCGACAGTTATTCGTCCGAGTTGTTGAATCAGTTGAATACGATTGTGACGACCATGACAATCATCAGCTATTCCTTGTTCACTTTTACATCGGGACGCACGATTCACTTGATGTGGACCATTCCGCTCGTGATCTTTGGTATTTTCCGTTACCTGTATTTGATCACCGTTGCAGGCCAGGGCGGCAGTCCGGAAAAAGTTTTGTTGCAGGACAAGCCGATTCTCATTACGGTGTTCCTGTATGTCGTCATGGTAGCCGGGATTATTTACGTATTTGAATTGAAATAAGTTACTTGCTCAGATAGGTTGTGGATCAGACTATGCCATCAATTGTTCTCATCATCATTTCTGTGATCCTCAGTGCGTGTGGACAAGTCGCGATGAAGATGGGCGCATCCTCGCTCACCAGCAACAATGACATGCTGCTACTGAAGTTCCTGCACTATTTCACGAACCTGCCGATTATGGTGGGACTTGCGCTTTACGGACTTTCTGCGTTTATCTGGATTGCTGCGCTCGAAAAGGTGCAGCTCTCCTATGCTTATCCCATGGCAGCACTCGGATACGTGTTGGTAGCTGCGCTGTCCTTCTTGATCTTCAACGAACCGTTGTCCCTTACACGTATTGCCGGTCTGGCGATTATCGTCGTAGGCGTCGTCGTCATTTCTCAATCGTAATCATCACGTAGAGGAGTTTTCTCATGTTATATGCGCTAGCGCCGTTTATCGGCTGGCTCGTGTCCGGAATAACCAAATTTTTGATTAATTACCTCCGTTTTGGGTCCCGGGCCAAAGAAATGGTCGGGAACGGCGGATTTCCCAGCACCCACACAACTGTCATGGTCACGACTGTGTTTTTGATTGGTTTGCAGGAGGGCTTTACTCATCCTGCATTCGGGCTGGGTGTGGCTGTGACATTTATTGTGATCATCGATGCGACTGGCTTGCGCAGAGCGGTAGGAAAACATGCAGAGGCACTTAACAAGCTCGCAAAGGAACATCCGGACGTGTTTCCCACCAAGCCTTTGCGTGAAAGCATGGGACATACCAGATGGGAAATTGCCGGGGGTCTGGTGCTCGGGGTACTGCTTGCGACCGTATTGCATCTGCTGGCAGCGAACCTCCCTAACCTCATTGGCTAGTAGATTCGTAGACAGGAGATTATGTTCATGAATAACCGTACAGCTACGTACTCGTTCCTGCTCGGGACGGCTTTGCTATTGTTTATGGCTACGATTGTGCTTAGCACATCGATTTTATTTTTGTTCGGCGTATCCGTGACGGCCGCCAGCTTTTGGATTGGCCTCTTTGCGGCTTTGGCTGCGATGGCCGCGATGGTGTCGGTCTTCGTAAGTTCACGTCGTCGGGCCTGGTTTTTCTCCGTGTTGGCTGGACTGGCGATTGTTTCAGGCATCAGCTACTTCATCAGCGCTAATACGTTTGATCTCTCTTTTGACGGACAAACATATCATCAAGAAGCAATCGTGAAGCTAACCAACGGCTGGAATCCGGTTCATGACCAGCCCATCCTCAAGCCTCCTGGTTCAAAAGAAGTGGATGAGATGGATAATAAAGAGGTTCTCTCGGCCTTTCACCTGTGGATCAATCATTACGCCAAAGGTCCATGGATGCTCGATGCGGTTATGTATAAACTTACTGGTCAGATTGAGGTTAGCAAAATATTCAACCTGTTGTTGATTGCATCGTCCTTTTTCCTGACACTCGCTGCCATCCGAACCGCTTTCCCGAAGAGAAAAGGGGCGGCAATTGCGCTCGCGCTTCTCGCAGCGTTCAATCCCACGGTGATTACGCAATCGACTTCCTTCTATATTGACGGTCAGCTTGGTTCACTCGTGCTGATCCTCTGTGCTCTCGGGTATCTGCTGTATAAGCGCTACCATGCCTGGACGCTACTGGCACTATGCGCAGCGCTCATGCTGCTGGCGCAGATCAAATTCACGGCATTGGGGTATGCCGGATTGCTCGGCTTGGCTATTCTCGTGCTCTTCTTTTTCTATGATCGCCGTCAGCACATCAAAAGCATGCTCGTATGGCTTTCAATTAGTCTGGTTATCACCGTAGGGGTTGTCGGGTTCAATCCGTATGTCACCAACACGCTAACGAAGGGACATCCGTTTTATCCGTTGGCGGGCAAAGGTGCCGTTGATATCATGACCTCGAACAGCCCGCATGGCTTCAAAGACAATTCCCGCATAGAAAATCTGGCTATCTCCTTATTTTCCAAATCGGAGAATATTGCAACACCCCATAGCCCTACATGGAAGGTGCCATTTACGGTCACATGGAAAGAGCTCGCCGTGTTCTACTCTCCTGACGTGCGTGTAGCCGGATTCGGGCCGCTTTTCGGAGGAGCTGTGATTGTTACATTGCTGCTTCTCGTCGCCTTGCTTTTGGGGACTCATCGAAAAAAAGCGGCACCTTTCTTGTGGATCAGTCTGGCGCTCTTCGTAACCGTGCTGATTAATCCGGAAAGCTGGTGGGCGCGCTATGTTCCGCAGCTTTGGTTGATTCCACTCTTGATTGCGCTGGCAGTCTTGGATGTTCAGAAGAGCTTTTTCCGCAATGCGGGCAAGGTTCTGGTCGTCATTTTACTCGCCAATATGGTGATGGTGAATGCTTCTCATATCATTGGACAGTCTGGCGCCAATGCATTAGTGAAAAAGCAGCTTGAAGAGATCAAAGCAAGCAACAAAACGCTGGTCGTAGACTTCCACCATTTCAATGCAGTGAAAGTACGTCTGCAAGAAGCTGGCATTCCTTTCGTCGAGCAAAAGCTGGATAAAGGTGAAGATGTCAAAGGCTTTATGACTACGCGTGCGGTTTATCTCTTAAAGTAATGAGTAATCCCCTTCACAACCAAATGGAAGGGGATTTTTGTTTTTACTATGATCGCTAGCCAAAACGTTTACCACATTGCTCACCAAAAAGTTGCCCACCTGACAGACTGAAGGTAAATCGGAAATGCCTCCAATTCAGTTCCTCCACCTACTTCTTAATTGCTTTTAGCTCTTTAGACAATTTTTGTTGACTTATGAGTATCTGGACCAAAGCAGCACTCGATACAAGGAATAACATCGTAGCCAAGAGGCATCCTCCTATTCACAATCAGATAGAAGTAGAAGGAAAAGACCCTTTCCCTTCTACAATTTATAGAGAGAAGGAATAACCGCCTTACGGTGATTCTTCTTTTTCGTCATTCTTAGTGGCACGTAATGCTACATTAATCAAATCGCGAATTTGTACTTTCAACTCAACATGCTTATGGATCACCAACAAAGTTAAAATTGCGATAAGTATTGCAATGATGACTGTAACTGTTTCATTCATTCAAAAGCCTCCTTTTATGTAGGAGTGGCCGTTGATTGGATCAGCTCCATCAACATTAGCTTTAGGGATTGCATACTATCTTCATGTGACATACGAATAAACCAAGTCATTTTTTTCATATCTGGTTCGTAGTGATGAATTAAGGCTTCAATTGCAAGCGGATTTCCTTTTTGAGCATCATCAACTAATTTACAAAAGTCTTTTTCGGATAATGTCTCAGTTATTACCACACTACTCCCCCTTTTAAGCTAATGCGAGTTTATTTCGCAAACGTTGTAGGGCCTGTACTTTACATGCGTGTAGTCGAGAGGGAGAAAGCTCTAATCTCTTTGCGACTTCTCTTTCAGATCTTCCTTCAATGACCACCTGTTGAATGATGAAACGTTCTCGTTCAGGTAGACTGTTAAGCAATTCCTCAACAAACATCTGGGAATCAACTTCTTCTGTATGACCGATGTCCCACTTTTCGTTGGTAAACTGAATTTCCCTACGATATTTTTTCTTTGCCTCGTATTGCAACTTCCAAGCTGATCGTTTCAACTGCTGCCTTATCTTCTCCTCAAGTGATTGTTCTGTCATATAATTCCCCCTACCTACTAGGTAAAATTAATGGGTATTTGCTCACATATTTTTGAGAAAAACAAGAAAACAAGGGATCATACGTTCTATTTTACCACAAAAATCGGCAATTCCCCCCCTAAAATTCAATATTTTGATACATTCTTGCAACATAGTTCTATGAGTATTTAGGTTCATTTTAAAGCACAATTCTTTATAACCCCATGATAGACGGAACTTTTTCCCAGCCGGGACGTCTAACAAGTATAGCGGGAAATTAAATTAGGGGAGGTAACAGCCGTGGTAAAAACTTCGCTTCTCACATCATTGGCCTTGGCCATTTCAATTGGATTTTCAGGAATTATTGCTCCGTCAGTTTCTGCGAATACTCCTATACCAAATCAAAACGTTCAGTCCCAGCCTTTGATTGAACATGTAAAATCCATAAGAACTGAACATAAAGGTATTTTCTCAACTGCAATTACTGAAGAATGGTTTAACCCACAAAATGGTTTTCTACGAGAGGACAATTTTGTAAAAGAACAAGAAAAAATCACTTTAAAATCCAAGGTACATCAATACCCTAACCAAAAATCACTGTTTAAAGAAACCATTGACCGGTATCAAGACAAGGATATTTGGACGTATTTAGGTGTTGAGACTTTAAATGGGCAGCAAGTTAAAAAGATGAAAACCATTATTGAGCCGAAAAGTGGTATTTATCACATCGTGTATGTGAGTTCATCTACGGGGTTACCCATTAAAGAGGATAAATTTGATAACAAGAACGATTTATTGGCTACTTATGTCTACTTTTATGATCAAGTAACCGATCCGAATGGTGAGATCTTTAAGGTTAAGGAGAAAAATTTAGAGATCGATCTGCAAAAAACGAAGTGATTATCACTTCGTTTTTTGCATTTTCAACTATGAGATTACACTTCGTAGAAATTGTTGATTGCATCAAAAAGTGAGTTATTATTTAGAAGGTTATGCGTCGATCCAGCGTAGAAAACCATTGGCGCTTCTTTGACAATTCCAGAGAATGTATCAACATAGTAATCGAACCTGTCAGATCGGCTCTTGCGATAATTATCATCACCTTCCATGGTTACCCCAATTAATGCTGTGGCCGAAGTCTTTCTTCCACCTCCAACAACGTCTCCATCTAAATCATAGACCTTTTGACGATTGGCACTATCAAAAACTTTATCCACGTTCTCTTGGTAAGGATCGCCTTGAAAATAGTATTGTGGTTGGATGCAAATGATATCAAAAATGTCTGTTCTGTTTGCAATTACCCCTAGATTATGAGTGATATTCTCTGCGTACGTTCCAAAGCCATAGTATGGCGCCCACATAAACGATTTTTTATGTGTATTACGTACTCTGTAAGCAATATCATTTAACAATTTAACCATTTTGTTCGAGGTCGGGTTGGTACTGCTGATTTTCTGGTCGATTGGGAAAATCGTTTCTGTTCGGAAGTAAAATCCTTCGATACGGAACTTCCATTCCTTTTCACCTAAAATTTCGATACATGTGTCTTCTACTTTTCGCATAAAGGATCGATAGTCGGAATAAAAATCATCGATATTTTTAATCGTAGTAATATCATTACTTAGTGCTGGCAACGAAATATACAAGTCTTTATGGTCTACTTCTGATGCTTTGTATTCAGGTAAAAAATCAGCAAGATCATCAATCATTTGATCAATTACAGCATTACGGTCTGACTTGCCCTTTCGATAGTCAAAAAACACTCTATCCATGTTTCCTAGGTGCACTACGAAATCATGAATGTTGGTACCGGCAAATTTATTTAACATTTTAGTTGTTACTGTGCCATAACCCTTGCCTGTATAAAGATGAATCCCACGCATTCCTTTAGACATATTCACAACACTCCTATTTTAGATTCGGCGTAATTTTGACCGGTCATCATTTCGCCTTCACTATCTAGGTAAAAAAAATAAAGGTTTGCTCACCCTTTTGGAAAGATTTTTGGAATCAAATTTGTTGTTGAAAGTGGCACTTATCCGCCTAATAAATGTAAAAATATTCATAATGATCATTGGAAAACTATGGTAGAGTTTACTTGTGTTGATTATCCAGAAGGGAGTGTGCATCATGCCTGTTGAAACATTCAAAGCAACTGCACATCTACAGAAGGGAATGGTTGTGAAGGCCAGTTCCAGAAATTTCGAGGTAACCATCGATGAACCAAAAAGCTTGGGGGGGACGGATACCGGCATGAACCCGGTTGAACTGGTACTCTCTGCATTGGGCGCATGCCAATCTATCGTTGCCAGAGCATATGCTAAGAAGTTTCATGTTCAACTCGACGATTTTTGGGTGGAAGTCGAAGGCGATCTCGATACGGATGGCTTCATGAACAAGTCTGATGTCCGACGCGGGTATTCTGAAATCCGATACACCTTTCATATCAAAACCGATGCTCCTAGAGAGCAAGTCGAGTCTTTTGTGGAATTTTTAGAACAGACATGCCCGGTTGGAGATACGATTGCGAATCCTGTCACTCTTAAATTAAACGGTATTGTTATTGAAAAACCGAGCGAGATAAAGGCGAATGATTAAATAAGCTTATGATCAATGAAATCAGTCTCAGGTTGGTTATTTTCATTTTTTGGCTTTAGTAAAATAGGGGGGGATAAATTACCACAGAGAGAAGAGATGAAGGAGTGACATGATGCCTTTACTCCCCCCTAAAACGTTAACTCATTTCCCGATCGGAGCTATAAAAAATCCCGCAATAGTCAAACAGATAGACGCAATTGGACTCGAGGAGCTATACATCGATGTGAATGTCCTCGGAAACCTGATTATTTGTTTTGACGCAAAATCCGATGCTACAGTGGTTTCGGCAGGTGAAGAGCACCTTCTTCCTGCGCGTATCGAACGAGTTGATCGTACTCTTGTTATGGAAGGACGTAATATCGGGACATACTTTCGCCATAGACAGAAGCAAAAAATCCTTTCAGAGGTTCATGTTCCCATACAAACAAAGGTCAGTGCCTCATTTACCGGGGGCGTTATGGTTTTGAATGGTGGAGAAGGAGATATAACGATACAAGGTCAATTCGGAGAAGTTGCCGGAATCACACATTCCAAAAACATTAACATTCAAATGCGTGGCGGTGACGTCTCCCTCAATGAGCTATCAGGAAATGCTTCGATTCACCTTTCTATTGGGAGTGCCACTTTGGGATGGACAGAACTACGAGGAACCGAGCAAATCAATATCCAATGCGGATTGGGTGGGGTTGATTTACTGTTCCCTCCTCACATTACCCCTGTTGCAGAATCTGGCGGACCCTTCAAAGGGAAGAAAATTACTACTCTTCCGGGTACAAATATCCATGCAAGGGTTGGTTTCGGTGGATTAGATCTTTTAAATTGGAGCTAGAAGAATCGGATGAAAAGGAATAATAACCTCCCATTCACTTCAAAAAAGCCGGTTAACGCTTAAAGCGTAACCAGCTTTTTTGTACCCTACTTTTATGGATCTTACATAAACACAAAGTAAATAACTGCTGCCAGCACCAGACGGTAAATCGCAAAAGGTGTCAGCTTGATGCGATTAATCAGCTTCAAGAAGAATCGGATCGACAGGAGCGCAAACACAAACGCGCTAATAAAACCGATGACGAAAAACGGAATGCTGTCCATTGTAATCGCATCCCAACGCTTCAACAGCGACAAAAAGCTCGCGCCCGCCATGATCGGCACCGCCATAATAAACGTGAAGTCTGCCGCCGCCCGATGGCTCATGCCCAACAGTACGCCCCCCGAGATCGTGGAACCGGAACGGGAAAAGCCAGGCCACAGGGAGAAGCATTGAATAAGTCCCACCAGAAATGCCTGCTTGTACGTAATCTGATCAACCGACTCGATCTTGGGACGTCTTGGTCGGAACCAATCCGCAGCCAACATAAGCAAAGCGCCCAGAACGAGTCCGATTACCACGGTCTTCGTCGAGAACAAATACTCATCGATGTAGTCGTCAAACAGAACGCCGAGAATCCCCGCAGGAATCAAACCGACAATGACCGTAACCAAATTCAGTCGAGGTCCTGCCTGAACCTCACGCTTACCCGCCAGTCTGTTGAGGCCGAGCAAGCTCATAAACCGATCCCACATCAAAACCACGACAGCCAAAATCGAGCCGAGCTGAATGACAATTTTGAAGGTGTTGGCCACTTCAGGTGAAAACAAATCTTTCGTATGGAACAAAAAGTCATCCACGATGATCATGTGACCCGTAGAGGAAACAGGGGCAAACTCAGTCAAACCTTCTACTAGCCCCAGCACAATCGCAACAAAAGCTTCCCAGAGACCCAAAAATTCCACGCTCCTATGAATGATGTCCAAAATCAATAGGCAGCAGCCGCCCTGTAAAAGAGCAGACTACCGCTTCTAGCATTATAACGTTCATCTCCGGTACAAAGTTACATCCTGATCGAAAAACATTCTAGTAAATTCCGGATGGGTTATCCCCACAGTGGTAGCCATCTTGCTTTTCCATATTCATTCTATCATTGAAAGATGTGAATCAAGAGCTGCGTAGGAAGAAGCGAATTTTCAGTCCAAGCGCCTCTGGAGCCCAGCCTAGCTTCGGAATAAATGGCGGGGAATTTCAGCTTCACTTATGAATGACATCCTCGAAACTTCTACGTTTGAAGCGCTCCCGCCATTTATTCCGAAGCGGACAGTCAATCCCCCCTTGCGGGGCGTAGGCCGAAGCGTAGACTGGAAATTCGCTTCTTCCCTCCACCACAGCCCCTCATCGATTCACATATTGCAACGTCCCATCCCCCATGTCACCAAGTCGCCAAAGCGCAATTTTCTCAATACCCGCTTTCTTTGCAACCGAAACCCATTGAGACAGCGTTTCTTCATCCGCATACCAGACTGTGTGCTTTTTGCCGTCTTCACCGATATAGTCAAAGTACAGACTGCCGCTCGCTTTATCCCGCTTGGGTGGCTCGATACTCGACACAGCAAAGTCTGCTGCCTGCTTTTCCGTCACTGCCGTCACTTTTCCATCACTAACCCAGTCAAATCCGCCTACAGATAGGGCCATGACTTTATCACCCGGCACTTTTTGCATGCGATGGGCAAGCTCCTCAATAAATGCATGATCAGCTTTGGGCCCTGGCTCTGTATTCGTACCGTACAAATTATAAGCCATCATGACGTAAGTAGGACCCTTTGGCAATGCCAACTCTTCAATCGGCGCGCGCGGCTCCAATACGATGCGAAGTGACTTTCCTTCCTTCTCCATATGCTGATACAGGGTATGGATAAAAGTAAGGAAGTTGCCCCAGTCTTTCTCGTCAATTCTCTCATAATCAATTTCTAAACCATGAAAGCCATTCTGGATCACGGCATTCTTGATCTCCATAATGTGCTTGCTACGGCTTGCATCTGTCGCCATGAGCCGGCTGACAATCGACGGGTCCTTTTGAACCTGCGTACCATTACTGTTAAGACGATCATTCACAATGGTCAAATCGAGATCGACATAGCTGCCCTGCTTCGATGCTTCCTTGATCTCAGGCATCGCCTTGGTCATGCGATCAGTAAAGTGCAGCTTGTCATTTTCATCAAAATACGCCGCGAAGACCTGCACACTGGACAAGCCATCCGTTATCCTGCGGAAATCCTCCAAACCGGATTCCCACTGCCAGTCTACCACCCAGGCAGACAATTCGGTCGTGTTGTTAGCCGCATCTACGCTCTCTAAGCTTGCGGTATCATTCCATTTCATCATGTACCATACGAGGATGACACACACTACTATCAGAAGAGCAGTCAAAATGATCGATCGTTTCTTGATGTTTGACACCTTACACAGATCCCCCTTGTTTCGGATTTAAAAGGTGTCGATGACCCAGTCCATTGTGGCAGAAATAGCTTTCTTGGTCGAACGAAAGATTCCTGCAAGCCCTGTCTGCACATTACTGAACAGCATCTGTTGCTCACCATTTGTTTGTTCCAGGGACGCAATCTGTACGTCCGCAAACACCCCGTCGTAAATGTCGTCCTTTTTGTTCACATCACTATAGGCGGCTTCCAATGCAACACCACCGCTACTAATGGTTGGGTCGATCTGTTGCTTGTCCAAGAGTATTGTATTGTCCACAGAAACACTGAGACGATCGCCTTGAACAGTCATTTCGAATGGACGCGTATTTTTAATGTTGATCGGGTATTTTTCCAGCTTAAGAGCACCAGACTCGCCTTGCTCTCTCGTATAAACAGAGGCACGGTCGAAGGTCAAATCTTCGGGATTCCAAATCACTTGGCTCAATTCCGTTTTGAAAAGCTCCTGTACTTCGCCTTTTTCCTTCTTCTGCTCGACGCGCAGCTCATTATCATGCAGGACGACTCGTACAAAGCTGCCTTTTTCCCGATCATAGCGCAAATATATGGACTGTTTGCCAATTACATTCCCTTCCAGCTTGGCAGAAAGCTTGATATCCTTCTGGCTGTCGCTGTTTTTTAAATATAACATGCCAGAACCAGCAGCTGGAGAGGTCAGGACGATCTGATCCTCCATAAATTGCGCGGTGCCACCGAGACGGTCCCACTCTTTGGCTTGCTCTTCATCGCCGCGAACGAAGCGAATCTTCTCGCCGGTGTCTTTTTGGATGCGCATCAACAAATGATTGGTGTACCAGTACGGCTCTGGCTGCACGCGGGTCAGGTTGTAAAGATCGCCCTCGCTGTCGTTGTAGGCGGTTCCTTCCCGGTTAAAGTGCATCGTAAAATACTTTTTGATATTCGCGTCGTTCGCATCCGCTACCAAGCGATTCATCCCGCCATACAAGGTGTTCGCATGCATGATCATATAGGCACCCGGGACAAAGCCCAATTGATTCATATACGTATCATTCATCAGCTTGTAGTCTTCGTTGATTCGCGCTTCCATCTTGCTTCTGTCTTCTATCGGGATCATATTGCTGTCACGGATAAAGTCCATCAAGTAGTGATTATAATAGCCTACCTTTGTTTTATTCGATAACTCACTCTCATCCTTCACCCCGATGAAATTGCCCTGATCATCAAACACATTGATGTACGTCAACCGATAGCCGTTGGAACCGAGCTCCCAGAAGCCATTTTCCATCATTTTTTTCATGTCTTCCTGCTGCAGGAATTTGTTCTCGCTGTTTCCCATCTTGTTGCCGTAAGACAATGCCGTTGCTTTGAAGTTGTACTTCTCCAAAAGCGGCTGGGCAAACAAGCTGGAATCGTTGCGGCCATCTTCAAAGGCTAAGAACAGTGCCTTCTCAGGAAGTGGCTTCTTCTTCTTGTAAAAGTCCAAAATATCTTGTTGCGAGATCGTTTGATAGCCCTGGTCATACAACGCCTGCAGCTGCTCGTCCAATTGCTCCTTGGCTACTAATTTCGGTGTACCCGTACGACCTACGCCAAAATAGGAGATGGCGATAAAGCCTTTGTCATTCGTCCAGCTCGCTTTATTCGGCTCCTCATACTTCTTCCAATCAAATACGGCATTATATAACATGACACCCAGGACGACTAAGATTGCGACCTGGCTCAGCGTTTTGATGAATTTATTGCGATCTTTTTTCCGATAGTCCAAGACATCGCTCGTCGTTTTCCCCATAACTCCTGACACCCTCACTCCCTTTGTCTTTCCCTCTTAAAATGGCAGCCCAAAGCCTTTTTTGTTCTTCTTTCGGGCCTCTTTTTTCAATCTCGCTTCGACGTCCTGCGGCGTTTCTCGCGTACCCCACGTAGATTTCCAGAATGTCACCCAAGCCACAGGCATCTGCCACAACAGCACCAGCTCATAAAATACACAAAAGACAATCCCGAAAACCCATAGCTTGCTTCTGCGGAAAAACAGATGGGCCAAGCTCATTAAGAGCGCCATCAACAGCAAGCCCATTAAAAACGTGCCCGGGAAAACGTGATGAACGAGCGGGACGTATATGAGGTTGTACAGAACGATGACGGGGGCAGCGATAGGAACAATCAGACCAATGTAAAAGAAGATCGCCATAAAAGGCTCCTTGCGCCAAATAAAGCCGCTGGCACGCAAAGATTCCCTCAACCACGAACGCTTCCAGCGCATCTGCTGCTTCAAAAATACATTCATGTCAGATGGCACAATCGTGGAGCAAATCGCGGAATCCTGATAGCCTGTCCGATGTGTTCGCAAAATAAAGTTGGTCATGCTTCGGTCATCGCCAAAAGTGGCAGGCTGCCCAAGAAACTTCTGATTCAGCCATGCTTCGGAATGCTGCAAAATCAATTCCTTGCGATAACAAGACAACGGCCCAGACAAGCAAGTAACACTGTCAAACCACGACTCAGCCGCTTTCATGATGCGAAAGGCAATGTAGTAACGGACGGTTTGCAGCTTGGTGATTGCGTTGGTGAACTTGTTTTCCACATCTGTACGCCCTGCAACACCACCCATTTTCGGGTCTTGGAAGGGCTGTACGAGGTTGCGAATCGCAGTCGGTTCCAAAAAGCTGTCTGAATCAACAAAAACAACCAAATCGTGCTTAGCCATTTCCACACCTTTGACCAAAGCGACCCGTTTCCCGCCGTTTTCAGAGAGAATATGCATCTTCACGCGCTCGCGGGTCATATAGCGCTCGGCCTCGTTATGAATCATATCGATGACCTTTTGAATCTCTTCTGCTGATCGGTCTGTCGAGCGGTCGTCTACCACGATGACCTCCAGCTTATCAATCGGGTAGTTCTGATTCACACAACTCAAAATCGTCCGGTGAATCCACTGCTCTTCGTTGAAGCACGGAATAATGATACTCACGCCCGGTGTATAGTCCGAATTGACGGGAACCCCCCGATAAAGAGCACCAAATAAATACCGTGTCAGCAAAAAGGCAGCGGCAATCAAGCTGTACAAATACAAGTACATGTTGTATTTGAAATAAATCACACTCTCCGCGCGCATGAGCACGATAAACGCCGCAGCGAAAAACAGGAAAGTACTTGCAATATAAATGGCGTATCCCCAGCGTTTTTTGCGAAAATAGTCAGTCAGCGGTTTGGAAAACTCGAAGGCGAGCATGAACTTCTGACGCCCGTCCTCCTCCTGGGTAAACGAGCGAACAACCGCTGCATCCAGCTTCACCGTTGACTCATAGCCTTCTGGCATTGTACCTGGCGGGATTGTGCAATGGATCATAAACACTTGTCCCACCTGGAGGTCTTCCCTCTCCGAATCTAGTTCAACTAATAGTCCAGTCGAAGAAATGTCGACGGCTCTGGCCTTGATTCCGTCCTTGATCCGCTGTTTTTTGGTCAATAGCGTCACCGGGAAATCCGCCATATAGCGCAGACTCAGCATCCGAATGCGATTCAGGTATTCCGGGTCCTCCAGCTTTCCTGACTCATCCGAATCTTTAGCACCGCGGCGGTCCACTTGGACACGAATTTTCTCCGGGTCTGGCACATTCGATAGCACGCGCCTCTCTGTTTTGGAAACCGTCAGTACTTCTTCGATTTTCTCTTTCTTTCTTGGCTTTATTTTCTCGATCAACTGTTTCATCACTGCCGCTCTCTCCCCTCCACTGCTTTATAAGCTCCAGTAATGAAATCCACTGTTTACAAAGTCAGCTTTGGAATAAATCTCTTTTATATCGATCATGATTTTTGCCGCATTCTTGCCGTACATCGTGGCAAAATCAGCGACTTCCATCTGGGCAAAAGGAGCATGCGGGACCGCTACAACCACAATGTCCAAGTCGTGGAGAGCCTTCATCTCTGACAGCTCGATGCCGTATTCCTCGAATGCCTCCCGCGGATTCACCATCGGGTCTACGACTAACGGATTCATGCCGTATTCTTTCAATTCCCCAATAATATCCGTCACCTTTGTATTTCTAATATCTGCGCAATCTTCTTTGTAGGACAGGCCTAATATGCCAATCCGTACATTTTGAAGATCGAGCTTCGCGCGAACGGCCATCTTAATAATCTGTTGGGCGACATATTTCCCCATGCCATCATTAATGTGTCTGGCTGCCAAAATGATGCGGGAGCGATAGCCGCTGTCTTCTGCTTTGTACGTTAAATAGTAAGGGTCAATACCAATGCAATGCCCGCCGACCAACCCCGGTGCAAAAGGGAGGAAGTTCCATTTGGTCCCTGCCGCTTGCAATACTGCTTTTGTCGGAATATCCATCTGATTGAACAGCATCGCCAGCTCATTCATAAACGCAATATTGACATCCCGCTGGGCATTTTCAATGACTTTTGCCGCTTCCGCTACCTTGATGCTTTCCGCTCGGTAAACGCCCGCCATGATCACGAGCTCGTAGACGCTTGCTACGATTCCAAGTGTTTCTTCATCCATCCCCGATACGATCTTGACGATGTTTTCCAAGCGATTTACTTTGTCTCCCGGGTTGATGCGTTCTGGTGAATAGCCGATCTTGAAGTCTATACCACAATGCATGCCCGATTCCTTCTCCAAGATCGGCAAGCAGACATCTTCGGTTGCCCCAGGATAAACCGTTGATTCAAAGACAACGACTGACCCTTTTTTCAACTGTCTGCCCACCATGCGAGACGCGCTTTCTACATATTTCAGGTCTGGAACATTACCGCTTTTGACCGGGGTAGGCACGGCCACGATAAAAAATCGCGCTTCCTGTAATCTATTTTCATCTGAAGTGAATTCAATAGCAGCTTCACTCGTCAGTTCCTGATCCACGCCCGCATCATGAAAGTTTCCCTTTTGATAGGCTGCTACCTTCTCTTTGTTTACATCAAATCCAATCACAGAAGCACGTTTGGAAAGTGCCATCGCTATCGGCAAGCCTACGTACCCAAGACCGACGACAGCAATTTTTTCCTTCCTCTCCACAATCCCTTCGTACAAATTCATAAGCTGGCTCCCTCTCCCTGTTTTATTTTGGGCTTTATTGGCCAAACATCTCTGTCATGGGTACAAGTGTGTATCCTTTGCTTCTAAGCTGGTCAATTACGATGGGCAACGCCTCTATTGTGTGAATGTCATCGAGCATATGTAGTAGAATCACGCTTCCGCTCCGCGTCTGCTCCATAATGTCTTTGACGATATCGTTCGCACTTCGTTTCTTGTCGTAATCGGACGGCGTCACATCATAAATCGTAATATCCTTGTAGCCCGTTGCTGCAATCGCCTTGAGTGTCTGTTCGTCGAACGCCCCGGTTGGCGGTCTGAAATACATCGTCGGCTTCTGCTGAATAGCTTCGGTAATGATCTGATGGGCTTTGACAATCTCTTTTTGCAATTCTTCCGGCGCAATTTTGGTATTCACCGGATGAGAATAGGTGTGATTGGCTACATCGTGTCCCGCTTCCGCAATCGCTCTCGCCAAGTTTGGATTTCTCTCTACACCATCTGCGCGAAGGAAAAACGAAGCCTTTACTCCTTTTTTGTCCAAAATATCGAGAATCTTCGTAACGGTTTGATCCGTACCCCAATCATCGAAGGATAAGGCGACCATCTTTTTGTCTGTTTCTTTTCGGTAGATGAGATTTGGCTTGGCTTCGTCATACGCCTCATTCATTTTGGCTGCATCAAAACCCGGAATTTCTTTCAGCGGCTTACGCTCCTGACCTTGTGCAATCAACTTATGTAATGGGACGAATCTGTATCCGACATCAGTAGCTGCCTCTGCGAGAAGACGGATGTTTTCGATTACAGACTTGTTCTCTTCTGTGTCCATCTCAATGATGCCGCCGCGATTCATATATTTTCGTAAATAGTGTCTCTTGTCAGCTTCCGTCTCTTTTTGCCAATTGTGCAGAAACAGACTGGAGGACACGACGGCTTCCTGTCCATTGTGAGCAGCTACCAAACGGAGATCGTCGTTGTATTCACCCGACTTCGTTCTTACATACCGCGGTGTTTTGCCCGTTTCTCTTTGAATAACCTCATTGGTCAACTCGATGTCTTGGTACATTTTCTCGTAAGGTTGGCCCTGCAAGTCCGATTTGTTCAACGTATTGTTTTCAATCTCGTGACCTCTGGCGACAATTTCTCGCGCAATGTCAGGCTCCTCAGCTACTCTCATTCCTGGCATGAAAAAAGCTGCCTTGATGTGGTACTTATCCAACTCATCTAGCAATCTTTTCATTGTGTCCTTATCCGCCATCCCATTAAAAGTAAGAGCAAGCTGTCTTTGCGTCGTATAGACCATCGACACTGCCTTGCTCTTTTCCCCTTGGTAACGCTCGATTTTTTCAGGTTTGGCTGGCGCAGGCCCCTTATCTGCACCGTTTTCATTCCCCTGAAACAGTGAACAGCCTGCCAACAATGCCACGATCGCTACCAGGGAGATCCAGTGAAATAATCGGAACCCACTGGCCCCTTTCCTATGACTAATCATGATTGTCCCCTTTTCATGTAAGAAATGCCCTTTACGCATAAAAAAACGACTATTTCATCTGCGCAACAAGCAAAGTGTAATCAAACACTCTTCCGCAAAAATGAACATAGTCTGCCTCCACACGCTAGACTAACATAACCATCTAAACCTAACAACTTTATGAAGCGGTTTCATATATGACAATTTATGGGGATAGGGAAAATCGCCTTCAAGACGCTATTCTCAAAAAAAGACGAGCCTCATCGGGCCCGTCATTCGCTGTTACAGCTTGATCGCAATTAATTTTAGTTCCGTTAATTCCTCGACCGCATACTTGATACCTTCGCGACCAAAACCACTGTCTTTCACACCGCCATACGGCATGTTGTCTACGCGGAACGTCGGAATGTCGTTGATCATCACGCCTCCGACCTCCAGCTCTTCCGCTGCGCGCATAGCCGCGTGAATGTCACTCGTATAGATGCCTGCCTGCAAGCCGAATCGGGAGTCGTTTACCGCTTCAATCGCTTCGTCCATCGTCTCAAACGGTGTAACGACTACGATTGGACCGAATACCTCCTGGCAAGAGACGGCAACATGCGCACCCACATTGGTCAGAATCGTAGGGGCAAAGAGGTTGTCACTGACAGGCTTCCCGCCAGTAACTACGTGTGCGCCTGCTTCTACTGCTTCCTGTACCCATGCGCCCATGCGTTCATGATCCTTGGCGGAGATCACGGAGGACATGTCTGTCGCTTCGTTCAGCGGATCACCTAGCACGAGCTTTTCTGTGCCAGTCTTAAACTTCTCCAGGAATTCTTCGTACTTGCTCTGGTGTATATAGACGCGTTGCAGCGAGATGCACACTTGACCACTAAAGGAAAAGGCACCCGTCACGCAACGATCAATCAACGCTTGTGTAATTTCCACGTTGTGGTCGATGATCACTGCGGAGTTGGAGCCAAGCTCCAAGGTCACGCGCTTGAGTCCCGCCTTGTTTTTCATGGCGATTCCAACCGCAGGGCTTCCCGTAAACGTAATCGCGGCAATTCGGCTGTCACTGACCAGCTTTTCGCCTACGACTGCTCCTTTTCCAGGCAAAATATTGAGCGTTCCTGCTGGCAAGCCTGCCTCTGCGAAAATATCAGCCAGGATCAGCGAGCTAAGCGGCGTCTGACTCGCTGGCTTCAGCACGACGGTATTTCCTGCGGCAATGGCAGGCCCGACCTTGTGCGCCACGAGATTGAACGGAAAGTTAAAAGGCGTGATCGCGCCAACTACGCCAATCGGCTTTCGTACTGTAAAAGCAAGACGACCTTCACCACCCGGTGCTGCATCGAGCGGCACCGTCTCTCCGTGAATGCGCTTCGCTTCTTCCGCCGCGAACTTGTAGGTCTGGATTGTCCGAGCGATTTCTACACGACCCGTGCGAAGTGGCTTGGCGGCTTCCTGTGCGAGGATGACCGCCAATTCCTCCTTGCGTGCTTCCATAATCGCAGCAGCCTTCTCTAGTATCAAAGCTCGCTGACTAGCTGGCATTTTTGCCATGACTTTGGCAGCAGCTTTTGCCGCCTTAATTGCCTCGTCGACGTCATGATTATCTGCCTGAGCGATTTCAGCCAGCAGCTCCCCGGAATAAGGGGAGTAGAGCGGCGCGTATTCTTTTGCTTCTTTCCATTGTCCGTTGATGTAGAGATGCTTTTTCATGAGTATGGAGACCCCCCTCGGGCGTTTTAGTTCGTCACGTATTGGCTTTTCAGTACATCCGTCATAATGTCCAGCGCCTCTTCCAGTTGCTCGTCTGTAATAACCAGTGGAGACAGGAAGCGCAGTACGTTGCTGTGGACGCCAGCAGAAAGCACGATGACGCCAGACTCGTAGCAGCCTTTGGTCAAGCCAGCAACGAGCTCTTTCGCCGGTTGTTTGGTTGTGGGATCGATAAATTCTACGGCGCACATCGCACCCAGTCCGCGCACCTCTGCGATTACAGGGAACTCTTTTTGCAACGCGTGGAAATGCGCTTTGATCTTGTCCCCGATCACCTGTGCACGGCCAGACAGGTCTTCGCGCTCCATTTTCTCAATGACTGCCAACGCCGCTACGCAGCCAAGCGGGCTTCCTCCATAGGTACCGCCGATCTCACCCGGGTTTGGCGCGTCCATGATTTCTGCGCGTCCCGTAACCGCAGAGATGGGCAAGCCTGCCGCGATGGATTTGGACATGGTGATGATATCTGGCTCGATACCGAAATGGGTAGAAGCAAACATGGCGCCAGTACGACCGAAGCCTGTTTGAATCTCATCGGAAATAAATAGGATTTGATGCTTTTTACAAATGTTATAGACACCTTGAACGAAGGACACAGGCGGAACAATAAAGCCGCCTTCTCCCTGAATTGGTTCCATAATCACGGCAGCCACTTCTTCCGGTGCAACCTCAGTCAAGAGGAAGTCCTCGAACTGACGCACGCAGAATTGCGCGTACTCATCATCTGTCATGGATTCTGGCTTATTCAGTGGATACGGGAATTGCGCTTTATACGTAGCGGGAGCGAATGGACCCATCTGGAATTTGTACGGCTTCACTTTGGAAGTCAGGGACATGCCGAGAAGCGTACGACCATGGAAGCCGCGGCTAAAAGAAATGATGCCTGGACGTCCTGTGTATTTGCGGGCGATTTTCACCGCATTCTCTACTGCTTCTGCTCCGCTGTTTGCGAGCATCGTCTTCTTTTCAAAGCTGCCTGGGGTGATTTGCGTCAGCTTCTCAGCCAAGGCCACATATGGCTCATACATCCCTACATGGAAGCAAGGATGAATGTATTTGTCGAGTTGCGCTTTCAGTGCCTCAACTACTTCCGGCGGGCAGTGTCCGGCATTCAGTGTCCCGATCGCTCCGGCAAAATCGATGTACGTATTGCCATCTACATCCGTAACCAATGCACCTGAAGCTGACTCTACAAAAACAGGGGTGTTGTTGCCGACACCTTTTGGAACGAACTGTTTTCTTTTTTCAATCAGGGCTGCTCCCTTAGGACCTGGCACACCTGCAGCTACGTTTACAAATTGACGTTGTTTGGACATATGGTTTCCTCTCCTCGTTCGAGATGGTATTGGTTGAATTGCTTGTTTGTAAACTCAACTACAATATGTAGCAATACCTATGCCAAACGCCAGAGCATGATGAAATCACGTTTCCCACACTACGTGTATATCAAATTATTCATTTTTGAATCAAAAACACCAGAATGCTCGATTCATTTTTGAATAAAATATTCATTTTTGAATCACTTGGAACGAATCCGATACTTTTGCAGCTTCCGTACGACAGAGGGCTGGCTAATGCCGAGAAACTCCGCGATTTCTCCCGTGGTCCGGCAGTGCTCGGATGCATAGCGCAGCCATTTTTCCTCTACCTGCTCCAGTGCCTCCCGAAGCGACATCTTGGAAGTAGCCAGACTCGGCTCCATGGCTACCTGCTCTTCCCCTGCCAACCTGATTTCCGCAGGTAGATGCGAAGAAGTGATCACCTCTTCGTCCGCTGTGACCACCATTCTCTCCAAGACGTTCTCCAGTTCGCGCACATTACCCGGCCACTCGTGCTGCATCAAGGCATGTGTGACAGCAGGGTCCAGACGCTTGTCCATTCCGTATCGTTCATTGAGCGAGCGCACGACGCGCTTCAGGAGAGCTGCGATATCCTCTGGCCGATTTCGCAACGGCGGGACGTGGATCGGGACAACATTCAGACGGAAATACAGGTCTTGTCGGAACTTTCCTTCCTTCACCATCTTCTCCAAATCGCGATTGGTGGCGGCAATCAAACGAAAATCCACGTCGCGGTACTGTGTGCTCCCAACGCGTTGCAGTCGTTTTTCTTGAATTACCTTCAATAGCTTGGCCTGCAACGTCAGCGGCAGTTCCCCCAGCTCATCCAAGAGGAGAGTCCCTTGGTTCGCCATCTCGATAATCCCTTGCTTGCCCTGCTTGGCGGCTCCTGTAAACGAACCAGCCTCATATCCAAACAGCTCGGATTCCAGCAAGCCCTCCGGGATCGAGCCACAGTTGATCTCCACGAATTGTCCACCCGCACGACGGCTATTGCGATGAATCTCTTTTGCGATCACATTTTTCCCGACCCCCGATTCCCCGAGGATCAGGACAGTCGAATCGACAGCCGCCACTTTTTTGATGAGACGCTCAATGGCTTGCATCGGCTGACTCACTGCCACGAAGCCCTCCTGATGCTTTTCGCGCAGCTCCTCAATCTCGGTTTCAAACTGCTTGAGCTGCTCAGTCAGACCTTCGTAGCGCCGTTTCAATTCCATAATTTCAGTCAGGTCATGGGAATAGCTGATGACCGAATGCATGCTGCCATCCTCGTTCCAGACGGGAAATGCCGTCACCATCAGCTTTCGACCGCCGGGTATTTCCTGCATGATCGTCTGCGGCGTCTTGGCATCCATGACTTTTCGCGTGACAGATGGAGAAAAGACCTTCCTTTTTTCCAGTTCGATGACGTTCTTGCCCAAGAGCTCTTCCTTCCCGATGCCGTACACTTCATAGGACGAATCGCCAACCAAGCGGATGTACCCCTCATGGTCCGTAATTAACAAATGATCGCGAGACGTTTCAACAATGGCTTCCAATACGCGGCTCATCCACTTCTGTGTGCTCTCTTCTTTCTTCATCTCTTCGCCGCCTCTCACACGCCGTTATGTCCGATCTGTGTTTATTTTTTCATTATAGAAAACAGCAAGAACAACGACAACCTATGAAAAATATGTAAAAATGGCGATAATAACAAGCCCTGCAAGATAGAAAGGATGGTAGGAATGACGCCCACAGTTGGAGACATCTACTGTGTTTTTGTTGAAAAGCTGCAAAAGTACACAGCCTGCCAGGTCACATCGATAAAAGAGTCTGGCTCGAGTAAATCCAACCTCATCAGTATCCTCGAGCTGGACTGGAGCAGCGATACATTGCCTGATGAATCAGAGCTGTACCGTGCTCGATGAGCTGCTTCAGTCGGCAAAACAGAATTTGGCTACTGCGGGTGTAGAAGTAGATGTGGACGAGCTTTTTACTATTTTTGATCAGACACGTGATTTTTGAGTGAGAAAAAAGACGCCGCCTCTCCTACAGGAAGGCGGCTTTTGGTGCTTAGCCATTCTTTTTGATTACCCACGTACTCATGCAACGCTGTCCGGCTACATTCACCGTTTTGATTGGCTCCAGGAACACGCCTTGCAGTTTTTCCGTCATACCTAGCATCGTCCGTTCATTTACGAGAAAACGAGTGCTTCCATCCGGCAACAAATAACGTTCGTTTCCTAGTGGCTGTACAGCATCCTCAATCCCAATCGAGGAAGCAAGGCGCATGAATAGAATGCCTCCTGGCTTCAGTACCCGCCACAGCTCCTCTAGCATCTGGCGAAAATGCTCTTCGTTTTCAGCAAAATGTAGAACGGCATTACTGATAATGAAATCGAAGCTTTCGTTTTCAAAGCTCATGCTCTCAATCGGTTCCACACGAGCACGATCCGCTGGCCAGCTCGGCGCCAGTTGCGATGCCATTCGCTGTACAGCCTCAATGGCTTTTTCCGATTGGTCAACCGCGTACACCGGATAGCCATTTCGCAAAAAGTAGACCAAATTCCGCCCCGAACCGCAACCGGCATCGAGTATCTGCATTTCCTTCGTAACCCTTCCCTTTAACAACTGATCAAACAAGTAAATATCTATATCGCCAAACTGCTCGGCCAGATTCATCTCTATCACAGCCTTTATCCGATTTTTCTTCAGTGTATCAATTCGCTCGTCATCTTCCAACGATGCTCATCTGGAACGGATTTACAAAATGATAGTTGACACCTGATGACTACAAGTGTAATCTTTAAAACAGAATCAACGACTACAAATGTAATCGACGGAGGTGTCTTACTTGGACGAGCAACCGCGAATCACGGATGCCGAGTGGGAAATTATGAAGGTCATCTGGGCAAAGTCACCCGCTACAGCAGCCGATGTCATCCACGCCCTGCGAGACAACAAAACGTGGAAAGACAACACAATCAAAACCTTGCTCAGCCGCCTGTTGCAAAAGGGTATTCTCACCTATGAGCAGGTCAATCGCGTCTACTATTATTCCCCTGTGCTCACTGAGGAAGAATGCAAGCGCCAAGAGCGCCAATCCTTTTTGCAGCGCGTGTACGGCGGGGCCTTAAAGCCCATGCTGGTTCACTTTTTAAAAGAAGAAAAGCTATCCCCCCACGAGATTGACGAGCTGAAAAAAATCCTTTCCGAAAAGGAGAAATAAGCTGGTGGATTGGCAATGGCTCACACTCACCCTCAATCAAGCATTTACGTGGACACTGTATAACTCCATCGAGGCTAGTCTCCTTGTGCTCCTGATCTTGCTCTGCCAGCAGCTCGGCAAAAAGCATTTCTCCATCCGCTGGCACCACACTGTATGGTTCTTGCTTCTCTGGAAGCTCGCGGTTCCTTGGTCGATAGACAGCTCGATCAGTTTGTATAACTGGCTGCCTCCTTCGCCTTGGACATCCATGCAGGGAGCGCACCCGCCTACGGAACCGATTGTTCTCGCTGCTGAGTCTTTACATCGGCAAGAATTTGCCCTCCAACCAGATTCCTCTCTAGCAAACGAAGCGAGCTTTTCCTGGATCAGCCTGCTTTCCCTCATCTGGATCGGCGGTGTCGCCGTTTTTGCTATCACCATGACTCGCAGTATATATCGATTGCTTTCTCAGCTAAAAAACGATGGGTTCGTACAGGATAAAGCTGTTTTGCGCGTCTTTTCCCACTGCCAAAAGCAGATGGGCATCTCCAAATCCATTCCCCTGCGCATGAGTCATCAGATGACGAGCCCAGCCTTGATGGGAATCTGGCGACCGCAAATTTGGCTGCCGGCAAATCTTTTAGACAAGCTCAATGAGCATGAGCTGCGTCACATCTTTTTACATGAGCTGGCGCATTGGAAAAGACGAGATATTCCTGTGAACAGCATCATGAGCGTGCTGCTGATCCTCAACTGGTTCAACCCGCTGTTATGGTACGCCGCTTCCCGCATGCGTCAGGATCAGGAAATGGCTTGTGATGCCTTGGCTTTGACTTATTTACAGGAGACAGAGGTACCCCGCTACGGATACACCATGATCAAAATGCTCGAGCTGTATGCCGACGCCAAACAGATTCACTTCACAGCCGGGTTCTCCAGCTCCAAAAAACAAGTAAAAAGGAGAATAGAAATGATTCGTCACTTTCAAAAACGGGCGTATACGTGGACCTTATCTGGTATCGTGGTCGTCTTGGCTTTAGGCGTCTTTACTTTGACGGATGCAAAAAAAGCACTCGGGAACGAGCAGACCTTCATCGTCCCCGCAGAAGGTACAATCAAAAGCCCTATTGATCAAACAATCGGCTTGCAAATCTTAAACGACCTGAATACGCCCGTTCAGGCTGCCGCCTCCGGTAAGGTAGTCAAGGCTGAATACGATACAAAAACAGGGAAGGGCAATCAGGTCATTCTGGAGCATGAAGGCGGGTATCAAACCGTTTACTCTCATTTGGAAAAGCTGGAGGTCACCGCTGGCGCTACTGTGACCCAAGGCCAGCTCATTGGGCTGTTGGGAAGTACGGGACGAAGCACGGGGCCGCATCTTGCTTTCCAGGTTCTCGAAAATGGAATACCCGTTGATCCGATGAAGCTGCTGGAAAATTCAAAAACGCAGCAGTAACCTCATAATGAAACCCATCAGGTTACGAACATCTGATGGGTTTTCGTTTTTAATCGCTTCTCCTTTTTTCTTATAACCCAAAATGCTGCTTTGCCAGCTTTTTAAACCGTTCCTGATCAATTGTCTCTTTCGTCATAACACCATCCACCCATTGCGTAAAAGAACTGTTCGTCAACGTAACATTGCCTCTCTCCGTCAGCTGCGTAAGCAATGGGCTTTTGTTGAAGGGAGATTGTTCATGATCAGCGATAATCGTCTGAATCTCGTTTAATTCCGTTTCATCCGTCACCAGCTTCTGCGAATCAAACGTATAGCCGATCCTCCAGTCCGTATCCTTGTGCCGCAGCTTCATTTCGAGTACATAATCGCCATACTCCGTCTGCTCTTTCTTAATCCGAAATTCACCATTGCGCGAAGACACGGTCTCCCCGGTTAACGGAACAGGCTTCAACGGCAGGTTCGAACCGAAGCCCGTGTCGAGCAAATACGTTTGCCCCTCATGTGTAAGCAAAATCGTGGCATGCGTCCGGCCAATCGTGTAATACTCGCCAACGTCATGCCTGTAAACAACGCCGCGAATCAGATGGGCGTCAAAGCCATTTTCCAGCAAGAAGAAATACAGCATCGGATTGAGCTCGTAGCAGAGACCGCCTTCGTTTCTGACCAATATCTTCTCCATAATGGACTGTCTGGAGATTACACTCGTTCGCTCATCTATAACACACAGGTTTTCAAAAGGAATCGCCAATGCTGTCAGATCAAGGAGGCGATCCAATGTATCGAAGGTAATCGTTTCATTTTCAGGCATGCCGATTCTTTTCCGAAATAAGGCATTCATCTCACTCATGCTTCTTCCTCCCACATTGTTTCTCCCATAAGTTTACACCAAGCTCATGCCCGATTCCTTAAATACCGAGCAGCTTTAGCTTCCGATACAAAGTGCGGAGCCCAATCCCGAGTTCTTCCGCTACCCGCTGCTTTCCTTTCAAATCACTGCCGTGCTTTTGAAGGGAAGCACGAATGGCGTCCGCCTGTGCATCGGCGACCCTCGCTTTGATAGCTGGACCTGAATGCGACGGAGCCGGAAGAGGACGAGCACGAAGGCGCGGAGGCAAGCTGTCCGCAGTCAGAACCGTGTCTTGCTCCATGTTCATGGCGTACTCGATGGCGTTTTCCAGCTCCCGCACATTGCCCGGCCAATGATAGTGTGTGAGGAGGTTGATCGCCTCTCGTGCTATTCCGAAAAAGGTGCGTCCTGCTTGTTCTCCGTACTTTTCCATAAATGAAACAGCCAAAAGCTCGATGTCTTCCTTGCGCTCTGCGAGTGACGGGACGTGTATCGGAATGACGTTCAACCGATAATACAGATCGGCACGAAACGCTTTTTTCTCCACGAGCTCCTCCAGGTTCTGATTCGTCGCGGCGATGATTCGTACATTAATGGGAAACGACCGCGTGCCGCCGATCCGTTCCACGACCTTTTCTTGCAAGACGCGCAGTAGCTTTGCCTGCAAGGAGAGCGGCATATCGCCGATTTCATCCAGAAAAAGCGTACCTCCCTCTGCCATTTCGAACCGCCCCGGCTTTCCTCCCTTTTTGGCCCCCGTAAACGCGCCGTCCTCGTAACCGAACAATTCGCTTTCGAACAGATTTTCCGGAATGCTGGCACAATTGATGGCGACAAACGGGTAGTAAGCCCGCGTGCTTGCCTCGTGAATCGCTTTTGCCAGATGCCCTTTGCCTGTCCCTGTTTCGCCGGTAATCAGTACCGTGGAGTTGCTGTTACCGATTTTCATCGCCATTTCTTTGACCTGCTTGATGGCTGGGCTGTTTCCCACGATTTGAGCAAAGCTATCCGCTTTTCCGGGCGAACGGCTCCCTTGATGATCCATCAAACGTGGAACGGTTAGCGATCCCCTCTGCACGCGGAGCACGCCGCCGATGAGCTGATCGTTGACGATGATCGGCGTAGCCTCGGTCGGAGCGTCCAGCTTGTCAACGAGACAGTTGGCGATCGGCAAGGAATGCGTGGCCATCCCGGATAAAGACGGCAGCAGCATCCGAGAAACCTCCGCTGGCAGCAGTTCATGTTGGGACAGTAATCTACGTGCGCTGGCGTTCGTGTGAATGACATTGCCACTTCGGTCAAAGGTGAAATACGCATCGGCAACGGTATCCAGTGCTCCCTCCAACAGCCGCATGGAGTCATCAGATGATTCGGTCTGTCTCGTCGCATGGGACTGTACAATCGCTGTAATCATCTCGCTGACTTCTGTCAGGATTTGCTGGTATCTCTCTGTATGCTTGGACAGGCGATTTTGACCTTCCTTCGTAAAGGATGTGAGGGAAACGACCCCGATTGCATGATTGGCTACCTTAATAGAAGAGAGCAGCTCGACTTTGGCGGGGCAGCTGTCGAGAAAACGGCATCCTTTGCACATTTCCATGGAGCCGGGTTTGTCTACCACATACTGTCCTTTTGCCAACACGAATTCAATCGAGGGCACATGCACGTTTTCCCCTTTTTGTTTCAAGTAGCGCTCCGTACTCACGACCAAGAGGCCTCGCTCGTTAATCACCGCTGCATCCACGTTCAATATATCTGAAATGCTTGTAATGACCTTTTCGATGGCTGGTTTGCACAGATCCAACGAAACCATGGATACCCTCCCTGCTTATTGTCCTTACTCTCTATTTTATGAAATATTTAGACAGTTCACAAATATTTTGCCACTGATGTTTGCCAATCATGACAACTCATTGCCACTTTTGTCATTGCCGTGACGGTACGAAGCACAGTCGGAACTTTGGAAAATCGGCTTTTTTTGCGATCCAGTAAGGAGCATGTTACCCAGCGGGATTCACTCCGCACTTGGCACAGTGATTGCAATATAAACTTTTCAACTAGGGGGAGTGATCAACCATGGTAAACACGAACGAGGTATTCCATCTGCAAGGAAAGGTAGCCTTGGTGACAGGTGCTGCTTCCGGTATCGGACTTGCCACAGCGAAACGACTGGCCCAATTTGGAGTAAACGTCATGCTGCTTGACATCAACGAGGAGTTCGGGGAAAGGGCGGCACAAGAAATCGTAGCAGAGGGCGGGTCTGCCCGTTATTTTACATGCAATGTAGTTTCCCAACAGGATTGTCGTGAAGTAACGCAAGCGATCGAGGAAGCGTACGGTCGCATCGATATTTTATTCAACAATGCAGGCGTGATCAGAAGAAAGACGGTCGTCGAGCTGGAAGAGGACGATTGGGATCTGGTCGTGGATGTCTCCTTGAAGGGGGCTTACAACCTCTCCAAATTCGTCATCCCTGTCATGGCGAAAACAGGCGGGGGCAGCATCATCAACACTGGCTCTGGCTGGGGCATCAAGGGCGGTGACAAGGCGGCGGCCTACTGCGCGGCAAAAGCAGGTGTCGTCAATCTGACACGGGCAATGGCAATTGACCACGGTCCGCAAAACATCCGAGTAAATTGCGTGTCACCAGGCGATACCGACACACCTCTGTTGCGTGAAGAAGCGCGTCAACTAGAAAAGGATGAAGGAGCATTCCTCGCCTCCTCGGCTCAAGGACGTCCGTTGGAGCGTCTCGGTACTCCGCAAGATATTGCCAATGCTGTCCTGTTCTTTGCCAGCGATCTGTCATCCTGGGTGACGGGTTCCGTACTGGTCGTCGACGGCGGAGGTTTGGCTTAATTTTTCGTTATTCCGACTGAATATTCGAACGAAGAGATGGAGGAACTTGAGATGAGTGTACAGCGTTATGCCCACCCGTATATTCCGAATTCTGCACCTGAAGTCAAAGAGAAAATGCTTACCGAAATCGGCTTTTCCAGCATCGAGGATATCTATGCGGACATTCCTGAGGAGCTGCGCCTAAAAGACAAAATGAATATCCCGAAAGCTTTGACAGAATACGAGCTGGAACGCCACGTCAACCAGCTGATGAACAAAAACAAAACGACGAAAGAAAATATCAGCTTTCTCGGCGCAGGCTGCTGGCCGCATTTTGTTCCGGCTGTCTGTGATGAAATCAACTCCCGTGCAGAGTTTGTGACCGCCTATGCTGGTGAGCCTTATGAAGACAAAGGCCGCTTTCAAGCGTTGTTCGAGTACCAAAGCCTCGTAGCTGAGCTTGTCGATATGGATGTCGTGAACGTTCCGACTTTTGACTGGGCACAGGCTGCTTCTACTGCTCTGCGCATGGCAGCACGTATCACCAAACGCACCGAGCTGTTGGTCTCGAAAAATATCCATCCCGACAAGCTCATGATCATCAAAAACTATACGTCCCCTGATCTTACCGTCACCTTGATCGATTTTGAGAACGAAACAGGCAGACTTGACCTGAATGATCTAAAAGCAAAGCTCAGTGTGGATACAGCAGCGGTTTATTTCGAAAACCCGACCTTCCTCGGCTCTGTGGAAGTAAACGGACAGATAATCGCAGACTTGGCCCATGCAGCAGGTGCCATTTGCGTAGTCGGCGTCGATCCCATCTCTCTTGGCGTAATGGAAGCTCCGGCGAATTACGGCGCGGACATCGTGTGCGGAGATTTGCAGCCGCTTGGCGTACACATGCATTACGGCGGTGGGCAATCCGGCTTTATTGCGACGCATGACGATCCGATCTACGTCATGGAATATCCGTCCCGCTTGTTTGGAATCGCTCCGACAGAGGTCGAAGGCGAATACGGCTTTGGAGATGTCGCGTACGACCGCACCTCTTTTGCCAAACGTGAAAAAGGCAAGGAGTCCGTCGGAACGCAAACCGCGCTATGGGGCATTACCGCAGGCGTGTACTTGGCGACGATGGGACCTGTCGGCATGGAAGAAGTCGGGCAAGGCATCATGCAGCGCTCCCAATACGCCGCCAAACAGCTCTCTTCCATTCCCGGAGTCGAGGCCAAATTTGCCGCTTCTTTCTTCAAGGAGTTCGTGATCGACTTCTCGCAAACAGGCAAAACCGTCAAAGACATCAACGCTACGCTTCTCGCCAAAGGAATTTTCGGCGGAGTTGATTTGACTGAACACTACCCGGAATTGGGTCAATGTGCGCTCTACTGCGTCACGGAGGTTCATACCCAGGAGGATATTGATACACTCGTCGCCGCCATAAAAAACATCGTGTAAAAGGAGGAAACCGACCATGAAAACATCCGAAGGAACCATCGACAAAATGAAACGGATTCCGAGAGACCATAAGGTACGCCGTTTTCACCAAGCAAAGTGGGATGAGCCTGTCATTTTCGAGCTGAGCCAGCCCGGTGAGCGTGGCGTCGAGGTACCACCCGTCGAGCCACTAATCGTAGAGACCGTAGGCGATGGCATCTCTCAGCTGCCAGACAGCCTGCGCCGAAAAAAACGGCCAAACCTTCCCGAGGTCAGTCAGTACCGCGTGATCCGTCATTACTCCCGCATTTCGCAGGAGGTTTTGGGGTCAGATTTTAACGTAGAGATCGGGCAAGGCACCTGCACGATGAAATACTCCCCGAAAATCAATGAACGCTTCGTGCGCTCGCCGAAAATGGCGGAGCTGCATCCATTGCAAGACGAGTCCACTGTCCAAGGGATGCTGGAGATGACGTATCAGCTCGATCTGTACCTGCGAGAGATATCGGGAATGGACAAATTCTCGTTCCAACCGGGCAGTGGCACACAGGCGTTGTTTACCCAAGCCTCTATCGTGCACAAATACCACGAATCCCGCGGCGAGGGAGAGCAGCGCAACGAGTTTATTACCACCCATTTTTCTCACCCGTCCCAAGCCGCAACGGCCGCAGTCAAAGGCTTCAAAATCATTTATGTACCTGCTGACGAAAACGGCTACCCTGATCTGGAAGCGCTAAAGGGCCTCGTCTCAGAGCGAACCGCTGCCTTTGCCGTAGCGAATCCAGAGGATACAGGCATTTACAACTCTCGCATCAAGGAGTTCACAGATGTCGTCCACGCCGCAGGGGGACTGTGCTGCTACGACCAAGCAAACGCGAACGGCTTGCTCGGCATTACCCGCGCGCTGGAAGCTGGCTTTGACATGTGCTTCTTCAACCTGCACAAAACCTTCTCCGTCCCACACGCTTGCGGCGGACCTGCAACAGGCGCCATCGGGGTCACTGCCGAGCTTGCGCCATTCCTGCCAGGACCGATCGTAGACTTCGATGGAGAGCGTTACTTCTATAATCGTGACTTGAAAAACAGCATCGGGAAAGTCCGCAGCTTTTACGGGGTACCACCTGCTGTCCTGCGCTCTTACGCTTGGGTCCGTGCTCTTGGTGCTGACGGCTTGAAAGAAGTTGCCGAGATCGCTTGCCTCAACAACAACTATCTTTATCACAAAATCCTGCAAATCCGCGGTGCGAGCGCTCCGTATATACAAGGCAGACGTCTGGAGCAGGTTCGCTACAGCTGGCAGCAGCTAAAAGAAGACACGGGCGTCACGACATACGATGTTCAGCGCCGGATGGTCGACTTTGCCCACCATTACTGGACCAGTCACCACCCGTACGTCGTGCAGGAGCCGTTTACGCTGGAACCGACAGAGTCCTATTCCATGGCAGAGCTCGACGAATACGTTGCGGCACTGACCCATATTTCACAGGAAGCTTATGAAAATCCGGAGATTGTCAAAACAGCGCCGCACAATAGTACAGGTCACCGTGTGTTAGAGTCCGTGCTCGATGATCCTGATCAATGGTGCATCACATGGAGAGCTTATTTAAAAAAGACGGCACAAGGATAAAAAGAAAGAAACGCCAGCACGGGATACGACAAGTGCTGGCGTTCTTTTTGTTAGGGAAGTTCTTTTAGAACTGGTTCGGGAACTGCTTAATGATGCCTGCTGTCAGCACATCCGCCAATGAGATGATATGATCCTCTCCTTGATCAAACGCAGCAATATCCGCTTGCCAGTCTTTTCTCAATCTCGCCTGGAGATTATCAGTGAGCAGCTTCAGATGCACGTACATCATCTCTTTTAGTTCTTTCTCGTTCCAATTGGGGTTGGCGCTACTTAAGAACTTGGCAATATCATCTGCATTCCGGTGCCAGTCCTTATCCAGCTTTGCCACAGTAGCTTGATCGCCTTTTTTGGCTGCGTCAATGATTTTGCCACCTATCGTAATATGCTCTGTCAGCAATTCGGTAAGCTTTTTACCTGCTTCCTCTCCGTAATACGGCTTGATTGCGTTCCCGATATCCACTTGGTTTTTCAAGAGGCGTGCCTGTACGGCGTCTTTGTCTTCCAGCCCTGCCAAGGCGCTTACCATATAGGTGTGGTCCCACAGCAAGTGGTCAATCCAGAGCCTGCGCATGTCGCCCTGTAGCTTTACTTCTTTCGGCTTTATACATTCTGCCTGCTTTACATTTCCTTGCGATTCCTTGGCTGCTGCCATACCCGGCACACCAAGTAATGCCACGCAAATCATCAACACGGTTACTTTCCTGAGCATTGGAGTCATCTATTCCTTCTCCTTTTTGATAAGTATTGAATCCCGCTGTTATTTTGAGCAAATTTGGCTTTTTCATGCGTCCAACAAGTCAGCCCTGCAAATTGACACTTGTCGGAACCATCCTTATAGTTGTCTTATCAACAGTTGCCCTGACTGCCTAACCTAGGAGGTTTCGCAATGAGATTGGATGAGTATATCGGCGTCATCGTGAAACGAACGGATTTAAAACTGAACAACTATTATCAAAAAGTATGCAGTCCGTATAACATCACCATCGATCAGTGGATGATTTTAGTCGTGTTATGGGAAGAAGAAGGTCTGACCCAGAACGAGTTGGCAGAACGCACCTATAAAGATAAAACGAATATCGCGCGGATGCTTTTCCTCCTGGAAGAAAGAGGGTTCATTCATCGCGAAACAGATAAAAAGGATCGCCGCTCCCTTCGTGTCTATCTGACGGAAAAAGGGCGACTTTTAAAAGACGAGGTCCTTCCACCCTCCATTGAAGCGTACGAGAAAACCGTTGCAGGATTGACCGAAGAAGAAGTGAACCAATTCCGAAGAACCCTCAATATCATTTATGAGAACGTGAAAAACTTTTAAAAACAAAACGTATTGCAGGATATTATTTTTTGTATATAATTAGTTGTTGTAACAACAGTATTTATAACAACTTTTCAGGCGCATTATATACAAAAAAGGAGTGAAAATAATGAGCACAGAAGGGATTTGGAGCACGCATTATCGAGCATTGACGATTGGTATTATTCTTGTGGTGACTGCTACAGCATTTGAAGGCTTGGCTGTCACGACAATCGCCCCCGGTCTTTCCCGAGAGCTACAAGGTGAGGATCTTTACGGGTGGGTATTCAGTGCTTATTTGTTGGCTCAGCTGATTGGAACTGTGGTCACAGGTCAATTCGTCGATAGAAAAGGGCCTGCCCAGCCTTTTATTGTCACGATCGTGCTCTTTGCCCTTGGCATTGTAGTTGCTGCAATTGCGCCAGATATGCTTACTTTACTACTTGGCCGAGTGATGCAAGGCTTTGGAGCCGGTGCCTTGGTCAATTGCGTGTATACCATGATTACTTTGCGCTACCCTGATTCCCTTCGCCCTCAGATTCTTGCTGTCTTCTCCAGCGCTTATATTCTTCCAGGCCTGTTCGGACCGTATGTCGCCGGGATTATTGCTGAACAGTTGTCGTGGAGATATGTCTTCTGGTTGATCCTTCCCTTTATCTTTCTGTCTGCACTCTTAACCACTCCCTCTTTCCGAGGCTTACAGCCCCCAAAAGCAAGCGCGGCAAACAATCGTAGTCTTCTTCTGCCTTTTTTCTTGGCTATAGGGACTGGTGCCTTGCTTTTTGGACTCGGCAAAATTCCCTCGATCTACGGTTTTTTGCTATCCATCGCGGGTTTGCTTGCCCTCAGTGTCCCATTGTATAAGCTGATGCCTAAAGGAACGCTCGTCGCACGCCCAGGCTTACCTGCCGTCATGGCGTCTCGGGGTCTATTTGTCGCTGCCTATTACGCCACACAAACGTATCTCGTCCTTGGACTCACTTCGATTTTAGGATTAACCGCCGACAAAGCTGGTTTAGCTGTTGCCTCCGCAGCAATCAGTTGGTCGCTGGCAGCCAATGTACAGGCAAAGCTGGATAAAAAAGACCAAGGGGCCGGTCGAAAAAAACGAATTATTATCGGTCTCGTCATTATGCTCATCGGCGTCGCTTGCACCGTACCGCTGACGTTAATTCAGCAGGATCTTTTCGGTATCGTGGTTGCGATTTTTAGCCAGATCATTATGGGCTTCGGAATCGGTTTAGCTCACCCGACAAGCGGTGCTATTGCTTTTTCTCTTGCAAAATCTGGTGAAGAAGGAAAAGTATCTGCTGAACTATCTATCGCGGATACGTTCACGCCTGCGATTGTCATTGGGATGGGAGGAGCCATCGTGTCTGTGATGACTGCCTTTGCGTTTTCACTTTCTGTTGGTATTACCGTTTCTCTGCTCCTTCAGACGTTTATCGTTATACTGGGGCTGGCATCTGCTACCCGACTGGCGACAGGTTCTGTGCCTGTTCAAGAAAAAGGGGACACCTTGGGGTAACCTCACGAAAATGAAAACCTCGATTTTCCGTACGCTAAGGAAATCGAGGTTTTCATAGTGGGATGGATTTCTGTTCGTGTACTTATGTAGAGTGAGCAGCATCACTAGGCGCCCTCTCCCCCGACATCCCTACTCAGCCTCCTGCTTGTACAGGTTTTGTAATTCCTCGAGTCTTTTATCTGTCTTATGGAATCGCCTTTCCAGCCGATCCTGAACTAATCTAGGCAGTTCATTTTTCAAAATGTGTACAATATAAAACAAGGTTCCAATCATGACGAACATACTCAACATCAAGGTGATTTGTGGAGTAATGACAAAAAAGCACACACCGCCTATCAAAATCGTCAGTAGTATGTATCCAAACCATCTCCCCATGCTTCATTCCTCCTTTACGACTCACCAACAACCCATATTTTACCAAACCATAAAATCACTTGTCCTTAAAAAAAGGGTGCCCTCCAGTAGTGATATCTACGTGAGGACACCCTGCTAATTCCAATCAACTTCCGTGTAACCTTTACCCAATAATCTTGGTCTTCTTCGCATTCTCCATCGACTTTTCAATGATTCCGCTCAACGGACGCTTCAGCGCGAGCGCCACAAACAGGCTGATACCAATAAAGCCGAATAGGACGAGTATATCCCGGATCACCGTTTCCCAGAGGATGCCGCCCACCCCTTCACGCAATAGGCTGATCGCATACGTGAAGGGCATGTATGGGTTCAGCGCTTGGAAAAATGGCGCGGTCATGCTGATTGGGAACGTACCGCCCGAGCTGGAGAATTGGAATACCATGAAGATGATCGCTATACCTTTACCCACGTTGCCGAAGACGGACACGAGCGTGTACGTAATCGTGACGAACACCAGGCTAACCAGCATACCGAACAATACAAACGGAGCTTTATCCGCCACAAAGGCCCCGAGGATGTAAATATCACCGAGCGTGACGAACAACGCCTGAAGCAGCCCGATTGTCACAAACGTTCCCAAGCGGCCAAGGTACAACTGATACGGCTTGTACATTCCGCCTGGATTTTCCGGATTCGGCTTTAGCAGGGAAATCAACAAGGTCGCACCTACCCAGAGAGACAGCACACCGTAAAACGGCGACATGGCCGAACCATAATTCGGAATCGGGTATAGGCGGTTTTCCTTGATCTGCACGGGACTTGCGAGGAATTCGCTCTCCTTTTTTATGTCGCCGCGCAATAGCTTGGCAAGGTCGGCGAAATTGTTGTTCGCTTCGACTTCTCTCAGCTTATCGGCGGCCTTCCCAATGGCACTCTCCAGCTTAGGCAAATCATCGCGAACCAATGCGGCAACTCTATGGACTCCCGTCTCCACCTCCGGGAGCTTGTTACGCACAAAATCAGCCAGCTTGGTCAAATCCGCCTCCGCTTTGGGCAAATCATTCTGGACAAATGCCGCTGCCTCGTTGAGCTTTTTCTCGATGGCAGGAAGATTGCTCTTCAGGAATGGCGCTGCTACACGAATGGCATTTGCAAAAGCATCCGACTTGCTTCTGAGTGTTGTTGCAAGCTCGTGGACGTGCGACCGTATTTGCGGCATCTCCTGCTGGATTCGCTTCAATTCTGCCAATCCCAGCTCCAATCCTGTCTTTGTTTCTTTGAGAATCGCTTCGACATCCGGAAGTTTTTCTTGGGCCTTATGCAGTAGATCGGCAGTTTCTCCTGTGATCACCTTCAGCCTGTCAATGCCCTCAGATATTTTCGGAACGATTTCGCTATCGTAACGGGACAGGATGTCTCCCAATTCCGCGCTAGTGTTTTTCGAGAGCTGATTCAGACTCTCCACCAAATCTTTCGCAGGCTGCTTGCCGTTTTCAATCGCGCTTGCAATCATGCCGAGAATCTCGATTTGTCGGTTCATTCTGTTCTCAATCGTGCGCAGCCTCTCTGCGAAATGACTCAATAGCTGCCCAGGAAGATAACTGTTTACTTTCTCTACAAGCGATGCGGTATGCCCCAAAACATTTGAAGCTCTGGATAACCTGTCTTTCACGGCATTTACCTCACTGGCAGTAGGCAGGCGATCCGGATTGATTTGCAACAGCCTGTCTGTGAGTTGTGTGAGCGCATCCGATGCTTGCTGGGCTATGATGAGATTTTGCTTGATCAACGGTGCAATCGTTTCAAAGGCACCGTCATGCTTCGTAAAAAAGTCATTGAGCTGATCGGCAACAGACGCGCCCTTATCAGTCAGATCCGCGATACGCGGCAACGCTTGTTGCGCAGCCGAAACGATCTCAATGGCTCGACTCGCTTTTTCTGTGGCCGTAGTCACTGCGTTTGCGACCTTATCAAAATTTTGATCCAGCTCTTCAATTCGTCCAACGGCTTGCTCAATCACAGGCAGCTTGTCTTCCATCGCGATAATAACAGACGCCGCCTCATTGATTTTCGGCCAGTTTTGCTGAACCTTGAGGACGGCCTGCCCGGCTTGATTGATCTCGGGGATTCTTTTTTCCACTTCCAAAATGATCTGCGCTTTCTCGTGAATCTCGGGAAGTTTCTTCTCAATCTCCAGTACTTTTTGCCCTGCGGCATGAATCTCAGGCAGGCTTTTTTCCAGTTGGAAAACGCCACTCTCGATTTTACGGATGGTCGGCAATTGCTCTTCAATTTTAATGCCGATCTCAGTAAGCTTCGTGAGCAAGGCTTCACTGACGCTTTCCGTAAAACTCTCGTTGATCTGCTTGGCAATCGCCGAAACGCCCGACGAGGTAATTTTGGGTGCGACAGCGTTCACTTTTTCATTGACCGTATAGATCACTTCGGGCTTGTTCAGGTTGCCATGAACAATTCCCGTGATTCTTTTGGAAAAGTCAGCCGGGATCAGGATGCTGGCATAGTAATCGCCCCGCTCCACGCCCCTTCTGGCCTCTTCTTTATCCACAAAGGTCCACCCTAGTTTCTGGTTGTTATGCAAGCTCTTTATGAGCTCCTCTCCGATGTTGACCTTTTTATCCTCAACCGTAGCTCCCTGATCCTCGCTCGTCACCGCTACCTTGACCCCTTGCGTATTGGCGTAAGGGTCCCATACCGATTTGATGTTGATCCAATCGTATAAACAAGGAATGAGAATGATGGCGATGATTAGAAAAATCCCAGTCGGGACCTTGAAAATGTTAATCCAGTCTGTTTTGTATATCTTCCATATAGACCGCATGTATGTACCACCTAGTAGGACAGAATGGATGAAGCATGACACTTACATGACAGTTTACCATGAAAGGAAATCGTCGGGAATGAGCTGTCAGTAGTAGCATGGGCTGCTGCACGCCAATTTATGAAGGATAAAAGCGATGGCTTCCTCAATGCGCTGGACTTACGATGTCAAAGCTCCAATCCACGTTTTCATACTCTCTTATAAGCTCACTGGCTGTAATCGTCACCGGTTGGTTTTCCCTTCCTTTGCCTTTTGGGAAATTGCGGATGGTTATCGTGCTTATATGTGGGCGCTTACTGTCCTTGGAGAGATCGTCTTCCTCCATTTCGACACTGCCTAACCCAACAGCATCCATTCGATAGTACACTAAATTGTCCTTGTGGTAGTTGATCTCTGCCTCAATGATACCGATGTATCCGGATGTACTGGTATCTGGATCAGGATCGGGTTCGATGCGAAAGGACTTCAAGACAAACGTATTCCCTTCATTTGTAAAGGTTGCGGGCTGCTCGTTGAGTTTTGCAGGTATAAAAGTCATGAGCAAATCGGATGGTTCTGCCTTCTGGATGTAGACAGTACGATACGTCAGCTTTTTGTTGGGCTCAATCGGACCGTAAAACTCTCCATCGGCCCCATTCGTATCCATCACAACCTTGCCTGTCTCATCGACGATTTCCCACATGACTGTCGCATTCGTTCTGATGGAATCCCGCACTTCTTGGGCAGTGACCTTGTCCGGGTAAAGTGAATTGTGAACCTTCATTCTTGCTTCCGCTTTCGACTCCATACGGGCCTTCTCTTGCTCACTCATCTTAGAGGAGAGGATCAGCTTTGATTCTATTGGTGTCAGCACTAGTCTATCAGCCTCCAAGATAAACCCTTGCGGAGAGGTGTATGTTTTCTCAATCGGGATCGTTTGTGTGGCCGATTTGCTTTTTTCCAGCGAGACGGGAATTTTCATATGCCAGCTTCCATAGATGGGATTTACCTGCTCTTCGTCTTCTTTAGATGATTCGTCGCGCAGATCCACTCTAGTTACCTTCAGGTTGAGAATCAAATCATTTGGAACGTTCTTTGGTAGATACAACGTCTCGAAGTCGTATGAATGGTCCACTTCCGTTCCGATGTACTTCCCGTTTTTGTCAGACAGAAAAATCCGGTTGTCCTTGTTTTCAAACTCAATCGAAGCTTCCAGCTCCTTCTGTTGTTCCGTGAAAAATCGAATCGGCACATACATCTTTAATGGATCGACCAGAATCTCATCTACCAGCACGACGATGCCTTGATCCGTGACTGTTTGATTCACTTTTTGAGAAAAGCCCAAATCGCCTCCACGCTTCATTTCTACGATAAACGACTCGGAAAAAATTGACGTGACAAAGTTAGCGAGCGTTGGGGATGATACGACACCTACTGTCAGGACAAGCAGCAGTATGGCTGCGGTAATGCTTGCTCGTTTCCATAGACGACTAGGCCATTTTTTTCGGCGCATCGGTCCTTGTTGTTGCTCTTCTACCTGTAAAATTTCCCCCATGACTTTTTCGGTGAAATGATCCGAGGCAGAGACGATCGGCCAAGGTTTACTCAAGTCGGCATCCACTTCGTCGACTTCCTGAAGCAGCATGGACTGACAATGTTCACAACCAGCGATATGGGCCTGAAGCTCTCTTCCTTCTTCATATGAAAGCTCTCGGTCGACTTGATTGATCAGCCTAACACAATCAGCACATTTCATGAAGTTCCCCCCTTTTCCCCATGAGCTCACGGAGCTTTTTCTTCGCGCGGTACAGGTGAACTTGCACGGTAGTTACCGGAACTTGCATCGTCTCAGCAATTTCTTGATAGCTCAGCTCTTCAAAATATCGTAGAGTAAGCACGATCCGGTAATGGGAAGCGAGTTCTCCCATGACAGCGAATACTTCGTTTTGTTTTTCACGAGCCAGGTAAAACGACTCCGGGTTTTCATCATTGGTGTGGGCCTTCATGGATTCTTGAAAAGGCACGATCGGATTCTTCTTCTGTGCCGTCCGCCATGCTTGCAGACAACAGTTAATTGCGATTTTATTTAACCAAGCTGAAAACGGACGGCTCGCATCATATTGCTGCAAGCTTTTATACGCATTGACGAAAGCAGTCTGTGCGAAATCCTCTGCATCCTCTGGGGAATTGCCCATCCGTACGAGTAACGAGCACACCCTGTTTTTGTACTTGTTCACAAGGTGGGCAAAGGCATGCGGGTCGCCTCCCAAGACTTGCTTCACCCACTCTTGATCCTCCTCCATGACTTGTCGCTCCCTTCTATTTCTATCACCAGACATTCCGTTCACTTCTACTGTCCAGCAACCATTCTACTTTTACTATGAAAAGATCGGTTTTTTTCTTACAAGGATTGGATAAATATTTTCAGGACAGGAAAAAAGCCCAACCATCACTGGTCAGGCTATTTCTAGTAAATTGCTATTCACGGTCCGTTCCTTTAAAAAGTAACGTTATCTTTTGGAATTGACGGCTTCGTTTGAATGATGGATGTGCATAAGCAGATGTTGGCTACTTTGGAGAAGCTCACTAAATTCCTTAGGATCGAGCCTACTATTATTTAATAAAGCTTCTGGCAGTTTACAGGATTGCTCTTTTAGAGAATGTCCTTTTTCTGTCAAGCGAATAACGACAACTCGTTCATCCTCTTTGGAACGGTCTCGTGTGACCAATTTTGATTCTTGCATTCGTTTCAGGAGTGGGGTTAACGTGCCTGAATCTAGGTAAAGCTGTTCTCCAAGCTCTTTAACTGTACGTTCGCCATACTCCCATAAAACGAGCAGAACAAGATACTGTGGATAGGTTACGCCCATTTCTTCCAGATAGGGGCGATACATACGAGTAATTTCACGGGACAGTGCGTATATGGTAAAACAAAGCTGATTCTTTATTTGTAGAAATTCATCGTTATTCATGGATACAATCCGCTCCGATATAGCATATTTTGAAAGAATCATAACGTCCAGGGTAAGTAATGTCAAATTTAATAGCGCGAAATTAAATAGCTATAATTGTTGACAAGAATTCAAGTGAGTAGTAAATTAAATTGCGTACAATATAATCGTTAACAATTAAAGGAGAGAGTATTCATGCAACCAATTTACACAACTTCTGTAACTGCTTCCGGCGGACGAAACGGAGTAGTGAAATCGTCCGATGGCGTACTTGATCTTGAAATTCGTACTCCAAAGGAAATGGGTGGACCTGGCGGTGCTTACACCAATCCTGAACAACTTTTTGCAGCTGGATATTCCGCTTGCTTCGATGGAGCACTGAACCTCGTTGCCCGTACAAAACGGATCAAGCTGGAGAGTACGACGGTTACGGCTAACGTTTCGTTTGGAAAAGATGCGGAGGGCGGATTCCAATTACACACGGTTCTGGAGGTTCAAGTATACGGCGTTGACCGAGACACAGCAAAGGAATTGGTAGAAGAGGCTCACCAAGTATGTCCGTATTCAAGAGCAACTCGCAACGGTAACATGCATGTTGAATTGAGAGTCATCTAAACAAAAAGGACCCGTAAGTAGGATGCTTCGGGTTTGTAGCTTCTTACGGGTCTTTTTGTGTTCGAATGACGTTTCCTCATTAAGGCAGAAAAAGCGCTAACGGTGGGTGCTACACTCTACTTGGAGGCATTTCTTATGGCTAGAAAAGGTGCGGTTCCAGAAAAAACGAAACCAGTGTGCCCCGGTAGAATATCGGATCACACTGGCTACTTATGCTTTTTTTACTTTCTCTTCTCTTGACGCACCAAATACAAGAAATACGGAACACCGATCACCGCCGTCACGATACCCGCGGGAATCTCGAACGGAGGATTCAGTCCCCTCCCCAATGCATCTGCAATGACGAGAATCAACGCTCCCAGAACCGCCGCACCTGGCAATAGATAACGATGCTGATGACCGAACAGCTTTCTCGCCATATGTGGCGCAATTAATCCCACAAAGCCGATTGAGCCAATCGCCGCTACACATGCGCCTGCCAACGCAACGGCGAGCAGCAAGAGCATATAGCGTGTTCGCACGACATTCAGTCCAAGCCCGGTGGAGCTCCCTTCATCCAGACTAATAATGTCCAGCTTTCGATGCAGGGCAAAACTAATCGGAATGAATACGAGCAGCCACGGCAGCAAAGCGTAAATTTCATCCCAGCCTTTCCCCCACAAGCTCCCTGTCAACCAGACAAGAGAATCATTGGCTTGCATCGGATACTTTACCATGATGAATTCGGTCAACGCTTGGCAGATCGCTCCTACTCCCATTCCAACCAAAGCAAACGTAGTTGGCTGTGCACCGCTTTTCCGAGCGAAATAGATGAGGGCAATGGCTACCGCCAGTGCTCCCAAAAACGCGACAATCGGGAGGAGAAGTGGTGAAGCGGTCGGAAACAAAATGATGACCACAACTGCGAACAAGCCCGCACCTTTGGTTACCCCTACGACATCCGGTGATGCCAGCGGATTCCGGATCATTCCTTGCAAAATCACACCAGCGATCGCGAAGCCCGCTCCAGCAAGAATCGCGAGCAACGCCCGCGGTAATCGATAGTTTTCAATCATAAACGTAAGCGATGAAGCTTCGCCCATAATCACTCGAATGAGTTGATCAGGGCCGATAAAGATCGGACCGATCCCCATGCTAAGCAATGCTGCCACTAAGACTAAGGCACCGAGGCCCATCAGGAGCAGGGTGTTTTTTCGCGTAGTCATACCATTTCCCTCCCCTTTTTTCTCGCCAAGTACAGAAAGAACGGGGTTCCCAGGAGCGCCGTTACAATTCCTACGGGAGACTCAAACGGATAGGAAATCAAGCGAGCCAGGATATCGGAAAAGGTGACCAAGACAGCGCCACCAAGCGCAGACACAGGGATGACGACGCGATAGTCCGTACCCACGAGCCTCCTTGCGATATGCGGAATCATCAGTCCGACGAACCCAACAGCTCCGGCGACAGCAACAGAGGCGCCTGCCAAAATAACGACCACAACATAAGACAGCAGACGGACGCGGGCGATTTTTTGTCCCAACCCCATCGCGACTTCCTCCCCCAGTCGAAACACAGACAAAGAGCCAGACAGCCAGATCGCCAGCAGGAGTCCCCCCATCGACCATGGCAAAATCAATTGCACATCCGTCCAGGCCGCTCCGCTAATGGAGCCAGACAACCAGTACAATACATTCGATATGTGTTCGTTAAAAATAATAATTCCCTTCGTAATGGAGGTGAGCAGCAGGTGGATGGCCATTCCTACCAAGGCGATCTTGAGATTGGTCATCCCGCGGGAAGCTGCAAAACCAAAGACCACAAGTCCCCCGAGAATCGCTCCAGCAAATGCAAAATAAATGAGGTTGGCTTTCCCGATATCCGGTAAAAACACAATCGCAAGTACGACCACCAGACAAGCCCCCGCATTCACGCCAAACACTTGTGGGGATGCCAGCGGATTGCGAGTAACGGCCTGCATCACGGCGCCTGCCACAGCCAAATTTGCCCCAATGATGGCTCCCAGCACGGCTCTTGGAACGCGGATGGTTTGGAAAATCAAGAGCTCCTTGGAGAATTCGCCCGATAACCAATGCGTTACTAATGAGCGAATCTGCAGCGAAGCTACTCCGGTAAACAAGCTCAGCAACAAACCGATCAGCAAGAGGATTACCAAGCCGATCACAATGAGGACAAAGGTACTTTTTCGTTGTCGTGTCGTTGTTTTCTGCAATACAAGCCACCTCGATCTACTACCACGTGCAGGAACACGGAAAAGACCAGATCAGCGATCGGTCTTTTCCGGAATTTGCATCGTATATTATTTTTCCTTGCTATATAAGAGGTTCACTGCCTCTTCCACAATGCGTTCTGCGGATTTCAGTCCGCGATAGCGCGTCCAGAGGTCACGATTTACTTTGTGTACTTCGTGATTTTTGACTGCGGTGATATTGTTCCAGAGCGGATTTTGCTTCCATTCGTTCAACAGCGCGTCGTCAGCCTCCGCCAGGAAAATCACATCTGGGTCCCACTGCACCATTTGCTCCAGACTGATTTTTACCGTTGGCTCTGGCGCGTCTTGAATCGCATTTTTGATTCCAATCATTTCGAGCAATTCGCCATCAAACGATTTCGCACCATGTGCAGACAGAGAATCTGCGCGGAATACTCCCAGCATGACATTGCGGGAATCGCCAGCTTGTACTTTCTTTTTAAACTCTGCGATGATCTCCTTGTGCTTGATCAGGCGCTGCTCTGCTTCTTTTTGCTTGTTCAGCGCTTCCCCTATCGTGACAAACGAGCTCAGGTTTTCCTGATACGTCGAGTTGCGGCTTTTCAAAATGATCGTCGGTGCGATTTTTTGCAAATCCTTGTAAATGTCCTTGTGGCGATTCAAATCACCGATAATCAAATCCGGCTTCAACGAGCTGATGACCTCCAGACTTGGCTGCTGGCGAGTCCCCACAGGGGTATACTCGATTTTTTTGCCGATCAATCCTTCTACGTCCTTATCCTTCTCCTGCGCGATTCCTACAGGCGTCACTCCCAGCTCCCATAGTCCGTCTACAAAGGAGTACTCCAGCGCGACGACTCTTTTCGGGTCCCCAGTAATTTCCGTTTCGCCCAGCTCGTGTTTCACGATGCGCTTTTGTGCAGTTTTCGCGTTATCTTGACCTGCTGCTGGCTGTTTTTGCTCTGCGCTGCCGCACCCAGCCAGTAATACCGTACCTGCCAGTGCAAGCGTCCAAAGCATATGGCCGAGACGTTTCATTCCATTTGTTCGCTTCATCTTTTGTCCCTCACTCGCTGTGGTTGATAATGATTATTATTACCGATAAAATGCGTTTTTTATTGTAACAATCCGCTGCCACAAATGAAACATTATGTTTATTAAACCTTTTACCGTAATAAAGATGATTAACCTCATTTTGTTCATGCCCTGCCATTACAAAAAAAGCCGTTACGTCTGGACTATCGACGTAAACGACTTTTCGCCACAATGCTATTTGTTATTTGACGTATGACTCACTTCAGTCGTCGAGCACAGCTTCTCTAATGCTTCCTTGGCAGGCGCATGATTCTCCGCCATTGCCAATGCCGTCTGATAAGCGGCCACAGCCTCCTCCACTTGATCCAATCCTTCGTAGCAAAGCCCTTTGTAGTACCAGGCGTGAAAACTTCCCGATCCCTTCAAAGTCAGATGCCGAATGTTGCTCTCCCCTAGCTCCAAGCAGTGATCAAACGTCATCAAAGCACGTTTATAGTCCTTTTTCAAATACTGAATGATCCCTTTGTACAAATGCAAATCAACATAGTCCGGATACATCTCGATTGCCTTTTCAATTCCTGGCCACGCTCCCTCAGCACTGCCGATCGCGATCAACGTAGAGTATTTGAGCTTATAAAGAAGCGAAGGAGGCATCATATGGTTTTCGAGAAACCCGATAATAGACAGATTCACGAACTTGAACGTTTTCTCATGCTCCTGGATACGTGAGAATTCACTGGCAAGATGATACTCAATCCATGGAGAGTGGTCCTCTTTTTCCAATTCCTTCATAAGTAGCCCAATATTGCGCTCGAACTTGTTCTTTCTGCCAGTACATTCATTCATGTAGCCATAATGGTATATCCGTACAGGCAAGATTTGAATGTGGAGATCTTCGGTCAGATTGGGAAGAACCTCTTCTACGTTGAGCGTTTCATGGATGGGAAAATGGAAGCGAAAACCGATGCCATTGCGAAACAAACGTGAGTGAGCGATATGAAAAGCATCGTCTTCATTTATCTCATCTCCAATGTAATTAATTAGATGGATATAAAAAAGAGAATCTTCTTGACCACGAAGCAGATCCTTCAAGTTCTTGCTATCTCCCTGGTTCATTTCCTCATCGGCATCCATCCACAAAATCCAGTCGCCCGTTGCTTTTTCCAGTCCAAAGTTTCGGGCTTCTGCGAAGTTATCCTGCCACTCATACGAATGCACGACCGCTCCGAATGACTTGCATATCTCTACGGTGTTGTCCGTACTCCCCGTGTCTACAATAATCATTTCATCCACAAGATCTTTCACGCTTTCCAAGCACTTGTGAAGGCATTCTTCTTCGTTTTTTACAATCATACATAGGGAAATTTTGGGCGCCTCAGACATGCTGCTCATCTCCTTTTACACACATCACTGAGATCGTAGTCTATCCCCCCTTTACTCTATGAGTGGACTGCTTCTTTCAGAACGCCGCCATTTCCTTGGCTTTCGGACCTTTTGCCGGAGCCGCGCATAGGTAGTCGTAGGCAGCTATCACAAAGAAAGCAGGGATCGTATCCATACATTGCTGCTCGATATGTGGTTTTCGGAAAAAGGGAAGCTGCTCGAAATTGGTCCAGGAACAGGAGAGTTGTTATTCCTAGCTCGTGAGGCTGGGTGGGAGGTTGTTGGGGTAGAGCCGTCACATCAATCATGCGCATACGCCCAAGATCGGTATGGGTTACAACTGGTTCATTCTTTATGGAACTCCTCTGTTCTCGCCCCCGAACACCTTGGTACGTTTGATGCCATCGTTTTTTGTCACGTCTTTGAGCATATTTCGCATCCGAAGCAATACCTTGAAGAATTGAAGGGGTTTCTTAAACCAGGAGGAAAGATCATTTTTAGCGTGCCGAACAAAAACTCGTTTACCAATAAACTGTTTGGGGTGTATTCCCCGCTGTATACCGAGAATGACCACCTCTTTCATTACTCACGTGACAATTTGATCTCACTGCTTCATCAAGGCGGTTGGGAGATTCTCTCCCTTCCAAGGCCATGAAATCTTCTGCATTGCAACACGACAAGCGCAGGAGGTGCAGCACGTAGATGACCAGAGCCAAACTAACTCTTTCCATGATTGTGAAAAATGAAGGCAATCGCTATTTAAGACGAGCGCTGGAAGCACATAAAGACTTTATTGATGCAGCCGTCATCATCGACGATGGCAGTATCGATCATACCGCAGATCTCTGTAGAGAGATTCTTAAGGGCGTTCCTCTTCATCTGGTTCAAAACGCTACCTCTCAGTTTTCCAACGAGGTGGCCTTGCGCAAACAACAATGGCAAGAAACGATCCAGACTGATCCGGGATGGATTTTGAATCTGGACGCCGATGAACTCATGGATAGCTCCTTCCCCTCGAAAGTCTCCGAGATTTTGGAACAGCAGACATACGAAGCGATCTACTTTCGTTTGTACGATATGTGGAGTGACACGCATTATCGCGAGGATGTGTATTGGAAAGCCCATCATTACTATCGTCCTTTTATGGTCAAGTACCGCCCTGACTTCCCCTATATATGGAGGGAAACCCCTCAGCATTGCGGCAGATTTCCTCTCTCGATCAACCAGTTCTCTTACCTGTGCCATCCATCCCGCGTGAAGCATTTTGGCTGGGCCCGACTCGAAGACAGACAAAGCAAATACAACCGTTATCAGCTCCTCGACCCCGACGCCAAATATGGCTGGAAGGAACAGTATGAATCCATCTTGGATCAACATCCCAATCTGTTGGAATGGGTGGAATGAAGATGATCGTTCGCGATATTGAAAAAGCCTTGCAGCAGTCCAATTGTAATCACTGGCGGTACAACTCACTCACGTTGAGCAAGCAGGCCCTCGTACATACATGCCGACATATTAACCAAGAAAATGAGAAGTGCCAGGTGCTTCAGTTGGGTGGGGGTGACTCCGCTCTATTTTGGAAATCACTTGGCGAGCTTGAGCTGCTCCGGGTCAACACAACGATTGTGGAGCATCATCCGTTTCGCGCAAAGGAAATCAAGGGGAGTCTAGGGGATGTACCGCATGTCACTTTAGTGACCAGCTCTTTGAAGCAACTATCCGAAGAGGAATGGAATAAGGTCTTCGACAATCCAGCAGAGAGCAAAAGCTTGTGGCCCACCATCGGACAGTGTGTTCTCGAGAATCAATTTGATCATTTTTCCATACAAAATACCTTTTACGCCGATTTGGACCAACTACCGCTTTCCGGTCAATCAGTAGATGTCATGGTTGTTGACGGTCCGCATGGCAACGGCCGCTCTCTTGCCTATCCACTATTTGTTGATACGCTCAAGCCCGATGCGCTTATTCTCGTAGATGATTTTGATCACTATCCCTTTCTGGCTCATCTCGGAAAAATCTATCCCTACGAAGAACTTTTTCGAGAGATAGCTGGAAATCGTCGCTGGGTATTGGTAAGGCTCCAGGGAACCAAAAATATAACTAAGTCCATGAGGTGATGAGTTTGTCCCAATCAATACGATTAAGTTGTCATATTAAGATCGCGGATACATAACATGTACTGCGAGGAAGTTTCCATTTCTTCACTATCAATCACGCGATCCTATGACGATCCTACCGTTTTTGTTGCAAGAAGCTTGGCCGAAGGCGTTCTGTGCAAATAAAGGGAAGCAGATCGCCTTCTTCATTGGGCCAGTCTTATTTTGTATGTATTCAAAGCCATACAACCAAAGGATGTGGATAACAATGTCAATGCCCACGGTCCCCAATATAACACCGGAAATCATATTGAAACGAAACGAAGTATTAAATCTGCTTCTCACCTCCATTGCGCTGGAGGAAATCGGACTTTCTCACATTATTAATACAGAGGGGGAAAAGATCCAAAGAATCGTGAAGGAGCAATCCCTCTCGCTCAATGATGCGCTTGCCTTAAACAACAGCGTAGAACGCATGCTGCGCAATGTCATTAAGACCGAGATGCTCCTACAATTCAGGCTGGAGGATATTATCAAACTGGAGCAGATGCATAATCATGAGCAACATCACGATGACTTACCTGACACCCCTGACATCCCCGACCTTTCTTGCTTCAAAGAATAACCCTTACTACTTCCACTGCTTTTCATGGGATCCTAATTTTATTGAAGAGGGATGATGATGACCTTACAAGATAAAGTTCCTTCATATGATGTGCCTACACGCGAAGAAGCTCTGAGTCATTTGCTGCAATCGATTGCCCTAGAGGAAGAAGCCTTGTCCAGATTGCTAAACGCCGAAGCTGACAAAGCCCTTGCTTTCGTTGGCAAAAATCTGGACTTCCCCAACAACCCCTCTAATGATGAGATCATTACCTTTAATCGTACAGTCATTTCGATTCTGGATTCGGTGCTCATGGCTGAGTGGCTTTTGTTAAAAAAGCTGAACGCAGCCATTCACATGTACCCTGTGGCGCTTAAATCAAATTTTGAGATGGAAGCATCCAATTTCGGGGATGAATTGGATGACGACTTCACCATCGACTATTAACGATTGATCATTTCAGGAATTCGAGGTCTTGCCATGAAGAACAAAGGTATCGATGACCAAACCGTTCTAAAGCTGACCTATTCCATCCTTCAGTTGGTCAAAGGATTGGAATCTCGCTTTCATCATGCCAAAGATTATGAGCTCATGCTGTTTGGCTACCAAATATCAACGATGATCAATCTGCTCGTCAGACTGCATACCCACATACATAATAAGCAGATTGCTCACAGCTTCCTTTTTGAATCGCATCCCCCCCTCCATCCCACTAGTGAAATGCATACTCCTGTCCTTGCTGCGATAGCCCAGTTATCGGAATGGGTAAAGACATGGAGGTTTCCACATAAACAAATCACCACCTTGATAGAAAATCATCTGCGGCAATTACAAGCTTTTTACTCGAAAGAACCGGAAGAGGATTCCCTCTACGACGAGCCGATGCAAGTGGGGCTTGAAGGAGATATTCGAGACGACGAACCTGTACAGCTTGACGTTCCACCTGTGCCTACCCCAACCCCTCCATTGCTCGCAAACAAAGCACGCATCGATACAGCCAAAAACCGGAAATCAGCACGTCAAAAACCCCCATTATTAGCACAGGCTGCGTCCGTCCCTACTCCCGATAAAAACAAAAGCAAAACCAAGCGTCCCAAGCCTGTAACAAACGTGGCAAAAGTGCGTGGCCAGAAAAAAATGCTCGCTAAGCGAGTGTCTGCACCTACAAAGCCTCCCTTTGTACCGAACTCCGTAAAGGTACGTATCGGCAATGTCACCAAGGTCATCCACATATGAACCTGAATCTAATGAAGGAGTAAGGGATATGGCTCGTTTGGAATTGATCGAAGTGGCCGGCAACAGTTATGTGGTCTCCGGTAAATACGGGATCGGTGTCTATTTGGATAGGTCCAGCAAAACTGCTGTTTGCATTGATAGCGGCCCGAATACCACTGTCATTGAAAAAGTATGCGCTAGAATCAGCGATCGAGGGTATCAAATCCTTGCCGTTGTTCATACACATGGTCACGCTGTTAACCACGGTGGCAATCCCTATTTGATAAAAAGGTTCCCCAACCTTCGCATCTATGCGACACATCTAGCATCCTATATCATCGAAAATCCGCATCTCGAGCCTTTGGTTTTCGACGAAGGTGGAGGGTCTGATACGAAGCCTGATGAAAACAAAGAGAATACACGTACGCTCGTAACGGATTATCTTCCATCCACCGATGGTATCTTTCACATCCATACCATCCCATTCAAAATCGTCTCCTTACCTGGACATTCGCCGGGAATGGTCGGCATTATTACCCCTGATCATGTCCTTTACTGCGGCGATGCCTTGTTTGGTCCCAAAACATTGAACAAGCAGGATCTCCTTTTTTTTAACGATCTGAAGGCTGCCAGAAGAAGCTTCAAGAAGCTCTCGATGATGAAATTGAACGCTTATGTGCTGTACCATGGCGGACCTTACAAGACAGTCACAGGACTAATTAACAGGCATCTCACCCTTATGAAAGACACCTCTGCTTTCCTTGAAGCATGGATTCATGAGCAGCCAAGCACTCTCGAACAAGTAGTCCAAAAGGTCATGAAAAAGTATGCGTTTGAAGATGACTTGCACCGCTACGGTTTGACTACCTCGATTGTCCGCTCTTATTTAAAAGAACTACAGCAAGATAACCGAATTGTCGCAAAGGTGGACAATGGTTTACTGCTATTCAGCAAACCCGCGCCAAACACTTGAACAAAGGCTGTATATGGGGGTGTACCATGGGTAAAAAACGTATTTTAATCGGGAGTCCCATTCAACAATTCCCGATTATTTTGGAGGAATTCCTTCAATCCCTCACGGAGCTGACTACCAAAAATGAACTGATCCATTACCTGTTCATTGACGATAACAAAGACCCACTATCCAGTACACTCTTGGCTGATTTCGAGAAGGAGAACAAACGAACCGTCATCCTCAAAAACACAGACGATGATACGTATATCCGAAATGAACTGACCCATTATTGGACGGAACGGAATATTTGGAAGGTAGCGCAAATGAAAGATACGATTATCTCCTATGCGCTCAAAGAGGGTTTTGATTACTTGTTTTTGATCGATTCCGATCTCGTTTTACATCCTCACACCCTGCAACAGCTGCTTCAAGCCAATAAAGATATTATCTCCAACATTTACTGGACACGCTGGCAGCCTGATTCGATTGAGCTTCCTCAAGTTTGGCTGATGGATCAATACACGTTAACACGCGAGGGCGCTTCCGAATCAGCGGAGAACCAAAACTTTTTGGAGATGCTGCGTAAACCGGGTGTGTATGAGGTAGGAGGCCTCGGTGCATGCACATTAATCCACCGAAAGGTCTTGGAGGCAGGTGTCAACTTTAAACGAATTGCGAACTTGTCGTTCTGGGGAGAAGATCGGCATTTTTGCGTTCGGGCTGTGGCTATGGGCTTTTCTTTGCAGGTGGATACTCATCTTCCTGGGTACCACATCTACCGTCAGTCGGATCTGGCAGGAGTGAGCGATTATCGCAAAAAAAATGGCATGACAGCGAGGAAAGCGAATCAGATTTCAATAAGTTTATGCATGATTGTCAAAAATGAAGAAGACGCTCTGGAGCGTTGCCTCTCCACCGTTGCGGATCTCGTCGATGAAATCATTATCGTCGACACGGGTTCAACAGACCGCACGAAAGAAATTGCGTCCAACTATGGCTGTACCATTTATGATTTCGAGTGGATTGATGATTTCTCAGCCGCACGCAACTATGCGTTCAGCAAGGCAACCTGCCCCTATATTTTGTGGTTGGATGCAGACGATATCCTTCTGGAAAAAGACCGTCAGCTCTTCCGCGAGTTGAGGTTTACATTGAATTACAGCATCGACAGTGTCACGATGAACTACAACCTTTCTGTAGACAGCAATGGGAATGCGGCATACAGCATTCGCCGCAATCGCCTCGTAAAACGCGACCGCGGATTTCGCTGGGTCGGACCCGTCCATGAGTATTTGGAAGTGAGCGGTAACGTCATCAACAGTGACATATCCATCACGCATAACAAGCAGAAGGAATACACAGACCGCAATCTGCAAATCTATCGACGCAGGGATGCCAAAGGAGAAGAATTCTCGGCAAGGGACTTGTACTATTATGCGAATGAATTACGCGACAATCAGTATCATGAAGAAGCCATTACTTTTTACACGAAGTTCCTGAACACCCAACAAGGCTGGGTAGAGGACAACATTAACGCTTGCCTGAAGTTGGCGAGTTGCTATTCCCACCTCTATGAGAGACAAAATGTTCTGTCGTCGCTATACCGTACGTTCAACTACGATCGTCCACGGGCGGAAGCGTGCTGCCAGATTGGAGCCTTTCACGTCGAAGATAAGAATTGGCTGCTCGCCATTTTTTGGTATGATCTCGCAACAAAAGTAGAACGACCTGCTGAAAAGCTCGCACACATCGACCATGTTTCCTGGACCTGGCTACCTCATCTGCAACTCTGCTTATGCTATTCTCAAATGGGGGACAACGAGAAATCACGTCACCACAATGATATTGCCTATTTATACAACCCAACTCACCCTAGCATTCTCTACAACAAAAAGTACTTTGAGTCTCTGACCTGATTCCCCTCGTGATCATGAAAAAGTTACCCACCCTGTGGGTGAATGTATACATGCCATAAGTAATGGTGGTCTATTTTTTGATGAGCACGGTGCTTACCAGTTAACACAAAGGTCAATCTGGAAATCAGATTGGCTTTTTTCCGTTTCTATACAGCCAGGCACGCGCACAGATAAAGCCTCATAGCATAGTAATAAGTTTTTGAATGTAACAGGAAGGATGAATGCCATGTCTCAAGCCAATATTCCCAATATTACTCCCACCATTACTGTAACGAGAGACGATGCTATCAATCTCCTCCTTACTTCCATCGCCATCGAAGAGCTCAGCCTCGGGCATATTATTCATGCAGAAGCAGAAAAAATGCAATATGCCATTGGTACACTACCAGGCTTGACTGTTCCTGCTTCGGTAAGCGATCTCCTTCTGGTGAATGCAAGCGTTCGCCAAACCTTGCAAGACGTTACGAAAAAAGAAATGCTCTTGCAAACGAAACTGGACAACATCCTGTCTGTTTCATCCAGCAGCACAGGTGGCATATCGGGGGCTACAGGGGCCACGGGGGTTGGTGTGACGGGTGCCACCGGGGATACAGGTGCGACGGGGATTACTGGACCGACTGGCGCGACGGGTGCCACCGGAGAAACTGGCGCTACCGGGGCCACTGGCGCGACTGGACCTGCTTTCACCACTGAAAACTTCTCAGCCTTTTTATCAACTGTAACCCTTGGAGAATCTTCCCAATTCGTTAACTGGTCAATAGCCAGCCCCTATTATGGCAGCCCAAGTTTCAATCCGCTAACTGGCACTTATACAGTACCAGAGACTGGAACTTACGCCATCAAAGCAACCATTAACTATGAAACAAGCGAAGCCATTACCGTTAGTTTAGGCCCGGAAATCACCCCTGCAATTGAAGTACAGAGAATCACCCCTACTGCAACAAATCTCATTATCGGTGATTTTCCTGTTCTCAACGTAAACATTGCGCTCGTACTCATATTAAGAACCATCCTGGGGGCGGGAACCGTCACACTCGCGGGTGACGTTCAACTCAATGCAGGTGATACACTCGGTTTGTTCTATGTGTCCAATGGATTGACCATCAACCTCAACTTAGGCGGAAGCGGCGAGGGCATCGTCTGGTCCATTCATCGTCTCACCTAACAAGACTTTGCCTTTACGAAAAAAGCTGACTGCACTCTACCATGCAGTCAGCTTTTTCCTGTCCGTTACATTCCTAGCTTACACCTTTTTCACAAATTCCGATTTCAATTTCATTGGACCAAAACCATCGATTTTGCAGTCGATATCATGGTCTCCGTCAATCAAACGGATATTTTTCACTTTTGTCCCGATTTTCACGACCAAGGAAGTCCCTTTAACCTTGAGGTCTTTAATAACGGTTACGGTGTCGCCATCGTTCAAGACATTTCCATTCGCGTCCTTGATGACTTTGTTATCTTCACCGTTGTCGCTGTCTGCTTGCAACGTCCACTCATGGCTGCATTCCGGGCATACCAAGGAGCTTCCATCTTCGTACGTGTATTCTGAATGACATTTTGGGCAATTTGGCAATTGACTCATTTTTGATATAACCTCCATTCGATACTGTCCATTCTACCATAACTACCAAAAAATACTTGCCATCTAACCAGTAAGCCCTTCGTCCCGTGCTTTCTTAACGGCCTCTTCGCGATTCTTAACACCCAATTTTGCATAAATCACTGTGGTGCAATTGCGTACAGTTCCTTCAGAAAGGAAGATTTTCTCCGCGATTGTTTTCATGCGAAGCCCCTCTACTAACGAGGTCAGTATGCTTCTTTCCCGTTCCGTCATCCCATAGGGACACTCGCGTCCTTGCTTTTGGCGAAGTCCATTCAGCTCTTCTTGCTGCAAGCGCATTTCTTTGAAAAGGACATCCGCAATTTTATGGTTAATCAACGCTTCACCCTGATGAACCACTCGTATCGCCTCTACCAGCTCGATTGGACTAACCGATTTTAACAAGTAGCCATTCGCGCCTCTCCCTAGCGTTTCTGCCGCAAGGGCTGTTTCTTCGAAGGTCGTCAACATAATGACACGCATATCCGGCCACCGCTCACGTATCGCTTGTATTGTCTTCGCCCCGTCCATGACAGGCATTTGAACGTCCAAAAGTACGACGTCGGGCTTTTCTTTAGGAATGATGTCCAGTGCCATCAAGCCGTTCTCTGCGACCCCGACCACCTGCAAATCCTGTTGATTCTGTAAAACGAGTTGCAAGCTTTCCCTCACAAAGGGCTGATCATCGACGATCAGGATACGTATGCCTGCACTTGGTACAGCCTGCATAGCTGGCAGACTACAAATGACCGTCACACCTCCTTCGTCCATACAATGGATCGATAATCGTCCCTGAAGTGCTTCCAGCCTTTCCTTCATCGATTGCAAACCAAAGCCGAATTCGATTGTCCCATTTCCTTGCCCATTATCTTCGACCTGCAACCGGATCTGGGCTTCTTCAAAGTAAAGCCCCACTTGAATTTGTGATGCTTTTCCGTGTCGAACAGCATTGGTCAGTGTTTCTTGCAAGCAACGGTACAAAGTCAGCTTTAAGGAACGGCTCAACGCATACTCAGCGCCGTACATACGCAGCTTGACGGACACCCCTGTAGCCACTTGAAATTGCTCGATCAATTCAACGAAGGCGGATTCCATCGTCGTAGCAGATTCATAGCCATTCTGAGCCCACTTGTGGAAAATCCCTCTGGACTCGTCCAAACCTTGTCGGGCCATCCGCAAAAGCATGTCCAGCCGACTAGCCTCCGCATCTGGTATTTTAGACCGAAGCATCTCCATACCCATAATAAGCGATGTCATCGTGTGTCCGATCGTGTCATGCAGCTCTCTGGACATTTTGTTCCGTTCTTCCAGCAGCGTGATTTCCTCCACCCGGGAAGTGTATTGCTCCAATATTTGGTTCTGATGTTGAATGATCAGGCCTTGCTTGTGCATACGGCTAAGCAATTGAAAGGCAAACCCAAGCGCATATGCCGCGAAATGGTACACAATTAGATCACTTACGACTATTGGCTTGAAATCAAACCCAATTGCCTCGCCCACAAGAAACGGAATCACCGGAATCGCCAAAATCGCCAATGGTCCCGTCCAGCGATAAGATCGTTCCACACTGTGATACCCGATGAGAAAAGCGATGGGGATAAACTGCCATCTTACTCCTTCAAAAAAGAAGTTCAAGGCAATGCACAAGCTTCCACTCAAAATAATCTCAGCGAACAAATATAGGTTACGAGAGTATCGACGCAAACAACTGGGGACGACAAGCACGAAGAACAAAACGATCCATGTAATCGCTAGCGGATAAGGCAATTGATCGTGATGGCTGACAAAACCGAGAATAATCGTCAATCCCCACATAAAGTGGATGGTGAAGATCATCCAGTCGACCCATAACCATCGTTTAACAAAAGCAAGCAATTGGCACACCTCATCTACACCCAAACTTTCTCTCCATTATAGTATCAGATGACGATCAGCTACTATCACGATAAACAATGACATTCTGTTACTTCTCACCGTGACACTCATGGTCCTATACTCATCCCTGTCGCTGGCTTACAACAATTGACTGACGCAAAACGCGAAAGGTGATGAAACATGACATTATTTGCTTTACGAAAATGGTTTGCCGTTCTGCTCGTATCCTGCCTCATGCTGATACAGCCCCTATCTGTGGTCAATGCTCGCTCCCCTCTTACTGCTCTTTCCATCGAACAAGTAGTTGATCCCGTCATGAAAAATGAAATGAACAACTTGCATATCCCGGGTGCAGCCATTGTCATTACCCAGGGGGATCGCATCATTTTTAAAAAAGGCTATGGTTTGGCCGACGTCGAACAGCAAATCCCCGTTGATCCTGAGCGTACGGTGTTTCGAATCGGTTCCGTGACCAAGTCGTTTACTGCTACTGCAGCCATGCAGCTCGTGGAAAAAGGCAAGCTTTCCTTACGTGAAGATTTGAATACCGTCCTAAAAGACTACAAAATTACCAATAATCGTTACGGCCCGATCACACTCCACCACCTGCTCACACATACAGCCGGCATAGATGAAAAAATTTATAAAAGAGACAACCACGAGAGTGTGATACCAGAATTCTCGACCGAGCCCGTAAATGAAACGCTTCAGATGCAGGAGACGATTTTCACGCCAGGCAGCAAATTTCAATATAGCAATGCGGGCACCGGATTGTTGGGGAGTGTAATCGAACAAGCTTCCGGTCAATCTTTGCATGACTATATGCGGGAGAATATCTTCCGCCCGCTAGGTATGGATTCCGCCGAATTGTATCTCCCGGAGGACAAGAGCAATCTGGCTAAAAGCTATTATTACGACGGAAACGCCTATCAAACGATTCCTTACTCGGGGATTATTTTCCCCGGGAGTGGTGCCGCTAATATGACACCAGTTGACTTCGCCCCCTATATGATCGCCCATCTTTCTGGCGGCAGCTATAACGGCACATCTCTACTCAAACCAGAAACTGTCCAGCTTATGCATGCCCAGCAATTCTCGGCCCACAAGCGCATGTACGGGATCGGCTATGGCTTTTTTAAAGGAGAGACGAAAAACGGTATTCCTACCCTATGGGCAAACGGTGGGATTGATGGCTTTATCTCGAAAATGGTGCTGATTCCCTCAGAATCAATCGGCATCTTTGTTGCGGTGAACGCCACGCATCCGGGCTTGGAGCTGCACGGCAAGGTCGTTAATGCGTTTACCGACAAGCTACTGACAGAGCAAGTCCGCAAGCCCCTAACTCCTGTTGATGGCACCATAGACGAAATGAAAAAGCTGGAAGGTCAATATCTGCTTACCCTGACTCCCGAGAATGGCTGGGGCAAAGGGCTTCGGCTACTTAGTAGCTACCCTTACACAGTGAAAGCATTGGATGGCCAGACGATATCCGTGACTGGTATGTTCCAGAATGAAGGGCAACAATCCCTTGAGAAAAAGTTTGTGCAGGTAGACGATCATTTCTTTCAAGAGATCAACGGTGAGGAACAGCTATATTTTCACGAGGAACAAGGGAAATTTTATATGACAGGACCGATGAACTTTTCGCTCCCTCGTATCTCCTTCATCGAAAGTCCGCCTGTTCTCCTGGCTCTATATGTGATTCCCGGAATCGTGTTCATCCTTCTTTCGCTCGTCTGGATCGCTCGTTTCGGGCTACGCAAATGGCGCAAACAATCGCACGCTATTTCGAAGGTCGTTCCGATTATGGCTCTGCTTCATAGCTTGTTTTTTATCATCCAATTCACCTATGCAAACGCAGAGCTTGTCTATGGCTACCCGGCCTTCTACCAATTCGTCGTCGCATCCCTACCGATTGTTTCGTTGGCCGCCGCCGCTTATTTACTCCTGCGAATCGGAACATCCAAGGAGCGCGATCGCTGGAAGGTAGTGAATAGCACAGCAGCGATACTTTCCATCCTGTATACTGGCTATTTATTTTACTGGAACTTTCTTTCGATTCATTACTCATAGGACTCCGAGGTCGCATAAGTCCAAAATCGGTTCAGGACTAATAGAAAAATGACTAGCAGCGATATCTGCTAGTCATTTCTTTTTCGTTCCTCACTCATATCGCAACGCATCAATCGGATGGAGCCTAGCTGCCTTATGAGCCGGATAGAGCCCAAAGAAAATACCAATGGCACTAGAGAACCCGAAGGCAATTGCGATACTTTCCCACGATAATAACGGTGGCACATCGACATATTTCGAGGCAAACATGGCTGTCCCGATGCCGAGCAGCACGCCAATCGTTCCACCAATCAGGCAGACGATCAGCGACTCGATCAAAAACTGCAGCATAATATCTCCGTAACGGGCCCCTAACGCTTTGCGAATGCCGATTTCCCGCGTCCGCTCCGTGACGGATACGAGCATGATGTTCATGACGCCAATCCCACCGACAAACAGCGCAATCCCGGCTGCGACACTAAAAATCGTGGTGAGCGTACCGGAAAAGGAATCCATCTCCCCAAGTGCATTCTCGATACTATCGATTTGGTAGTAGTTTTCACGATCGTGCCTGCGGTTTAAGTATTTCTCTGTTTGACTCTTGGCTGCTTCCATCGTTTCCTTCGACTTGGCTTTTACGGTTATCGTATGAACGTACTCGTACCCATCCCTATTGTGAAGAAAGGTAATCGGCACATAGGCACCCTCGGATCGACCAGCGTCAATCATCAGCTTGGCTTCCCTTACCACGCCAATAACGACGAAGGATGCTGCTTGGTAAGTCAAACGCTTGCCAATCGGGTCTTCACGTCCGAAAAGCCCTGCCGCTAACTTTTCGGTTAAAACGATAACCGGCTTCCCCTCTTTTACTTCCTTCGCAGTAAAATATCTGCCTGCAACTAGTTTCAAGTTGGGTTGAACCTTTAACAGATCCTCATTTGTTCCTTGTATACTTGCGTCCTTCCCCTTTTTCGGGCCTCGAATCGTTCCAAAATAATTTGTGAACGGCACAGCCGCTTCAATGTAGGGCGATTGTTTAGGAAGTGCATAAGCATCCTCCACTGTCAAATCAGTAATCTTGCTTCCTTGGCCCCACCAAACAGTAACGCTGAAATTAGTAGCACCCAGCTTCTCCAACTGATCAGTATAGGCCTGTTGACTGCCGTTTCCTAGTGTAATCACGGCAATAACAGACATGATTCCGATGATGATCCCAGACATCGTCAAGGTAGCTCGGAGCTTATTTGTCCCAATCCCTTCCAGAGCCGTACGAAAGCTTTCGAGTAAATTCACGTGAGGATCACCTCCTCGGACGCAGTAGCAAACAAGCGCTCCTCCACTCGCTCATCTCGGATGATATGACCATCTCGAAACGTAATGACGCGCTCGGCATGCTGGGCGATATCCGCCTCGTGCGTGACGAGCAGAATCGTTACCCCTTGCGCATGCAACTCCTGAAAAATCGCCATGATCTCGATGCTGGAACGACTGTCCAGATTCCCTGTCGGCTCGTCAGCAAGTAAAATGGCTGGCTGGTTAACCAACGCTCTGGCGATAGCTACCCGCTGTCTTTGACCGCCGGACAGCTGCGTTGGTTTATGATCCATCCGCTGGCCGAGTCCGACACGCTGCAACGCTGCTTTCGCTCTTTTTTTGCGTTCTGTCATGCCGACGCCCGCATACATCATCGGCAACTCCACGTTTCGCAGCGAAGTAGCACGTGGCAACAAATGAAACGATTGAAAGACAAAGCCGATTTTTTGATTGCGTACCTGCGCCAGCCCACTATCCTTCAACTGCGTAACATCAATTCCATCCAAGACATACGATCCGGAGGTTGGCCGATCCAGACAACCCAGCATGTTCATAAACGTCGATTTTCCGGAACCAGAAGGTCCCACGATCGCCACGAATTCACCTTGAGCTACGTGGATATTGATATTTTGCAAAGCGAACAGCTCCAGCTCATCCGTCTTGTACTGTTTGGTTAACCCCTCTATGTTCAGCATATGTATCCTCCTTTACCCCGCAAACTCTTCGGGAGATGCTTGGAAGATCACTTCATTTTCTTGCAAGGTTTCCGGTGGATTCGCTACCAATTCTTCACTGCCATCCAATCCGCTTTCAATTTGGATAAACAATTCACTTTCAATTCCAGTCGTCACTTTTTTCTTCTTGGCCTTGCCATTTTCCGCTACCCAGACAAAAGAAGATCCATCTTGATCCGTCACGACTGCCTCAATGGGGACTTGCATGGCGTTTGCTGCTTTTTGCAGGACGATGTTCACATCCACGTGAAAGCCTGGCTTCAAATACTCCCTCGACTCATTTATATGGACAGCGACCGGCACTCCCGTACTCTCTCCACCCGGCTCTTTGCTGGTTACAGCCATAGGAGATATGCGCGACACCTTACCTTGCAACTGTTCTCCGCCTAAGGAAATGCCTGAGACCACCGCATCCTGTCCGATTTTGATTTTACGCAAGTCAGATTCTCCGACTGCTGCTTCGACCATAACATCATTGGTATCTCCAACCGTGAGAATTTCCTCGCCTTTACTTAGGTACTTCCCTTGTTTCACCTTCATGGAGAGCACCGTCCCATCAATCGGAGACACGATGCTGCTCTGCACACGTTGCTTTTCATATTTTGCTTTTTCCAAATTCAGCTTTTGAATTTGCGCCTCGTAGGAGCGAATCTCTGCCTTGTCTGGCCCTTTTTGCTTCAAAAGTAAGTCTTGCTTCGCGACCCTTACTCTTGATTCTGCGGTCTGTAGCTTTTGCTTCGCCTCCTCTACAGCCTGTTGGGTAGACACGCCTGCGGTAAACAGCGATTGCGTTCGCTGGTAATCTTTTAATGCCGTTTGGTATTCGCGTTCATGCTGGGCAAGCTGCTCTTGCATTTTCGTGACTTCCTCAGGCTCCACACCTTTGGAGAGCCTTGCGATATTCGCTTCCTGAATGGTGATCTGTGCCTCGATATCCATGATTTCATTGCTGACATCGGACATGTCGATATTGCCGATCACCTGCCCTTTCGTCACTTTGTCTCCCTCCTTGATGGAGAAATTCCGCAATTCGCCTGCATAGTTAGCGAACAATGTATGGTCATTTCGTACTTTGACCAGGCCCGACGTCAAAATCGTGCTTTCCAAATCGGCCGTTACCACCGTTGATAACATGACAGGAGTGCCATTCTTCTTTTCTCCCGAAGAAGCTGCATAGCCACCGAACCCGGCCACAAGCACGCCCACGCCCACACCCAGCCAGATCCACAAACGTTTTTTCATATTCCTTACCTCCCCAAAAACTTTAAACCCGATCATTTTTAGCCAATCAAAAAACCCCACTTTTTCTATTACAGGTTCCACCCTGGCTCGTCACCCGATCAGGATAAGGAAAACTAATAAAAGAAAAAGTGGGGTAATCCTTAAATTTTTTTAAAGTGAGGGAGTTAATTTGTAAGGTAAGCGTACTTCAAAAATCGTCCGAATCAAATTGCTCTCAGCAGAAATCGTCCCTTCGTGGCGCTCGACGATATTTTTGGCGATAAATAGCCCGAGACCTGTGCTTCCGTTTTGATGGCTTCGGGCCTTGTCACCTGTATAAAACACCTCGAAAAGATGCGGCAGATCTTCCGGGGGAATCTCGTGACCATAATTGATAATCTGCACAACGACCTCCTCACCCGCAAGAAAACCGTTGATATCAACAAACTGCCCATCGTGCCCGTAACGGATGGCATTCGTCATGATGTTCTCGAAAACGCGTGCCAAGAGCTCGCCATCTCCGTAAACCGTCAATCGTGAGGCCACATTCATTCTCGTTTTCAACTGATTTTTCTCCAAGGAAGGATATAGCTCCTCGTTTAACTGCATGAGCAATTCACTTAGGTCAATCAGGTTCTGTTGGATGGTGAGCATGCCGTAGTTCATTCTCGTAATCTCGAAGAGCTCATCGATCAGCTTTTCCAAACGCTGCGACTTGGTAAAAGCAATATTCGTGTAATGTCGGGCTTGTTCCACCGTTAACTGCTCGTCCCGCAAGATGATGTCCAAATACCCTAAAACAGAGGTCAGCGGCGTCCGCAGGTCATGCGCCAGGTTTAAAACCAACTGATCCTTGCTGCTTTCGGCAAAATCTCCTCTTTGTACGGCTTCTTGCAATTTTTCACCCGCCAGATTGATGTCCTTGGCAATATCTCCAAACTCATCGTTTGACGGTAATTGAACATGATGGGTAAAGTCGCCGTTTGCAAGATGATGAATTCCTCTGGAAATCTCCTGAAAGTAGACGGCATACCGTTTGGTTAGCAAGAAGAAAAACAGTATGGCGAGTGGAACAAAAATAATCAGAAAGAAGTAAATGTCCCCTATTTCTCGCATAAAATAGCGAATCGGCGTCAACAAGCTTTCAAACTTTACCTGTGATCGATAGTAATACTGTAGCGCTTTAAAGATCACATAGGTAACCGAACCAGATAGAAGCAGACTTAGGCCCAGTAGCTTGACCATTTGGAACCGAAAGCTCCGTATCATCTTAGCCATGAAAGGAATACCCTACGCCCCATACCGTTTTGATCCACTTGTTTTTCGTTTTTTCTTCTCCCAGCTTCTTTCGTAAGGTGCGAATGTGCACCATGACTGTATTGCTGCCTTCATAGTACGCTTCGCCCCATACCATCTCGAAAATATTGTCCGCACTAAACACCTTCTTTGGATATCTGGCCAGCAGGTAGAGAATATCAAACTCTTTCGGTGTTAACTCAATCGTTTCTCCGTACAGGCTCACAGTTCGCTCCTCAGGATAAATGACAAGTCCACCTGCCTCTAAGACCTTGTTACTCGCTACTGCTACTGCTGGTTGATTCAGCTGCTTAAAGCGTCGCAGCTGGGCATTCACACGAGCGACCAATTCCATTGGATTGAATGGCTTGGTCATATAATCATCTGCGCCCATCACCAATCCCGAAATTTTATCCAGATCGGACGTCTTGGCACTCAAAAAGATAATCGGCATATTGTGCTGTTCACGAATGAGACGGGTGACCTCGTAGCCATCCAGCCCAGGCATCATAATATCGAGAATCGCCAAATCAATCGAATGCGTCTGCACAGCTTGGAGTGCTGCCTTTCCATCCGCTGCAATAATTGTGTGGTAACCTTCTTTTTTCACATGCAAGGCAACGAGCTCCGCAATCTCCGCTTCATCGTCGGCGATCAATATGGTGACGTGCTTCATCGTTTTTCCCATCCCTTGTATACATTTCCTACCATTATAGCAGGTATGAACTAACTTTTCTGTTATCGTACACAGAGCTCGTTCATACAATTATGGATAATAATTACTTTCAGTTTGTTTTGACTTTGCAGACTTTTCTATATTACTATATTCATGTCCATATCATATCTAACATAAATATACTTGGGGGTAATTTATGAAAAAACTAATGTTTGCTGTGGTTTCTGGTTTGTTGGCACTTACGGTAAGTGCGTGTGGCACTGGCACAGATCAGGCTGCCTCAACATCTGGGCAATCCGGTGCAAAAAAGTACGTGTTTGGTACAGATGCAACATACCCACCCTTTGAGTTTGAAAAAGACGGAAAATACGTAGGAATTGACATCGACCTGATCAATGCAATCGCCAAAGAAGAGGGCTTTGAGGTAGAAATTAAGCCGATGGACTTCAAAGGAATCATTCCGGCTGTTCAAGCGAAGCAATTGGACGGTGCCATTGCGGGGATCAGCATCAATGATAAACGCAAAGAAATTTTAGATTTCTCTGAACCATACTATCAAGCAGGTCTTTCCTTGGTCGTACGTGAGGACAACACAACAATCAATGGAGAGGCAGATTTGGCTGGCAAAACGATTGCGATCAAAAAAGGCACGACTGGCGCGACCTTTGCTGATGAGCTCGGGCAAAAGTACGGCGCGACTGTCAAATACTTCGACGATAGCCCTTCCATGTTCCAAGAGGTTCAAAACGGCAATGCTGATGTAACCATCGAGGACTATCCAGTTATCTCTTATAAAATTACGGTAGACCCTGCTTCCAAGCTGAAAATTGTAGGCGATCGTCTCAATGGAGACCACTACGGCATCGCGGTTTTAAAAGGGAACAAAGAGCTGCAAGACAAACTCAACTCCGGTCTGAAGAAGCTGAAAGAGAACGGGAAATACGACGAAATCATTAACACATACTTGAGCACGAAAAAGTAAAAGGCGCAAGACGCGCCTTTTTTTCACCTTAGATAGAATGGAGTTGTCCAAATGAGCAGTAGTTGGGATGTCATTGTCGACGCACTTCCTGTCTTGGCCCAAGGCTCTGTGGTCACGTTAAAAATAACGGTCATTTCCCTGTTTTTCGCTCTCTTAATCGGATTGCTTTTTGGCTTAATGAGCACCAGCCGTTCTAAACTACTCCGCGGCATTGCAACCGCTTACGTTGACTTTCTCCGTGGCACACCGCTGTTGGTTCAAATCTTCTTTATTTATTTTGGATTGCCGCCTGTCCTGGATATCAAAATTCCAGAGACAACCGCAGGTATTCTAGCACTCAGCCTCAACGCCGGAGCGTACCTGGCTGAAATTTTTCGCGGAGGGATTCTCTCTATCGATAAAGGACAGATGGAAGCTGCTCGCTCCCTCGGACTATCCCACGGAAAAGCCATGCGCCTGGTTATCTTGCCTCAGGCTGTTCGCCGCATGATTCCTGCTTTCGTCAACCAATTCATCGTGACGCTAAAAGACACCTCGCTCTTAACGGTCATTGGTATCCGTGAGCTGATGAACAGTGGTGAAATTATCATTTCTAGTAACTTCCGCTCATTCGAAATTTGGGCTGTAGTAGCGGTCTTCTATTTCCTGATGATTTACATCCTCAGTCTGCTGTCCCGTTCCCTTGAGAGGAGGTTTGCGAAATGATTCATGTAGAGAATTTGAAAAAGAGCTTTGGCTCGTTGGAAGTTTTAAAAGACATCTCGACTACCATTAAAGAGCGTGAAGTTGTCTGTGTCATTGGTCCCTCCGGCTCGGGAAAAAGTACGTTTCTGCGCTGCCTGAACCAGTTGGAAGAAGTAACATCTGGCAAAGTCACCATTGAAGGCATGGAGGTTACTTCCCCCAAAGTGGACATCAACAAGCTGCGAGAGCGTGTCGGCATGGTGTTTCAGCGGTTCAATCTCTTCCCGCATCTCACTGTTTTGGAAAACATCATGCTCGCGCCCAAGCACGTCAAAAATTCAGCGCGTCAGCAAAATGAACAAAAGGCGCTGCAACTCCTCAAAAAAGTAGATTTGGCGGACAAGCGAGACGTGTATCCCGATCGGTTGTCTGGCGGTCAACAGCAGCGCGTAGCCATTACCCGTGCGCTCGCCATGGACCCTCACATCATGCTGTTCGACGAGCCTACCTCTGCACTCGACCCAGAAATGGTCGGAGAGGTTCTTCAGGTGATGAAGGATTTGGCCAAAGAAGGAATGACGATGGTTGTGGTTACACATGAGATGGGCTTTGCCCGTGAAGTGGCCGATCGCGTGATTTTCATGGATGGCGGATACATCGTCGAAGAAGGCACACCTGCCGAGATTTTTGACAATCCCCAGCATGAGAGAACCAAGGCATTTCTCAGTAAAGTGCTATAGACAAGCAACGGGCATGATGCGATTTTTCCATCCATCATGCCCACCTGGTTTTCCTATAAAACTACCTTACACATACTCATGCGCCAGCATCAAAAACACGCTGGACGTCCACGTAAAGGCCCGGTCCCTCAGTCCATCTCCTGTCAGCGCATCGAAGTTTTCCGCCATGCCACTGCGTGCTGCCATTCGGCAAAAGCGTCTGGCAATCTCCTGAGAAAACGCAACTTCACCTGCTCGCCGCAATCCATCGACCAAGAGCATCGTCACTGGCGCCCAGATCGGGCCTAACCAGTAGCCATCAGCGCGGTAGAAGGAGCTGGTTGGACTCTCTGTAGCCAGTCCATTCTCTGTTAAAAACCGCTCCTGCAAGTCCGTAATCAGCTTGGCCCGGATGTCCTGCGGCAGCTTTTCGCCTAGCACGAGAGGCATATAACGGATCAAGCTGTCTCCTTGTGTAGGTTTGTCGCTACCGGAGTGGGTCGCAAAGAAGTTATCGCCATTCCAGTGCTTCTCCAGCAGTCGTTGCAGCGTCATTTCGGCCTTTTCCTGCCATCTCGCTGCCTCTTCGGGGCGACCCAGCCTATTCGCCAATTCCGCCAGCACATCCATTTGCAAAATCAAATACGCAGGCAAATCCGGGCTTTCAATCGGCGCCCCCTCGAGGAAAATCGTGCTGTTGTCCCAGCCGCAGTCATAGCCGTGATTGTACTGCGGAATCCCGTCCTGATCATCATCGCGGTAACGGAACCACCAATCGGTCCAGCGACAAAGCGGCTCGTACACCTCATCCAGCATCTCGTTTGTAATCGCGTCGTTCCGATCCAACATCCAGCGCAGCGTCCAGCCGTGAATCGGAGGCTTGCAGCAATTCCACAACGCATACCGATCATTGATAAAATCGGGGAAGACACCACTCTCATCCTGTCTGTCGATAAAAATCATGAGCTGATCCCACGCCAGCGGCAAATTTGCTCGCGTCAGTGCCATCGCATTGAAGCAATGATCCCAGCTCCAGATATTCGTCATCCAGTTTTTGGACATGTACATCGCGGACCGTGGCAGATAGCCTTCAGGTCTCACTACACAAGACCATGTGATGTACGCCGCGAGTTCTCGTGCTTCATTCAAGTCTTCACGATACTCCTCAGATACAGAGAGTGTCCGTTCCACCCACTCGTCGTACTCTTTTTTTACCTGTGTCCATCCATCGGCAAAGGCAGGGTAGCTACGCTCCTTCCATACCGTGTGGAACTCCTCCAATACGCCTTCCAGTACACCAGTTTCCTCGTCGGGAAGAAAGGTTACGCCCACTTGCAGTTCACGTGATGCCTTCGTAGGGTTGACCACCAGCACTCCAGCAAGCGGAGTCACTCGCAAGCGAATTTCCGTGGAAAAGTGATTGATTTCCCAGCATCCGGCTCCAGCTTGAATCGCATAATCTGCCGCCATAGATTCGAGCACCAGTCGCAAACCAACACCTTGACCACGTACCTGAACCAGCTGCGGCTCGCTCATGCACAGCTTCACTTCGCCTTTAGCCCCGTAAAGTCGCAGCAAGGTTTGTGTAGCCTCCGTCTCAAATGGAACCGCCACACCATCGGCTACCATTTCTATTCGAAAAATCGCGCCATCGTGGTTGTCTCCTCCACGAATATTGCGCAAATAAAGTCCTTCTTTTCGCTTGGCGTTACCCAGACGCGAGAGTACGAGATACGACCCGTATCGGCTAAAAGGAACCATTCCTAAATCAAACTGCATATGTCTCACCTCGAGGTTGCTTCGTCGATCGTTTACGATCGCGCTTTTCCAGCAGACGACTCATTCTCGCGTTCATCCACCAGACAGGCAGGCTCGCCCCCAACAAGATCGGCAAAACAGGAATCGCCAGCAAGAGAATTAAGAGAAGGAGCAAGCCTCCCAGCGTGACGAGCGAATGCAACGGAAAGGCCGCGACTAGCCAAAACGACTGCTTGAGTATCCTCTTCACGTCTGCATCCTCCCGAACAAGCAGGGAAAAAGCGTGGCAAGTGGTAGCCGCATGCAAGAATCCAATCCCCGCAAAAACAGCCGCGATCGAGAGCCCCAACAGAGAGCCCATGCGAAGGAAAAACACCACATCGACCCACAGGATTGCCCCCGTTAGCACCGTCCCTGCGCCAAGCCATTGGCTCCTCCAGAAATAGTGGCGAAAAGCATGCCAGAAGGCAGATGGAAGCCCGCGGTCATTCCACTTGCCGCTAAGTACGTCGTGTAGAGCCGCTGTCGCTGGAAAGATTCCAAAAACGATGCCTCCCAAGAGCGTGCACGCCACCCACATGAGATGCGCTGCCGCCATCCGCAACAATCGCTCACCAAATTGATGAAATGACCATGCCCAGCCTTCCCACTTCGCCCGATTCCCCACTGTGGCTCCCTCCTTGCTTGATAACTGCTTACTTAATAGCAACGCCAGCTGAATTGTCTACGATATATCGTTGTGCGAGGAAAAAGAGGAGTAACGGCGGAAGCGAGATCAGGAGCGTTACCGCCATCAGCCCTGTAGCCTCTACTTCATACATCCCTTTAAATTGCGCCAGTCCCAGCGTCAGCGTGTACTGACTTTGGTCATTCAAGAAAATGAGTGGACCCAAATAGTCGTTCCAAGTGCCCAAGATGTTGAATACACTCACCAAAATCAGAGCAGGCATCATCAACGGCATAATAATCCGGGCGTAAATCTGAAATGAACCCGCACCATCAATACGCGCCGCTTCATCCAGCTCACGAGGAATGGTCAAAATAAACTGTCGCATGAGGAAAATATAAAACGCTGACCCAAAGAACGAAGGCACAATCAACGGCTTGAGTGTGTTGATCCAGCCCAGATAGTTGAACTCCATGTACAGCGGAATCATCGTCACTTCCCACGGAATCATCATCGTCGCCAGAACGACCATAAACAGGAAGTCTCTTCCTTTAAACGTGAACCGGGCAAAGCCGTACGCGACCAGCGAAGACGATATCAACTGCCCAATCGTAGTCAGGATCGTCACCGTCAAAGAGTTTTCCAAATACAGATCAAACGGCTGCGACATCCACGCATTCCCGAAGTTCTCCCAATGCAGAACATCCGGAATCCATTTGGGTGGATACTGCAAAATCTCAGCGTCCGACTTGAGCGCAGTAGAGATCATCCAGTAAAACGGTGCGAGAAACAGGAAAGAGAAAAAGATCAAGCTCGCATAAGCGATTGTCTTGCGTATCAAGCTTCTTCCCCTCCCCTGCGGTTGTCGCCCTCGTAATACACCCATTTGCCGGACGTTTTAAATACGAGGAAGGTCAATACCAAAATGATCGCAAACATAAACCAGGAGTTCGCCGAAGCATACCCCATCTTGAAGTATTTGAAGGCATTGTCATACGCGTACATGGCATAGAAATACGTGGATTGCAACGGTCCGCCTCCTGTGAGCAAGAGTGCTAGACTCAGCTGCTGGAACGCACTAATGATCGTCATAATCAGGTTAAACAAAATCGTAGGGCTGACCATCGGCAGTGTAATGCGGAAAAACTTTTGCACCGCCCCTGCCCCATCAATCGAAGCCGCTTCATACAAGCTCTCCGGGATGCTTTTGAGCCCCGCCAGGAAAATCAATACCATGGAGCCTTGCCCCCACAAACTGGCGATTACCATGGCAACGAGTGCCCACGACGTATCGTTTAGCCAATCTGGACCTGTAATCCCAACCAGACTGAGCAAATAGTTGAAAATACCGTATTCCCCGTCATATACCCACGCCCAGATCATCGCCAGCGCCACACCGGAAATCACGCTCGGTAAGTAAAACACTGTGCGAAAAAAACCGCTGCCTTTTACCTTCTGATTCAGCATCATCGCCAAAAACAACGCGATGAACAAATTCAACGGGACAAACAACAGCGCAAATTTAATCGTGACCCAGAGCGATTGCCAAAACAATGGATCATCCGTAAACATATTGATGTAATTGTCCAAGCCGACGAACGTAACCTCACCAACGACAGGCCAATCAAAAAAGCTCATGACGAGCGAAAACAGCATCGGTCCCAGCGTAAAAGCGAGAAAGCCGAGAATCCAAGGCAAGATAAAAAGATAGGGCGTAAGAAACGCCCTTCCCTTAAGTTTTTTCGGTTGAACGGTCATGGCAGGCTGTTTGTGTGTCACAACACTCTCTGTATTCAATTTCCTGACCCCTTCCCGTTATTTCAAGAATTTCTGGGAGTCTTTGACTGCCTTATTCAGTAATTCCTCGGCGTTTTGTCCCATCATGATCGCATTGACCGCTGCGGAAAGGTTCCGGTTGATTTCGTTCCAATGTGGATTCAACAGGAAGGCTGGCGTGTCAGTCGATTGCTCCAATGTCTTGTAGAACGGTGCGTAGAGCGGGTCCTGATCGAGCTTCTTCTCTTGTACGACACTAATACGCACGGGCAAATCAGATGTACGCATCTTGATCGCATCGCTGGAAACGAAGAACTTCAAAAACTCCCAAGCCAGTTCTTTGTTTTTGGAATCCTTGGCGATCGATACGGAGGAGGTTGCAATGACTCCCTTGCCAGGCTTGCCAGGGAATTGCGGCATCACGACCGTACCAAAATCGACATTCGCCTTCTTGTACGACTCGAGCGACCATACGCCGTTGTCATACATCGCGAGCTTGCTTGCTTTGAACAAGTCGTTGCCGCTTTGCTGGTTTTTTCCACCGACGAGTAAAGCGCTTTTGTCCTTCGCCAAATCACTGAAAATTTGCAGGGCCTCTGCTGTTTCCTTGCTGTTCATGTAGCCTTCGATGGCTTTTCCATCGGGGCTGATGAAGCTGCTGCCGTTGCTCCACACGAACTGCTGCAAATCGTACGTATCCGGCTCCGAACGAACAGCGAAACCGTACTGCTTCTTTTCGCGAACGGTCAGCTGTTTGGCTGCCGATTTGAAATCCTCCCACGTCCAGTCGTCTGTCGGAAGTGGTACATTTGCTTCGTTAAACAGCTTTTTGTTGTAGAAGACGACCCGCGTCGAGAAGCCCGCTGGGAGTCCGAACAATTTTCCATCGAATCGATTATAGTTTAAGAGGCCTTGGTAAAAGTCGTCGATTGCCACTGATGGGTCCTTCTTTACGTACTCATCCAATGGCTCGAGCGAGGCGTTATACGTGGGGAAATCCCACATGTACATGACATCCGGCGGATTTTTGGCTCCGAATGCCGCTACCAGCTTCTGATCAAAACCATCTGCATATGCCTCGACTTGTACCTTCACACCCGGATTTTTCTGTTCGAATTGTTTCGCGATATCTTGTTGGATCTTCAGCATTTGGTCCGTATCCCATGTCGCGAAACGCAATGTAACCGTTTCCTTTTTATCAGACGACGCTGGCGTTGTCGTACCTGTGCTACTAGACGTGCCGTCTGATCCTGATGGCTGGGCTTGTGAACAACCAGCTACGACGGCCAAAAGAAGTGCCATGCCAGTTGCCATCCATTTTGACGCAACCTTCTTCATCTGTGATCCCCCCTAGATTTACCCCACATTTTTCTTTATTTTAATGAAGGGGAGAAAACGGTGAAACCGCTAATTGTTCGCAATAGTGCGTGAATTTGTTTCTTCTTTTTCGTTTTGATCAGGTTTGCGCGGTGGAGTGGACGATTGTTCGACTGGACTCCTCCTTTTGTTTGAAACGGTAGTGGCTCGGGGTCATCCCTGTATATTTTTTAAACCATTTGCTAAAGTATTTTGCGTCAGGAAGGCCGACACGCTCCGCTACCTCCTGAATGGACAGAGCTGTTTCATCCAGCATCGCTCGGGCCATTTTTACCCGGCGCTTGTCGAGGAACTCCCCAAAGCTCTCGCCCACTCCCTTTTTAAACATCACGCTAAAATGACTGCGGCTCAGTCCCACCTGTGAAGCTACCTCACTAACGGTCAATGGCGTATCCAGACGATCGAGTGCGTAATGAACAGCCTGCTTGATCGGTTCCTGCCACGGGTCTTGAATGACGCCGTACTTGCGCGCCCGCTCCGTGCGCTGGTAGAGCATTCGTACCGTCTGAATCCACGGTTCGAGTCCAGCAAACGGGCTTGCTGTCTCCCAGCTCGTCACCTTTCCAGCCAGCTTCCATTCCACGAGCAAGGATTCTACCTGCCTGCCAGTACTTGCGGGTGTCAGCAAAAAACGAATATCGCTACATTCAAGCCATTCCCATTCGCCTTCCAGCTCACTTGCTACCCATGCCCGCTCCTGTTCCTCCCGGTTCGCATTGCCTATCCCTTCCAAGAGCCAGACACGCATGGAATCGTTCATCCACGACCAGTGTGTTTGCAGGAGGGAGGACAAGCTTTGCTCGAAATCCCGGCTCAAGCCAGTCAACCACGCACCGAATTCCCGCTTCCATTCATCCGGGCGTTCACGAACGTTTTCAGGTCGCGCACTCTCGCCTGCCAGCTCAGTCCGCAGCTTTTCCAACAACGTACCCCATTCCTCATCCTGGAACTCGGTCTTCAACAAATATCCCGACACGCCGAGAGAGATTCCCTGCTGGGCAAAAGAAAAATCGCGGTGACAGCTGAGCAGAAGCACCTTTGTTTGTGGTGCATGCTCCTTCACCCGCCTGCATAGCTCCAGCCCATCCATTTCTGGCATAACGATGTCCGTAATCACCAGCTCGGGCTGTATTTGCAGGAAAGCCTCCCAGCCTTTCCGACCATTCGGTGCATCCGCTACCACTTCCATCCCATAGCGACTCCATGGCACCATTACCTTCAGTCCTCTTCGCACCAGCACTTCATCATCCACAATCATTACCTTGATGTTCATCAGGAATTTCCTCCCTTTTCGGCCATGTGATTTGAATTGTGGTTCCTTCTCCTCTGACAGATGAAATCTTCATGCCGTGCTCCATACGGAAATGAAGCTTGAACTTCTGATCGACGTTGTACACGCCGAGCCCTCGTTTGCTAGAACGCTCCAGATCAGGATCGAGAAGTCTGGCCAATCTCTCCGGCACAATTCCTGCACCGTCATCTTGCAACAGTAGCGTCACAAGCCCTTCTTTTTCACTGACACTGATCCGGATCGTTCCGTGCCCATCTTCGAATGCGTGGAAAAAGATATTTTCCAAAAGCGGCTGAAGAGTCATTCGCGGGATTAAATAACGGCGGCAAGCCTCTACCCCGGTCTGTTCAAATCGAAAAACAGGTCCGTATCGCAGCTCTTGGATTTGCAGAAAGTGCTCGACGGTTTGCAGCTCCTTTTCCAACGGGACGAGCTCCTGCGTGATGTCGAGGTTGCCCTCCAGTACTTTGATGAGATGATAGAGCATATTGCCGATTTCATTGGCACCAGATAATCTGGCTTTCCACTGGATCGAATTGAGTGTATTGAACAACAGATGCGGATTGATTTGGTAGTGAACGGCTCGCAGCTCTGCTTCCTTTTTCAACTGCTCGGTTCGACTCACCTCGGCGATTAGCGTCTGAATCCGCCTCACCATTTGGTTGAAGCTCACCCCTAACCGCCCCAGCTCGTCTTCCGTATCTACCTCTGCGCGAGTTTGTAGCTCGCCTGTTCCGACCAGCCGCATCGTTTCTTGCAGTCGTTTGATTTTGCCTGTAATTCGTCTGGAAAATAAATACGCCAAAAGAAGTGCCAGCACTGCCGAAAGAATCAGCGCTGCGATAAAGAAGGATTGAATCACTTCCGCAGAGCGGTTCATTTGTTCGTACGGTAAGCGCACCTGAATCATCCAGTTGTTGGACTCCAGCGGTTTGTTCCAGACGATATCGCTCTCTTGCTGGACGAACGTACCCGCAGTCTGGTAAATCAGCTCGCCATTTTTGGCAGTGATCGTCACATGCGCACTCATGTCCTTTTCCAGCTGCGAAAACAATTGAAACAGCTTGCCTGCTTTCATCTCGATCAAAATCCGGCTGTCCTTCAACACGCCATAGCCACTGAGAACGGGAACAACCAGGCCAAGAACCTTCTCCTGATTGCGCAGCTCCGCCTCATCCTGAAACCCGACATAATGCCTGGGCGTGTAAAAACCGATCCATCGCTCTTCATCCAGCTTGGCGGGCAGCCCCTTCCACCACCATTCCCGCATCAGATCCTTTCCATTGATCACATTTTCCCCGAAAAAGTAACCGGAGGGCGTCACGATAAAAATGCCTTTTGTATCAAGGTTGCGGTGCGCCCCCAGGTATCGCTCGAAGTTTTTTTGTTCCAGAAAGCCTGTGTAGGTCTTCGGTTGTTCCTCCCGCATAACGACCAATGTCGGGTCTGACACGTACGTATTAATGTCATAGGCCATGTATCTCATTTGACTCAGGTAGTTGTCGATCTGGATTTGTAGCTGTGTCGCGATATACTCGCCTGACTTACTGAATTGCTCGCGAACGACCATCGACGATTTCCAATACGCCATACTCCCCAGAGTAATCAGCGGGATAATAGCTGCAATCAGCATAAAAGCGAGCAGCTTGGCATGAATGCTTCTGCGCGGGAAGAGCGACCATGACTTCATGTGACAGTCCACCACCGGTTTTTGATTAGTTGCACTATTCGATCTTTAGTTAGATTGTACAACGTTTCGGCGATGCCTTCGAGAGCAATCAGCGGTTAGTTACACAAATTCAAATTCCGCTTATACAGATGAACCGGAGAAATCGTATCCTTCGAAAAAGGCGTTAGCCTCATCTGGAACTGGAACTCCTCTGGACGCAAGGCATGCTGCTCGGATTGCTTAGGTCCGCAGCTATTGCTACCCAGCCCGTTTTGTCGATAATCGAGATGCAGTGTGACATACTCTCGTTTTACAAGATCTGTCGTGTGCTTTGCTTGCTCCAGATCGTCCGTATCATAGCGAAGTGCGCTAAATTCCAAGGTTGGTTGACCCATCGCGAAAAGTCCAATGCCACGCTGATCCGTGATCGACATCCATTTGACGTCCGTGCGATTGCCATTTTCCTGCGGGAACACGTACGGCGTGTACAGCTCATCTACACTCGCCTGATACACCCCGATGCGATTAGCTTCCTTGCTGTCGATATACGCCTCTCCCGGGCCGCGACCATACCACGAGACGCACTCCATATCTTTGGCCACCAATAGCTTCAAGCCGATTCGCGGCAGCATCGCTGGCGGGGTACCTTTGGGTGTGCCTTGAACCTCTACCTGCACTTCGCCATTTCCGAATACGGTATACGTGTAGCAGCATGCAAAACCCCAGTCGTATACAGGCGGAGCAATCCGCACATCGCAGGTAATGACCACACGATCTTCTCGATCCTGCTGGATGCTTACATGCTCCACCCGGTTTTGCAAACGATCGAGGTACACCTTGCGCCACTCTTCCACTACGTACATGTCATTATCAATCGGAGCACGCCAAAACGTGAGACGAGGTCCTGCCACCAACAGCTCCTTGCCTGCAAACACCCAGCTCGTCGGCACACCGCTCACTTTGTCAAAAACGAACTGAAAATCTGCTCCTGTAAGGGTCACGTCCGTTTTCGTTTCTTTCATATCTACTCTGCCGAACACAGGCTGATAGGAAGCGACCGTAACCTGTTGGGCAGCGGTCATTGGCAAGGCAAATTGTGCCCAAGCCAGCTCATGTCCAGCCTGTACCCAGCTCTCATCTTGATCCAGCACAAAAGATAGCGTCAGCCAGTAGTCGGTTCGATCCTGCACCTGCGCAGGCAAGGTATACGGAACAGCTACATTGGTACGACTTCCTGCTTCTGTATGTGGCAGAGACAGCGTGCCGCTCTGTACCACTTGTCCGTCTGCTGTCACACTCCAAACCATTCTCACGTGCGTAAGCGTGCGGAAATCATAACGATTCGTAATGGTGACGAGCCCGCTTTCCAAATCAGTCGCTTCTACGACGATCGGCTCTATCACTTTTTTGTATTCGAGCAGCCCTGGGGATGGGGTACGATCCGGACGAATCAGTCCATCGATGACGAAATTGCCATTCGTCGGGTAATCCCCGAAGTCGCCTCCGTAGGCAAAATACTCTCGCCCATCCGGCGTATATTGGCGCAAGCCGTGATCAATCCATTCCCACACAAAGCCGCCCTGCAAGCGTTGATATTTGTCAAACACATTGGCGTAGTCGCGCAAGCCACCGGGTCCATTCCCCATGGCATGAGCATACTCGCACATGATATGCGGCTTTTGCAGATGTTCATTTTCACCATGCTGAATCATTTTTTCTACCGAGGAGTACATAGTGGAAAATACGTCGCACACTTCTGCTTCGCGATCCTCCTCGTAGTGGATGAGACGAGTCGGGTCCGCTTGTCGGCACCAAGCAGCCATTGCCCGGAAATTGCAGCCAAAACCGGATTCGTTGCCAAGCGACCACATGATGATCGACGGATGGTTTTTGTCCCGCTCCACCATGCGCTCCATGCGCTCCACGTATGTCTGCTCCCACTCTGGATCATCGCTCAGCTGACTGATGTTGCCGGTCAACTGGAAGCCATGCGTCTCCAAATCGGTTTCGTCCATGACATACAATCCGTACTGGTCGCACAAATCGTAAAAACGCGGATCATTCGGATAATGCGCGGTACGAACGGCGTTGATGTTGTGACGCTTCATCATGAGCACATCTTCACGCATCGTTTCATACGGGACAGCACGCCCGAGATCGGGATGATGATCATGGCGATTCACGCCGTTCAGGCGAATCGCTACACCGTTCACGTAGAAGTTGTTTCCTTTTACTTCGATACGACGGAAGCCGACGCGAATCGGGATGACTTCTGTCTTTTCGCCCGACTCCTGCTCAACCGCAAGCAGCAGGTGATACAGGTTCGGCTCCTCCGCCGACCATTTTTTCGGCTCCTGCACCGGAAGCTCCAAGGTCACGACCTTTTCCTTTCCGGCTGCCAGCTCGCCTGCTTCGGTGTTCGTTAGCGAAGCGATCAGCGTGCAGGATTGATCCAGCAGCTTTGCGGTCACGCTCACCCTGTCATAGGCAGCTTCGGAACTGTTTTCTACATGGACACGTACGCGCAGCACACCATGGCGGAATTCCTCGTCCAGATCAGTCACGACTGCCAGATCTCTCACATGCAGCTTCGGTCTAGCAATCAGGGAAACATCCCGAAAAATTCCGCTCAAGTACCACATATCCTGATCCTCTACATATGTACCGTCCGACCATTGGTACACTTGAACAGCCAAGCGATTCCTGCCTTCCTGCAACAGCTCCGTCACATCAAACTCAGATGGCAAGCGGCTTCCTTGGCTATAGCCGACTTCCTTTCCGTTCAGCCACACATGAAAAGCGCTGTCGACCCCTTCAAAGCGCAGGATTACCTGCTGATTTTTCCACCCGGGCGCAACCGTAAACTCTCGCAAATAGCAGCCTGTCGGGTTATCTGACGGGACATGCGGCGGATCGACCGGAAACGGATAGTACAAGTCCGTGTAATGCGGTTTCCCGTACCCTTGCAGCTGCCAATGCCCCGGCACCTGAATTCGCGCCCACTCCTTCGCATCGTAATCGGCGGCAAAAAAGTTTTCCGGCACACGCAGTGGTGATTCTGCGTAAGCAAACTGCCAATGCCCATTCAACAATTGAAACCACGGTGTCGCTCCTCTTTCATACGTCAGTGCTCCCGATTCTTCCGGGTAAGACAAAAAGTAAGCCCGCGCCGCCAAGCGATTTCGCTCTAGCAGCTGATGATTTGCCCAGTCATACCGTTGATGCATCGATGTACACTCCTCTTTTTACAATTTCACGGTTCCTTGTTCCTTACCCGTTGCTTGCAGGGCCAAGGCGCCAGCACCGAGCATGCCTGCATCTGCACCGAGCTCGGCCAAGACGATCTTTGTCTGTTGGTGTACGACATCCATGGCGTACTTTTGTACACTCGCTTGAACGGGGGCCAGTAAAAGCTCCCCAGCCCGGCAGACGCCACCGCCGATCACTACCAGTTGTGGGTTGCACACGTTCACCAACACAGACAGAGCCCAGCCCGTTACTTCACACGCTTCGTTCCATGCGCAGGTCGCCACCGCATCACCTTGTTCCACTGCCGTAGCCACTTGCTCAGCCGTAATGCGCTCAAGCTGCCCATCGCACAAAGTAAACAGAGGAGAGGCTTTTGCTTGCCGCGGATTTGCATCGAGCTCCTTGTCCAAGCGTTCACGGGCCAATCTGGCAATACCTGTAGCAGATGCGACCGTCTCCACACAACCGAGCTTGCCACAATTGCATGGAGTAGTAAGCCCTGGATAACGCACATGACCAATCTCTCCCGCGAATCCGTGACTGCCCCGAACTAGCTTTCCTTCGTTTACAATCCCTGCCCCCACCCCTGTACCAAGCGGCACGAATATGAGGTGACTTACCTCCCGACCCGCACCAAACATGGCTTCTCCGAGCGCAGCTGTCCGTAAATCGTTTTCAAAAAAAAGCGGCAGCTCCACCAGCTTCGCGAGCGGTGTCCGCAAGTCTGCCTGATGCAATTGAAAGTTGGGCGAGTGAACCGATATCCCATTTTCCGCATCAAAAGGACCAGGGAATCCGATCCCTACTGACTCTATGGGAACGGGTGATTGATCCCGCAGTTCTTTAATCAAGGCAGCCATTCGCTCGATCAAGATGGGCAAGTTGTTATGAACTTTGGTCTCCTTGGCAGCCCGGAGGAGAATTCGCCCATTCTCGTCCATGACCGCCCCTTTCATTGTCGTACCACCGACATCGAGGCCAATTACATCGCGCATGCTACTCCTCCCTTCTAAACCAGCTATTTTACTCGACTCGCTCCACATGCATCGGTTGACTTCTCAACCTCTGCACATCGTCGGGCGCGATCATACCCGCTCCAAACGACCGTGTATTCGCGGCGCCGCATGCCATCCCCAGCCAAATGGCATCTGGCCAAGCCAAGCCTCGCAGCCTTCCGACAAGGACACCCGCAAGCATGGAATCACCGCAACCCACTGTATTTTTCACTTCGGATTCCGCCAAAGGGATCGCGGAAATACGCCACGTCTCCTTTCCATCGCCAAACCACGCGCCCTCCTCCCCTAACGAGAGAAGGACTCGCTGAGCACCGCGCTCACGTAGCTCTCGTATCGCTCTGCACCGTGCCTCCTCGCTATCCAGCAAAAATCCGAGAATCGCTTCCGCTTCCGGTCGATTGGGCTTGATGAGCGCGGGGGTTGCTTTTAATCCTTCCAGCAGGGCCGGGCCGCTCGTATCGAGCACGCATGCAGTTCCTTTCCCGGCGACACCTCGGATGAGCGCAGCGTATGTTTCTGTTGGAACGCCACCTGGCAAGCTTCCGGAAAAAACCATGTACTGGGCCTGATCCGCCAGCCCGATCAAACGCGTTTGCAAGCGACCGATCTCTTCTTCACTGGGTGCAGGACCTTGCTCTAGCACTTCTGTCACCGTTCTCTCCTGTTCGTCGAGAAAAGCGAGACACAATCGGGATTCTCCGCTCGTTTCAATAAAGGAGGACGTAATCCCCTCACGTTCGCAGCCTTCCACAATGAACCTCCCGTTGTGACCAGCGACAAAACCGCTGGCGACAACATCCTGCCCCAATGCTTTCGCTACACGCGCTACATTTAGCCCTTTTCCGCCGGGCAAGCTCAGTACATCCCCCGTGCGATGCAGCTCTCCTGCACGAAAATGCGATAGTCGATACGTCTTATCAATGGCCGCGTTCAGTGTTACCGTTACGAGCATGCTATCTCACCTGCACAGTGACGAGCGGTTGCCCCATTTTTTGTTTGAACAAATTGATCACTTCTACCGGGGTTGGATCGACACCGCGAATCAGAGCAGCGTACAGCGATACGAAGTCAGCCAAGTACACGATCGAAAACAAACGAGCCATTCGGGACACGCCGTGGGAATGAACCACCCTTACTCCACCAGCGCGCTCACGCAAAATGTCAGCGCTGATCTCTACACGTTGGGTCGTCTTCTCGCTGTCCTCCTGATCGCGAATGAGTGTAAAATGAACGCCCTTCAGCAGCGCGGACGGGGAATCCCAACCCACAGCCTCGTCGTGGTGAAGGCTCGGTATGGCGTTCCAAAATGCCATCAGCTTGCTGTTTTCCCCGAGCTGGTTTTTCCAACGCCATGCAGGAGCATCGAAAAACGGTAGCGTTCCGTACACAACAGGTATCAATCCATCCATCTCGATGGCGATTTGTTTGGCTACATTTTTCTCGATCGGAGAATCGGTTCCGTAGCTGTGCTTCCACTCCTCGAACAGGGTAATCGTCTCCTCTACCTCCGCACGCTTGTCGGAAATCAGCCCGAGCTTCGTCAGGATGGCGAGAATCGGCAAGAAAATGTAGCCCAATACGATTCGCGGCATCATTCCACCGGGCACGAGCAAGCACGCATGATTGTGTTTCCGAGCCATCTCCAATACTTTTCCGCCCGCCGTAATGACGGCGATCTGTGCTCCTTTGGCAATAGCCGCTTCGTAGCCGCTGACGACTTCTTCTGTATTGCCGGAGTGGCTAACGACAATGACGAGTGTCTTCGCATCCACAAAAGCCGGGATGGTGTAGCCTTGATTTAACTGAAGCGGCACTTGCAGCTCGTCAAACAAATACGACTTGATCAAATTGACGCTCGCAGCCGAACCGCCACCAGTGCCAAGCACGACAATATTTTCGATTTTAACAGAAATATTCGATACATCTAAACTATCAGATAATTTTAGGCCTGTTTTAAACTGTTCATCGTAGCTTTCCGTATCTTGCAGGGCAGAAATCGTGTCCAGTTCGCGCAACGCTTTGGCATCATCAAGGTTTATACGCATGTATAATCGTCCCTTCCTGTCTTTTTTTCGTTAACGTACATTCGCTTTTCCGATACAACCACACATCTCCATCTTGGCGAGTGCGACTTCTTTGACCGCCTGCTTGGCCTGCTTCATATAGGTGCGCGGGTCGTTTTCCTGCGGGTTGTTGTCAAATACGCCCTTGATCGCTTGCGAAAACGCGATACGCAGCTCTGTCGCTACGTTCATTTTTGCCATGCCGAGCTGAACCGCCCGCTTCACCTGCTCCTCTGGAATTCCCGAGCCTCCGTGCAACACGAGTGGCACAGAAACACGACGGGCAATCTCTTCGATGCGAGCAAAATCAATGCGTGGCTCCCCCTTGTAAATCCCGTGAGCCGTACCAATCGCCGGTGCCAACGTATCCACGCCAGTCAACTCGATAAATCTCTCGCACTCGATCGGGTCAGCCAGTGCAGCATCTGCATCATCGACGACGAGATCGTCCTCCACACCCCCGACCTTGCCGAGCTCTGCCTCCACATTCACACTGCGCTCCCGAGCCAGCTCCACTACACGTCGCGTCATCTCCGCATTTTCCGCAAAAGGATGCATCGACGCATCGATCATGACCGATGTGTAACCCGCTTCGATACATCGCATGATCAGTTCCTCCTCATGACAATGATCCAAATGCAGGGCAATCGGCACCCGGGCCTCCTCTGAGGCTACCCGGGCAATTGCTGCTACATACTCCGGTCCGAGATGCCGGACCGTTCCGACTGTGGTCTGTAAAATGAGCGGTGCGTTTGCTTCGCAAGCCGCCTCCACTACTGCTTGGAGCATTTCCATCGTGTGTACGTTGAATGCCCCCACACAATATCCCTGCTCCCTTGCTGTGCGCAGCATCTGTGTCGATGATACCAACGCCATATCGATCCCTCCGCTTCCTTTCTGAACTGGTAGTTTACTTGGTCACAACCTGCAAGCTCGCCAGCTCCAGGTTGATGCCCAGCTCCGCATACTTACTGACAAGATGCTGTGCCGCCGCATCTGTAATAATCCGATCGACATCGGACACCCCGGCGAATTTTGCCAAATGCGTCTCTCCGAACTTGCTATGGTCAGCGAGCACATAGACTTTTCTGGCGCGTTCCATCATGACTTGGTTAATTTGCGCTTCGGCCAGATTGAGCGTCGTCAGTCCGTTTTCCGGATGAATTCCATCTGCTCCGATAAAGCATTTGAATACAGAAAGTCCTCGCAAATTGTCCGCTGCGACAGAACCAACGAGCGCAAAGGATTTGTGGCGCATCTCTCCACCGATCAAGATGACGTGATGCTTACCTTGACTGTTCAGCTCCATCGCGATGTTGACCGCATTCGTCACGACCGTCAGATCATTCAGGCCGCGCAGCAGCTTGGCGAGCTCCATCATCGTGGTCCCTGCCCCGAGAATAACCGTGTCCCCCGGCTGTATGTGCGACAGCGCCTGATGGGCAATCGCTTGCTTCTCTTCGCTTCTCTCTTCCAGCTTTTCCGTGAAACTACGCTCCAATGGCAAGAAATTCGTAATCGTCGCGCCTCCATGAATGCGCGTCAGCAGACCATCGTTTTCGAGCTTGATCAAATCTTTTCGGATCGTTACTTCCGACACATCCAGCGCCAGACTCAATTGGCTGACGGTTACGCTCTGTTCTGCTTTCAATTGTTCGAGGATCTTGCTGTGCCGTTCGGCTGCCAGCATATGACTTCACTTCCTTACGATATTAAAATATATGGTTTCGTTTTATTTCTAATTACCTTTCGTTTACTTTCATTTCGATCTTAGCATTGTAGAAAAACGAATGTCAAACAACTTATGAAATTTTCCAAAAATAAAACCAGCCTGCTCTGGTTCTCGACCAAAACAGACTGGTTGGTTGCCTCTTTACCCGATATCTCGACTTTCCAGCATGAGATCAATAAACTTCTTATGCGCCCGTGAGAGCCACTTGTTTTTATGGTAGGCAATTTGCGCATAAAACAACAGCTCTTCCTCGCACGCTATCATTTTCACTTTTTGCTCATTCAACAAGGCTTCGACGCTAATATACGGCATCAAGCTCACGCCTAGCCCGTTCGCCACACTCTGCTTGATCGCTTCCATACTGGAGAATTCCAGGTGATGCTTCGGCTTGATCTCTCTTTTTTCCAGGAAGCGTTGAAAAAACCGCCGCAGAGCACAATGCTCCCCGCTGAAAATCATACATTCCTCGCCAGCATCCTCTATTTTTTCAAACGAATGATCGCGCCCCCCGATAAAAACCAAACGTTCCGTAGAGAACGGCTCCACAACCAGATTCGGATCATCGAGCTTTGGCTCCAGCGTGATCACGATATCCAATAGACCATCATGCAGCTTTTCCCGCAGGCGGCTGCAGTCATCCATTACAAATGAAATATTCACACCCGGGTAGCTCTCTCTGTACTTGGACAAAATGTCACCCAGTCGATAGATCGTAATCGTCTCCGAGGCTCCGATGCGTAACTCGCCTTGCAGTGATTGCTCATTCGCTGATATATCCTTGATCTTGGCATAAGAAACCAGCAGCTCCTCCACGTACGTGTACAGCTCGCGGCCATAGGCGGTTAACTGAATTTTCTTTCCCAGTCGATCAAACAGAGGGACACCCATTCCTTCTTCCAGCTGTTGAATATGGGATGTAATCGTAGCCTGTGAATATTGCAGTGCTTGTGCGGCCTTCGTAAAGCTGTTGAAATCGACGACTGCCTTAAAGGTTTGAAACTGGCGAATCTCCATCCCCACTCCCCCTTGCCCGCATGTTTTATTATTAGAAATCCTGAAGATCATCTTCAGAACTTTCATTTTTACTAATAACTAATGATAGCATATGATTCTTGGTAAGTACCGGTACGGCTTGAACGATTCGAACAGAGGAGCTGATTTTCGATGAAAAAAGTGTGCTTGTTATTACCGAATGGCTTTGAGGCAGTAGAGGCTAGCGTTTTTACAGACGTAATCGGCTGGAACAAGGAAGAGGGGGACGGAACAACGGAGCTGGTGACGGTGGGAACGCGCAAGGAGTTGAAATGCACGTGGAATTTTACCGTGATCCCCGAGATGGTGATCGACGATGCGGATGTAAATGACTTCGATGCACTGGCACTGCCTGGCGGTTTTGAGCATGCAGGCTTTTATGAAGATGCTTATCGCGAGGACGTTCTCGCTTTCATACGTGAATTTGAAAAGCAAGGCAAAGTGATCGCCTCCATCTGCGTGGGTGCTCTGCCCCTCGGGAAAAGCGGGATTTTGCAAGGACGAAACGCAACGACCTACAACCTGAATAACCAACTGAGACAAAAGCAGCTGGCAGCGATGGGTGCCACTGTTATCCCTGACCAATCCATCGTCATCGACAACAATATCATCACCTCGTACAATCCATCGACCGCTTTTGATGTGGCATTCACCTTGCTAGAGTCGCTGACATCCCGCGAAAACACCGACAATGTTAAACGCTTGATGGGGTTTCTTGTATAATAAAACCGGCATTTTGCCCAGTTCTCTTGGGTAAATGCCGGTTTCTTTCTGCTATTTAACGAACAAGCTCGCCAGCGCTCACTGTGTCTATATGAATGAGAATATCAAATGCTTGCCCAAGCGAAGTTGTTATAGAGTTTGGTTTGCTTGGATCAGCAGAACCGAATCCAATCAAAAACGGCCGTTCTTCCTCTAACCATTTTTGGGTGAGACCTGTAGCATTCCGTAAATCAACAAAGTATTGATCCTTTGAGACTTGATCCAGAGTATGATTGAATGTTTTTGGATCATTCGATTGAATGGTAGCTGGAACAATTTTATTTTCAATGTTAAACGCGTTATATTCGCCTTTCCCGAATGAAGTTCCAATCGTTACATATTCCTTTCCATAATGCTCCAGTAAATACTGACCGGCGAGCTTCGGGTATACCTCTTTCAACATATTGTTCTTTGCGATGTGCCCATTGTGACCCCATACGATTGTTTTTCCCAGCTGTTCATGAGCCCACTTCGCATTCTCAAACATCGCGATATCATGCTTCAAAAATAAATCAGATGGATTCTCCGAGACGTTAAAATACATGCCAGTAAATTGCTCAATGACCTTGGCGTGTTGCTTAATCCTTGCGAACTCCTTGGATTGGCCGTTCAGACTGCTTTTGTTTTGTTCCAATATTTCCGTGATTTCTTTCGCTTGCTCCTGATGTTTTTTCTGAATGGCCACCGGCAAAGCTGAATAGGTTTCCAGGTCCTTCGTAACTTCGGCAAGTTCCTTCATTTTATTATTCACACTGGGCAGCAGGTCAGGCTTATATTTTGTTATATACTGTCTGATCTCATCGTATACATTTTCGCTGACATTTTGTACATCCATTCCGACCACCCGCAGTTTCGTTTCGTTCTCGGGATCGGCATTGTACTCACGCATCCATTCCAGCATGTCTACGATTTCTTTTGTTTGAAATATAGGCATTAGGAATTTACTCGGATTCCCTTCTCCTGTGAGAACGTAATGATCAAGTTTCAATGCGTTGCCCCAGTTTTCTTCTAATACAAGGGTGGTAAAGCCCATTTCCATGACGAGAAATTCAACAAACCGGTGTTTCATCGTATAAATTTCACGACTTCCATGATTTGCCTCACCTAAACCTACGATTGAAGCAGAACCGATCATTTGGCGCAGCGGTTCAATATCTTTAAGATCAGTCCCAGGCTCAGCGCCATTCAATTGAAAAGAGTTCAGCTCTAACCATTCTTTTGGACTTAGATTTTCTGCCTTCTTCCCTTGTTGTTGTTCGCTGTCCGTCTCGGTTAATGGAGCTGTATTCGTGCATCCTGTTATGAGTAAACCAAAAATCGATACCGCGACGATGCTACTTCTGTAAAAGGCCGTCTTGTTCATTTCTCTTTCCTCCAAACAACTTTGTATGCTCAAAGTATGGCCCGGGCACTGCCTGTACAACAAGTAACGTTTTGTCATAAGGTTCAGACGCCCTGTTACCAACGGTTTCTCCCTACCCCATATGACAATTTGTCATCAAAAAAAGCACCGGATCTTGAAGATCGGTACTTTTGAAATAGCATTTCCAATGTCATATGCTGCAATCGGGGATAAGAATAAGCCATCCATCACACCCTACTGGCAAAAGGAGTGGTGAATCATGGAGAAAAAGCGAGGTTCTGCCGAGCACGAGCCCACAGTAGCGCCAAGCATGTACGGGCATGATCCTTTGGAAGAAAAGGCGACGGAAAAAGAAGTGGAAAAAGGGGATTACACAAAGGTAACGCGGCTGTTCCTCGACCGAACGCCGGAAGAGTAAAGACGGGATTTCTCCCGTCTTTTTGTCATCTATAGGATACTCTCGGTTCGTGCCAGTTCAATTGCTTCTTCCCGGTTGCTGACACCGAGCTTCGAGTAAAGAGTGGAACAGTAATTCCGTACCGTTCCCTCCGATAAATATAGTTTGGTGGCAATCGACTTGTAACGAAGCCCATCCGATAAAAGCTGTAAAATCTCCCTTTCCCGTTTCGTTAATCCATACGGATCATTCGGGCTGTACTTCTCTAATTGCTCACGTTGGCGCTTCATCTCTTCGAATACGCGCGTGGCGATCGACTGATCAAGCCACGTTCCCCCGCTATAGATGAGCTTCAGCGCTTCCATCATCTCTTTTGGACGAGTAGACTTCAGCATATATCCTTCCGCCCCATGCTCCAATGCTGTTGCTGCCTGGATCGAATCCTCGAACGTTGTCATGATCACAATCTTCATGTTCGGCCAGCGTTCTTTCATTTGAAGGATGGCCTCAAGTCCGTTCATCCCTTGCATGTGCACGTCCATTAACACGATATCCGGCTGGTGTCGCTCACACTGTTCTAATGCTTCTTGCCCATCACTCGCTGTACCCACAACGATAAAGTTGTCCTGCTGGCTTAAAATTTGCTGTAAGCTGTCGGCAATCATCACCTGATCATCAACAATAAGCAGGCGGATACTTCCCTGTCCAGCTTCTGCCTGTATAGGAACATTACAAATGGCAACGGTCCCTTGCCCTGATTGTGAATGAACGGACAGCGTACCTTGCTGTTGCTCAAGCCGTTCTTTTATTCCCTTTAGTTCTAAGTCGAATTCGATGGATTCTAGTCCGTTGCCATTATCTTCGATTTGTAAACGGAGTTGCTGACTTTCGAAATACAGATCAACAGCTATCACACTTGCTTGGCCGTGACGAACCGCATTTGTAAGCAATTCTTGCAGGCAACGATATAAAGAAATGCTCATTTTTTGCATAACGAGCGTCTCACTGCCGATCACACGGAAGTTGACCGTTACACCTGTTGACTTCATAAATTCTTCCGTCAGTTCCAGGAGCGACTCACTTAACGACTGGTTGAACCGAGCATGAGCATGAGAGAGCTGATGCAGATGCTTTCTGATATCATCCAGACTGCCCTGTGCTATGGAGACAAGTTTATCAACTCGTTCGACCTGTGAATCAGGAACCGAGGATCGGAGCGACTCAACGCCAACAATCAGAGAGGTTAACGAATGGCCAATCGTGTCATGTAACTCATGTGACAGCCGATTACGTTCCTCGATCAGTGTCAGCTCTTCGATTTGCTTAATATGCTGCTCCAATAATTGCTTCTGTTCTTGAATGATACGGCCTTGCTTATGAGACTCAATTAATATGCTAAATGCCATCCCCATCGCAAAGCCAAAGCTGCAACTAAACATGAACTCGTACGGGAGACGATTGGTAATCAACCCATTTAAAGCCGGGAAAATGATCCCACTAGAGATTCCTGTCCACATATACGTTCGATGACTACTGGCCACACCAATAATGATAACTAGTATAACGAAAGACCAAGTCAATCCAGGCGCTACAAAGGCCACAAATAGATAAAAAAAGCCTGTCATTACGACTTCGACTGGCAGATACCAATCTTTTTTTCTATATTGAACGATCAATGGAATGGCATAAACCAAAAGGGCACTAAGGATGATGACTCCGACCGGAACGGCTATCATTGCCGGATACATAATATCTGCGATGACGATGATGCCTAGCCAAATCGTTCGCAAGGCAAAAATCACCCAATTGTACCAGAACCATTTTTTTATGTTGAATAACATTTTTCATGTACTCCTGCTCATTTGAATGGTAAGGAATTTCCCGAATGTTTCTGACTCATCATGCCTCACCAATTCCCGATCCGTCAAGCAATATGCGCCGTGTCATATAGCCTTTATGACATTCTATCATGCCGCAAATATGATCAGTTAACACGATGTCATATATAGATAGAACGGTATTGTCACTATGTGATTTTACAGCCCTGAGAATAAGGTGGATGTGTAAAGACCAACACAAATCAACTTACAGGAGCGATGAGAAATGAAACCATTCCCTATGCAAAAAGGAGCGTCCCTTACGTTATCTGCATTATTGATAGGAACGCTAATACTTCCTACTTACGGTTGTGCGGAAGCAAGTGTGGATCAAGCAATCACGCAACAAAAGAAAACGGATCATGCCAAAATAAAAGAAGCGATTGATAAAGCTGCTGCCAGCGAAAACATTCCAGGTATCCTCTTTGCAGTAAAGAAGGGAAATGATTTCTGGTCGTATGCTTCCGGCGAAGCGAATATAGAAAGTAAGAAACCGATGGAAGCCGACTTTTCATTTCGAATCGGGAGTATAACGAAATCGTTCGTCGGTGTAGTGACCCTGCAACTAGCTGAGGAAAAGAAGCTAAGCCTCGATGACTCGTTGGAAAAATGGCTGCCAGGTGTCGTCCAAGGAAACGGATATGATGGTAACAAAATTACGATTCGTCAGTTATTAAATCATTCGAGTGGAGTGGCAGACTACTTAGATGATGAACTCAAGGAAAGTATAATCCAGAACTCCACTCAAACGTTTACAGCTGAACAACTCATTTCTCGCGCATTAAAGCAAACACCGACCACAGGTGGCTATTCGAATACGAATACAGTGCTGATGAAACTCGTTATCCAAAAGGTCACAGGAGAAACGGTTGCCGAACAAATCAAGAAACGAGTGATTGAGCCGCTTCAACTAACAGAAACGTTTTTCCCGGAAAACTCTCGATCCATTCCGAAAAACAGTCCGAATGGATACTTTAACAATGCCGGTACATTAATGGATATAACTGACCTTAACCCTTCGTTTGCAGACGCAGCAGGGGCTATGATCTCGACTACGAAAGATTTAACAACGTTCTTTAGCGCTTTATTGAGCGGAAAATTGTTAACACCTGAGATGCAGAAAGAAATGTTAACCACTGTTTCTAATCCACACGGAAAATTCGGACTCGGTATTCAGGAAGTAACATTGCCGAATGGCACTACCATATGGGGTCATCAAGGCGGCATTCCTGGATTCACCAACTTCGCAGGTGGGACAAAAGACGGCGAGCACGTGATCGCGATGAGTATCAATGCATTAGGAGATACTGTTTCTCATATGGAGAACATCCAGATGACTGAATTCTCGGGACAAGCCAAGCAACCAACCACCCCGGATCAAACAGCTCAAAAACATGGGAAAGAAATGAAGGACTTCATTGATCAGAAAGCAAAAGTTGAGGGAGTCCCTGGAATAATCGCTGCTGGGTTAAGAGACGGAGAATACTGGTCTTATGCAGCGGGTGTAGCCAACCTCGATCATAAAAATCCGATGGAACCAGACTTTACTTTCCGTATTGGCAGTGTCACAAAGGCGTTTGTTGCTACCGTTGTCTTACAGTTGGCTCAGGAGAAAAAGCTGAATCTGGAAGACTCGGTAGAAAAATGGCTTCCAGGTGTGGTAAAGGGTAATGGGTATGACGGCAACAAAGTCACGATTCGTATGTTATTGAACCAAACGAGCGGGATTGCAAGCTATACGAGTACAGACATGCGGTACGCTACCTCATTCCCTCAATATACCGTTAATGACCTTGTACGTATGGGACTGGCTAAGCCGCCAGTATTTCAACCAGGGGCAGGCTTTGACTATTCGAATACAAATACCGTACTAGCTGGTCTTGTTATTCAGAAGGTGACAGGAGAAACGTACGATGTGCAGATGAAGAAACGGATCCTCGACCCGCTTCAGATGACAAATACATCCTTTAGTGGTAGTAATCCAAAAATCCCGGGCAAGCATGCCACAGGCTATAGCATGAATCGGGAAGGGAAACTGTTTGATTTCACAGAGTATAATCCTTCATTCGCGAATGCTGCAGGGGAAATGATTTCGACAGGGAAAGATTTGACCACCTTTTTTAGTGCGCTTTTGGGTGGGAAATTATTAAATGACGAGATGATGAAGCAGATGACAACAGGTGTGGAATCGCCTTTTGGCAAATATGGATTGGGAATTTACGGGGTGACACTGCCGAACGGAAAGACCTATTGGGTTCATGGAGGCGGCATTCATGGGTTTGAAACGTTAGCGGGTGGTACCTTAGGCGGGAAGGATATTATGGTGACGAACATCAATGCGGTCGGTCCAGAACCTGTCGTCACTAACCAAGCCATGTTCGAAAAGGAATTTAGCCGTTAAGTTAAGAAGGAAAATTGATAGAAGGCTTTTGCCTTGGGAACTCCAAGAGCAATAAGCCTTTTTCCTATTCAATTATTATCTATAAATTTATTTGTGATTATGCTACTAAAACATAATTTGTTTTATCGATACTCGACCTTAGAATAGCAACTGTATCCCAATCAAAAAATACAGGAGGCAATATAGTATGACCCCATCAATTAAATAGGTACTGACATTGCTCCTTCAAGTGGCTGCGGAAATTTTTATTGATTCAGAATGTCACGTATGGCTGCATCGATCTTCTGGGCAGTTACATGTCGGCGGTTTACAAATGAGAGCATAGGGGGTGTAACTAAACTTCGCATATGTTTGGATGTTTGGGCTGGCCCAAGATTGCACCCGTATCCATCGGTAATCCGATCAGGAAAATGTCCATGCGTTCGCGCAGATGTGAGTTATAACGTAAATTGAGACTGTTTATAAGATCGTTTGAGACTGTTTATCTCGGACATTCCGTCGCGGGCAGAGGAAACGGTCAGGGCCGAGATGGCAGCAAGCTGGCACCAGAATAGGAAATTTCCAGTGCCAGCTTGCTGGTGTTCTTAATGTGATGAAGAGCCAATGAGTTGCTCGGCAATGCTTTTGGAAAGAGTCAACGTATTAATGTCAGAAGGCATCGCATTGATATTAAGGGTTTGTACATAATCCCCGCCGCGAGTTCCACCTGTGAACGTTGCGAATCCTGGAACGTTGCCGCCATGCCCCCAAATCGTAATACCATTCGTCAGCTTTGTTCCAACGATTCCCAAGCCGTATTCACCTGCTGGAGTTTCAACCCCAGTTAACATCTGATCTAAAGTAGCTGGTTTTAATAGCTTGCCACTAAGTATAGCACTGAAGAATGTATTCATATCATCCGCTGTGGAGATCATAGATCCCGCAGCATCTGCCCAAGAGGGATTCATTTCGGTTCTGTCTATGAATTGACCGTCGAGTACGAAGTATCCTCGTGCATGTTCACCTGGAATAAACGAGTAGTCGTCGGGTACATAAGTGCTCGTTAGGTTAAGGGGAGCTATGAAACGTTTCCTAATATGTTCCCCGTATGTTTCTCCAGTAGCCTTCTTAATAATCATCCCTGCCAGTACCGTATTCGTATTGGAATAAACCCATTTCTCTCCAGGCTTAGAGGTTGCCTTCATGTTCAGTGCAGTACGAACTAATTCGTCAGCAGTAAAGGAATGTAACGGGTTTGGGAGAAATTTATCGAGAAAATCCTTGTGGTCTGAATAGTCAGGAATACCGCTTGTTTGGTTTAATAGTTGCCGAATCGTGATATGATCCCCTTCATATTCAGTACCCTTAACAACATCAGGCAGCCATTTTTCTATCGTGTCATCCAGGTTCAGTTTTTGTTCATCAACAAGCTGAAGAACGACCATTGCAGTAAACGTCTTTGTTAGACTACCGATCCGGAAAGTAAAGTTCGTCTTAACCGGGTCAGTACCGTAAATGCTTGCTTCACCGGAAGCATATGCCCATTTTGATCCTTTGTTTGAGGAAGCTACAATTATGCCCGGTATATTTTGATGGTTAGCAGCTTCATCGATAAGTTGCTTGGCTTTGGTCTGCGAAGCTTGACTGTAAGTAGTAACGAGGGGATCCGCCTGCTTTGCAAAACCAGTTCCTTGTAATGGCAGTAATAGAGTCGCGGTAATCATTGTCGATACAGTGAGCATAGAAATTTTGTTCATTTCGTTTCTCCTTTTGATTAAAGAATCGTATTATTCATTCATTCGTTGCGAAGCGATTTGTCTCCCCGAGTATTGCAAAGTAATTGTCATACTGCCAAGATGCCATTATGTCACCATGATGCGTTTTTACTGTCATATGACAGCTTATCGCCCGATTAGGACGGGATTATGATGGTATCATTAGGGAATGGAAGTCCGGATCAATCACAGCCACCGAATGTATGAAGCGCCTTAACCTAAAATCCAATACCTTTTATCGACGTGTAAAGGAATATGAAAATCAGATAGATCCTATGAGGAGAGGAACACATGGCATCTATTGAACGTACTGCCTACCCGCGATTTAAAAGAAACCCTACTTCAAAAGAGCTCCATGAAGTATATACACCCACATCAAGAAATGCAGTTCGCTCATTCAGTAGCCCGTGGATCAGCCCCGGTTATGAGCCTACTGGTCATGATGAAGTCTTTTCAACGCCTTGGGTACTTCCCACGTCCAAAAGATATACCGCCTATCATAGTTAAGTAATCATTAATGAAAAAGGGGAACCTACCCTCAAACGTATATCGAAAAAGGAAGGTTCTCCAACTCTAAAAGCGCTGGAATCTACGATTACAAGAAAGAAATATTCTTGACATCCTCTGTAATGTTGAACACTGGACTCAATGGACGAGGCATTTTGGACCTTTATCTGGCTCGGCTGTACCCCATATAATTACTGGACAAAATCCCCAGTCTACACTCGCTGTCACAGAAGCAGTAATAAGCAGATTAGGTGAATAATACACGTGAGGCTGATAGACGAAACGCATATCAGCCTTTTCTTTACACGAAAGGAGGGCTACTTACAGTGGCAACAGAAAATATGACCCGTCACTATGAACAGGCACAGGCTACTCGCAAAGGGTCAACTCTCGCCTTGTACGCTCTGACTCTTGGAGCATTTGCGATCGGGATGACAGAGTTCATCATTATGGGGCTGCTTTCCGAGGTAGCCACCAGTCTGAACGTTTCCATCCCGATGGCTGGATTCCTGATTACCGGATATGCATTGGGTGTCGCTATCGGCGCTCCCATCATTACGATGGCTACCCACAGAATGCCGCGCAAAGCACTTTTGCTATTTCTTATGATTTTATTTATCGCGGGAAATGCGCTAGCCGCTCTCGCACCGAACTATACGGTTTTGATGCTGGCTCGCATCCTGGCTGCTCTTACTCACGGATCGTTCTTCGGTGTGGGTTCGGTCATTGCCGCTGAGCTGGTTCCCAAGGAAAAACGCGCGGGTGCCATCGCGATCATGTTTACCGGACTGACACTCGCCAATATTTTGGGTGTACCGATTGGAACGTTTCTCGGGCAAGCGTACGGCTGGCGCTCTACCTTCTGGGCAATCACGATGATTGGGATCATTGCGTTGATCGGAATCGTTATGCTCGTTCCGAAGGTCACCAGTGCAACATCTAGTCTGCGGCAAGAGCTCGGCGTGCTCAAACGCCCAGCGGTTCATATCGCGCTTTTGATGACCGTATTCGGATTTGGTGGCGTATTTACTGCGTTTACGTATATTTCACCAATCCTGGTGGATATCACGGGCTTTTCCCCCAGCTCTGTTTCGTACATCCTCGTCCTGTTCGGTGTAGGGATTACGATCGGGAATATTTACGGAGGAAAATTGGCAGACCGCAAGCTGTTTCCTTCCTTGCTCGGGATACTTGTCGCACTGGCGCTCGTTCTCGCCGTGTTCAGCTTTACGGATCAAAATAAGATCCTCACCCTAATAACGGTATTCCTTTTGGGGATTGCCGCATTTGGTACGGTTCCTGGCTTGCAGCTCCACATGCTGAACACAGCCAAGGAAGCACCTACGCTCGCCTCGACACTGAACATCGCGGCCTTCAATCTGGGAAACGCGCTTGGTGCCTATATCGGGGGCGTTGTGATCGATTTTAACTTTGCAGGAGGTCTTTCTGCCGTTCCTTGGGTCGCTTCACTCGTGACGGTCATCGGAATTTTGTTTACGATATGGGGAGCGCAACACCAGACACGTCACAGGTAAGAAAGGATAGCCAACATGGCGGACTTTGAATGGTACCGTAGCTTTATCAGCATCTATAAGCATAGCTCTGTATCGGAAGCTGCCAGAACGAGGATGATGACACAACCAGCCATGAGCCAGCACCTCGCCTCCCTGGAAGCAGAGGTTGGGGAGCCATTGTCATTCGGATCGGGTCGGCGCATGAGTTTTTCCGGGAGAAGCTAGCTCCGCACATCGGAAGCTTCCAAATGCGCGTCATCGCCTATCTCGGTGTCGCTTCCAAGATACTCGAATTCCTGCTGGAGGAAAAAGGAGACCTCATCGTCATGTCGCAAAAGCTTTCCGCGCCAGGCGTCGAATATATTCCGTACATGCAAGAGGAATTCGCTTTGGTGGCACCTCCCGATTTCAGGGAACCAACGTTTGACGACAAGGAGTCTTTTGAATCATGGTTATGCTCCCAGCCATGGATCAGCTATGATTTGGATTTGCCGATCATCCGCCGTTTTTGGCGCGAGCATTTTCAAAAACGCCCACAAACGCATCCGACACACGTCGTACCCGATTTGCATGGTGTACTGAAGGCTATTGAGCACGGCGCTGGCATCAGCCTGTTGCCTACGTTCATGCTGGAAGACCATTTATCCAGAAACAAAGTAAAGATCATGTACCCGTCCTATACTGTTTTTAATGATTTGTATTTGGCTTATCATATGAAGAACCGGAATTTGCCCCTCTTGAAAGCATTAATTGAAACGATGAAGAAGACGGTTGAAAACAACAATAGATAAAGATACTGCCGCTCCTAATAAAGGAGCGGCACATTCTTACAAACAGTTTAAAGTTTTAACATCTCGTTTATCCAGGATCTAAAATTTTCTTGCATATTTGGATATGTTCCATCAATATTTTTCCTCAATGTCACCCACTGTAAATGCTGTAAATGCTGAGGGAGATTGCATATTTTTAATCTGAGATCATTCAACTCTCCTGTATAATCTTCTAATATAAGCAACCGTTCACCATCTAGCGTTTCCTTCCCATATGCTTCATATTTTACTTCATTGATTTCTGCTGTCGTATGCCAGTGTTTGTATGTGCACCAACGGAAGTTCCCTGGTAGCCCTTTTAATTTCAAATTCAATTCTTCTATGTCTTCTTTTCTTACATAAGACCCAATTATTTCAGTATCTAATTCAATTCTTGGATCGAACTCTTTACAATCAATGGTAATTTCATAATCTGCATTTTCTTCAGTATGATAGTGAAATAGGATATCTCTCAAGTTGTTTACGGCAATTTCTTTGCCAAAGTATACTCCTGATTTTTTCTCCATAAATGATCCCCTATTTCATAAATAGTGTGCATTACCTTATTAATCCGTACCCCACTTGGGCAACGTTCCATTCCGAGTAATTGTATATATCTCATAGTGTTCTTCCATATCAGGATCAGAATCCGTCTTTTTATGGTAGTGGAAGTCTAGATGCGTTTTCCCCCGTAGTTCTCTTTTTCTAATATCAAACCTAAATATATCTCCTCCTCTATCATCATAAAGTGTAAATACTTCTTCTCCCTGTTTTATTCTCCCATTAGAATTTTCGGGACCAGAATAGTCAATTTTTCCTTTATGCTCATCATATACAGCCTCTGCAGCATTGCTAATTTCATCCCAAACTCTATCTTCAAATTCATCCCAAATCTCACGCATGATTTTTTTTCCGAATTTCGATTTTACAAATCCCTTTAATGCGAGCGCCACAACTGGCCAAAGTAACGGAAGAGCGAGGGCTTCTACCTTATCTCTCGAACTATATTGAATCGTTTCGCTTCTTGGGTCATTTATGTTTTCACTACCATATTTTAATACAACGGAGGTGATACTCGGCAAAATTGTAGGAGAAAGCTCGTTAGCGTTAAACTCTTCTTCGATATCTTCTCTAATCTGATCAACCAGTGAGTATAATTTTTCACTTTTCTTTTCTTCACTCTTTATTTCTAATACAGATTCTAACTCTTCCTTTAGATCATCGTTTATGGTTGATTGATTCATAAACAACTCTCTATATTCTTGATCCTCCTGTAAAGCAAATACGATGTATTCCAAATGGTTAAATACAAATTCAGTTGAGTAACGCAACTCGTCTTCACTTAAATTAAGGTCAACGCCTGTATCTTCCAAGTATTTACTATTAGTTATTTGCTTTAAAACTTCGCTATCTATTTTGGGGATTTTATTAATTTGTGTATTTGCAGATGCTGTTGATAGTAATACTGTGTTAAATAATAAAGCAAAAGCTAACACTATTGCTGTGGAATATCTTAGTTTAAGCAGCAGCCCTTTCATACTATCCCTCCGTAGATCAATTAAAGTTTTAGCTAACATTTGAAAATGCATGAATTACAAGAAAATAGATCACCCTTTCATTCGAGTTAATTGAATAATTTGTATACAGTTACAAAATATCACGCTTTAAACTGTAAATAAATACCAAATATTCGACATAAAATCATACTTGGAAGAATAAATGGGTGTGGAAGGAAGTTAGTAAACGCTTGCCTTTTTATCAATTGAGTAGTAAAGTGATAATAAGCTCAGCGAAGGGAGGCAAACTAACATGCGTAATAACACCATCGGCTCATTAATCTGGTTACGCTTGATGCGGTTTACCACCCAAAGCAACCAGCTGTCAAATGAGTTTCTCAAACGCTTCGACTTAACAACAGCGCAATTCGATGTTCTGATGCAAATAAGCGTCTACCAGCCTCTCACCCAGTCGGAGTTAGCTGAGAAGGTAACCGTTACACAGGGTGGTATTTCCCGGATGCTCGTAAGACTTGAAAAAGAGGGCTACATTGTACGCAAGCAGGATTGGAAAACGAAAACGATCAGCCTTACCAAAAAAGGGGAAGCCGTACTGGAACAAGCCTTTCCTGAACAACTAGCGTTTCAGTCGTCATTCTTTGATGAGGTACTAAGTGAAGAAGAACAAAAAACGCTTTACTCCCTAATGACACGCGTTCATAAGCATAGCCAAAAAAAGGAATTACCGCCTGAGTAATTTTTTTACACCATCACTTGATTAGTCAAGTTAAACGAGGAGGAACTACCATGCACACCATTCCAGGCCATCACCATGTATCTATGTTAACCAAACATGCTCCATCGAATAATCACTTTTACCAAAACGTATTGGGACTGCGCAGAGTGAAGAAAACCGTTAACCAAGACGATCCTTCGATGTATCACCTGTTTTATGGAGATTTGACAGGCAGTGCCGGAACAGAGTTGTCGTTTTTTGAAATGCCGATGGTAGGAAAAACCGTACGCGGCACGAACGCGATCACTCGAATCGGACTGCTCGTTCCGTCACTGGAGAGCTTGACCTTTTGGAAAAAGCGTTTTGAGCAACTGAATGTTCACCACGGCGAGATTACCAAGTACGCCGGCCGCGATGCCTTACATGTTGAAGACCCGGAAGGCCTGCGTCTGATTTTGATCAATAACAACGGCGAAGGAGTTCCATCGAATTGGGCTCCATGGGACGAATCCGTGGTCGAAGAAAAGCATCGCATCTTGGGAATCGGCACGGTTGAGATTACAGTCCGCTCCTTGGACAAATTAGCCAGTCTGTTGACAGATACATTCGGTTATACCGAAGTATCACGCTCAGAACAAGAAGCCATTTATCAATCCGTCCCAGGAAAATCCTTTGGAGAAATTGTCATCAAGCAGGAAGATGGCTCACCTGAAAAACCCGGTCGAGGAAGCGTTCATCACTTGGCGATTCGTGTGAGCAACGATGAGGAGCTGCAATACTGGGATAACGCTGTTCGACAACGCGGCTTCCGTTCAACAGGGATTATTGATCGATTCTACTTCAAAAGCTTGTATTTCCGAGAATCAAACGGCATCTTGTTCGAAATTGCAACAGACGGTCCTGGCTTCACAGCAGATTCAACCGTCGAGGAGCTCGGAAAAGCTTTGGACTTACCTCCATTCCTCGAAGAACGCCGTGCAGAAATTGAAGCGAAATTGACACCGATAGACTAAAAGGAGTGAATCAACATGGAACAATATCGTATCGACGCCAAAAAGGGACTTGAATTCGGCTTATATTCGATTGGCGACCATGTCCCGAATCCACACACTGGCTCCAAGATTTCTCCTGAACAGCGAATCAAGGAACTAATCGAGGCAAGCAAGCTGGCAGATGAAGCAGGCCTTGATGTATTCGCTGTCGGCGAAAGCCACCAGACGTATTTTACGACGCAGGCGCATACCGTCATTCTCGGTGCGATCGCACAAGCTACGAAGAAAATTAAACTCGCTAGCTCCGCCACTGTATTGAGTACATCCGATCCGGTCCGCGTGTACGAGGATTTCGCTACCTTGGATTTGATCTCCAATGGTCGGGCAGAAATTGTTGCCGGACGCGGTTCCCGAGTAGGAGCATATAGCCTCCTCGGCTACGATGTGCGCGACTATGAAGAATTGTTTGAAGAGAAAATGGACCTTCTTCTCAAGCTAAATAACGAAGATCGCGTTACGTGGGAAGGGCAGTTCCGTGCACCGCTACAAAACGCTACCATCCTGCCGCAGCCTTTACAAGGACGTCTGCCCATCTGGCGTGCAGTAGGGGGACCACCTGCAAGTGCGATTAAAGCCGGTCAAGCTGGCGTGCCTATGATGCTGACCACACTCGGAGGTCCAGCCATCAACTTCAAAGGCTCCGTCGATGCTTACCGGGAGGCTGCGAAGCAAAATGGTTTTGACCCAGCGACTCTGCCAGTAGCGACAACGAGTTTGTTTTATACAGCCGACAAAACTTCGGATGCGCTTCGCGAGTTCTATCCGCATCTAAATGGCGGGTTTATCGCATTGCGTGGCGGTGGCTATCCGAAGCAACAGTTTGCACAATCAGTCGATTATCGTGATGCGTTAATGGTAGGCAGCCCTGACGTCATCATCGAAAAAATGCTTTACCAATACGAAATGTACGGACAACAACGCTTCATGGCGCAAATCGATTTCGGCGGTGTACCTTTTGATAAAATTGCGAAAAACATTGAACTGATCGCAACGAAAATCTTGCCAGAAGTGAAAAAGCATACTATCAAATCGTAACAAAAAAGGAGTGACACCTATGAAAATCGTCGGAATCTCAGGCTCTAATGTTGGCTCCAAAACAAGAACAGCGATGGATTTGACACTCAAAAAGGCACAGGAAAAATACCCGGATGCAGAAATTACGCTGATTGACCTAGCCGAGTATAATCTCGTCTTCAGTGACGGGCGGAATTATACGGATTACGAAGGCGACACCAAGTTCGTAACCGAAACCATCATGGGAGCCGATGCGCTTATCATCGGAACACCTACATTCCAAGCATCCATCCCAGCCACATTGAAGAACATTTTTGACCTGTTGCCCGTCAACGCATTCCGGGATAAAGTGGTCAGCGTATTGGTCACGGCAGGAACATCCAAGCACTATCTCATGGCAGAACAACAGTTGAAGCCGATCCTGTCTTATATGAAGGCACATATCGTACCCACTTATGTCTTTATCGAAGAGAAGGACTTCAACCGCAAAGAAATCATCAATGATGATATTCACTTCCGCCTGGAGCGTCTCGTCGAGGATACAGTACTGCTCGTCGATGCCTATACACGGATTCGGGAGCAAAAAGATGCGGAGTACGATTTTTAATCGAATCAAATTTATCTCAAATTAGAGAAACACAATTAAAAGATATTTGGGAGGAATTATCCATGACAACGAAAAATCAACATGTAATTGACGTAAACGATGCAGCTCTGTTGTTGATCGACCACCAAAGCGGTTTATTCCAAACAGTAGGGGATATGGATGTGCCAACACTCCGTCGAAACGTGATTGCTCTTGCAAAAGTGGCAAAGCTACTGAATATCCCAACGCTCACAACGGACTCAGTACCAACTGGCCCGAATGGCCCATTGATTCCAGAAATCGCCGAAATCCTGCCAAATGACGTGTATGTACCACGTAACGGTGAGATCAATGCCTGGGATAACCCCCATTTTGTTAAAGCAGTTGAAGCTACTGGCAAGAAGACCCTGATTATTGCAGGTACACTTACCAGCGTTTGCATGGCATTCCCTACCTTGTCTGCATTGGCAGAAGGCTACAAAGTCTTCACCGTTATTGACGCATCAGGTAACTGGAGCAAAATGGCGACAGATATTACACTGGCTCGCGTTGTGCAAGCAGGAGCCGTTCCTATTGATACACTCGCCGTCATGTCCGAATTGCAAAAAACATGGAACCGCCCAGATGCCCAAGAATTCGCAGAAATCTATGCGGAAGTAATGCCAAACTACGGCCTGCTGATCGAAAGCTTCCAAAGAGCGTTTAAAGAAGGCCAGGCAGCTAAGTAACCTGCCGTCCAACAACCATAACAATGAAAAGACGCGGATCTTCTTCTCATAAGGAAAGAAGGTCTGCGTCTTTTTTATTTTTCCATGATAGTTAAAATTATCCTCATTAGATTATAATCATGAAGCAACAGATGAATCACACGTAAAAGGTGAGTGACGACTTGTGAATATTTGGAGGATACTGGACATTGATCCTACCGAAGATATTTCGACGATAAAAAAAGCCTATGCGAAAAAGCTAAAGCTGCACCACCCGGAAGATGATCCGGAGGGCTACCAACAACTGCGAGAAGCATACGATCTGGCCATTAAAATGGCGAAGCAGGGCCAGGGAAAACCAAAGGCAGAAGTGACATCCATAGCCGATGTAGAATCCTCTGTACAACCGGAAGAGGATACTCCCATTCTCACTGTTCCGCGTCGGCTGTCCTTTCAACATATTGACGCCACACCAGATCGCAATGATCCGGTTGAACAGACAGACACTTTCATGGAAGAGGATACTCCCATTCTCACTGTTCCACGTCGGCTGTCCTTTCAACATATTGACGCCGCACCAGATCGCAATGATCCGGTTGAACAGACAGACACTTTCATAGAAGAGGATACTCCCATTCTCACTGTTCCACGTCGACTGTCCTTTCAACATATTGACGCCGCACCAGATCGCAATGATCCGGTTGAACAGATAGACACTTTCATAGAAGAGGATACTTCCATTCTCACTGTTCCACGTCGGCTGTCCTTTCAGCATATTGACGCCACACCAGATCGCAATGATCCAATTGCACAGCTAGACAGTTTTATGGAGCAAGTAAAAGCTTTGTACAACGATTTCCCTTCCAGAATCAATCCTGAAAATTGGGCAAAGCTGCTTCGTTCTGACTTAGTGTGGAATATACATCTGAGAAGAATCGTCAGTGATCGCCTGTTTCACTTTCTACACGAGCACCACCATTTGCCCAAAAGCGTCTGGTTAATACTAGAGGATGGCTTTCAATGGCGGGAGCTTATTCAAGAGCCTTTTTATATGGACAAGCACTCGAAAATTTTTTGCCAATACTATCTGAAGCAGCTAGACCATCCAGGATTGCGTTTTGACACTTTGCTTGCGGCGTCCCATCTCGATCGTGATCTATTTTTGTCTTACCGCGATGCAGCTTATCAAGCCTTGAAAGAAAATCAACTGGAGCAAGCAAGCAATTCACTTAACGCGGCTATTGCCTTATTTGCCGATGACCCCGAATTGCTTCGCCTTCAGGGAGAGTATTGCCAGCGAGTCGGTGACACGGCTGGTGCACTCGACGCTTATTCCCGTATCATCAGCATTCAACCAGACGATATCGACAGCTACCTGGCTCGAGCCTACATATGGTACCACAAGCAACATGTCACCGAGGCTCAGAAGGAATGCGAGTACATCTTGTCTCAACTCCCAACCCATCCAGAAGCACTAAGCCTACTCGGAAAGTGTCAGCTAAAGCTGGGTAATGAAGCTCACGCAAAAGTCACATTTGAACAGCTGCTCGCAGCCAGTCCACACGATTACGAGGCGCTCATTTTGCTCACGCAGATTCGTGGAAACATGCTGAAACAAGTCAAGAAGCTGCCAGCCAAAGAACGAAAGCATGCCTTGCAGCAATTGACTTCGGAGCTGGGAGAACGGAAAGACTTGAATAAACAAATAAAGCCAGCCATTCATTTCCAAGTAGCCATAGCTACAGTGACACTTGCGCTCATCATGCTTTTTCAATCTCTTCTATACAACGCGTTTGTGGATCATACAAAATTAACTCCCATTTCATATATACAGCTTCACCAGAATGGACTGGTCAAATTATCTTCGCCAGAGGATTTAAAACAGATTGGACCCAACCAATTCGTTCAGGCCAAGTTAACGAATCTCCGTTTTCTGAAAATCTATCAGTATACGAAAACAGATAAAGACGGAAATAGCTACACGGCATACGAAAATTATTTGACGCTTAATGAAACCGGAGACATAGGAAAAGTTAATCCTTCAGGCTACGTAAAAATCGGCTACTTGGGGGATACACCCATCCTCGTCATTACGAAGTATAGTACGATCGAGATTGAAAAAACCGGAATCTTAGAATTTGAAATGGGCCAGGTAATGGATATACCTCCTAAGGTACTGACTGACACAAAGAAAATGTTACTGGATTTGGAACTGACTTCTTTGTTCGATTTCAACAAACTCAATCAAAATCAAATGATCGACGTAAGGTATATGACGATTCCGAGCCCTCCGTTGGAGATTTATTTCTATGGGCTGATTCTTTTGGTCTTGTGTCGGTTCTTCTTTGGTTCACTGTACAAGCTGTATATCATCACTCGAGTCTATTAACAAGGAGTGAACTTTTCATACATGTTCACATTCAAGCGTAAAAGAGAAAAACAATTTCACTTCTTTACCAACAGTATGCATTCAGCTATTGGGATCGGGGCAGATACAGTCTTCATCGAAATAAAAGATAACTATAGCAAACGGGGAATAAGAGACGCCGCAAGTCAGAAAGAGAGACTATCGTGGATGCTAAAAGAAGGCGAGCGGAAAGAATTTGCCCGGCTTCACCATTTCTTATCAGCCTTATCAGAGTCAGGACGAGTTGAATATATCAACTCTCTGGAACCAGATCCGGATCGCGTCGGCAAGGCAAAGATTGTTCATTACTATCTGCGAAGACTCCCAGATGAAGGGATTGCCGCCTATGATTATGCCTGGGCCTCCTACTTGAGTGGTACGAGATGGGAAGGCGGCTATATCAGCAAAGAGGAAGCTCGGCAGTTTAAGCTACAGGCTGTGAGACAAGCGCAGCAAGCCTATAACAACTGGAGCGAGTTTATCACAGCATATATCGCCGGTTATCAATTTATGACTGCGCAAACATCGCTGAATCACCTGCGCCAAAATGATTGGAATTTTTCACGCTCCTTTGTTTCCAAACACTGCATGCTATCGAAATCTAACTGGCATACCGACTTTTCAAATTTTAGCTAATAAATAAAAGCTCTTCCCATTTT